>NZ_JBKQQD010000371.1:0-25934 GCF_052144515.1 Mycobacterium sp. | reverse complement strand
TTCGTCGAGGAATTTGACCTTCCGGTTCGCATCGGCGGGCATCTTCTGGAGGATTTCGATCATGAGCTGACGCGGGTGGAGCTGCGTCGGCTGTCATATCTAGGGAAGATGTCCACGATCCTGGGTCGTCGGGTGTGGGAGAACGCCGGATCGCCGGAAGTGGATTCCAAGCGGTTGATGGTGTCGATAGGCACCGGGATGGGATGGGGCTCTACAGAGGAACTGGTCTCGGGCTACGACGAGATGCGGGCACGCGGTATTAAGGCGGTGTATCCGCTTGGTGTGCAGAAGTACATGCCCAACGCCGCGTCCGCCGCGGTTGGGCTGGAGCGCCACGCCACGGCCGGGGTGTTGACACCAGTGTCGGCGTGCGCGTCCGGAGCTGAGGCCATCGCCCACGCGTGGCGCAGCATCGTGTTGGGCGACGCCGACGTGGCGATTTGCGGCGGCGTCGAGATGAAGATTGAGGCGGTGCCCATCGCCGCATTCGCTGCGATGCGCATCGTGTTGTCCACCACCAACGACGATCCGGTCGGCGCTTGTCGGCCGTTCGACAAGGACCGCAACGGCTTCGTGTTCGGCGAGGCCGGCGCGCTCATGGTGATCGAGCGCGAGGAGCACGCCAAAGTGCGCGGCGCGACCATCCTCGCGCGGCTGATGGGTGCCGGCATCACCTCTGACGGCTACCACATGGTGGCCCCGGATCCGAACGGGGAACAGGCCGGGTACGCGATGACACGGGCGATTCAGCTCGCTGGGCTGACTCGCGCCGATATTGACCACGTTAACGCGCATGCCACCGGCACCACTGTCGGCGACGTGGCCGAAGGAAAGGCGATAAACATTGCGATGGGTAGCCATAAGCCGGCGGTCTATGCACCCAAGGCGGCCCTCGGCCATTCGGTCGGTGCGGTCGGGGCGGTCGAGTCCATCCTGACTGTGATGGCGCTGCGCGACGGGGTCATCCCACCGACGCTGAACCTGGTCAACCTCGATCCGGAGATCGATCTAGACGTGGTCGCTGGGGAGCCGCGAACGGGCAACTATAACTACGCAATCAGCAATTCGTTTGGATTCGGCGGGCACAACGTCGCGCTTGCGTTCGGCAGATACTGACTTGATCTACATACGAGGGGTGGCCACGTTCGGCTGCAACGGATCGACGGGAGTCGCGTGCCGCCGTGCTGCAATGCCCCGTGTGGCGCAGCACACGACGTCGGCCGGAAAGCACCACGGCCGGACGCCCAAGCTGACCTAGAATATTAGCCGCCGAGCAGGACAGACGGTGATTAATACACAAAGAGGGTACTTGGCGTCCGGACGAAAGAGGGCTGCGGAGTCGTCGCATGGCTAAGTTGACACCGTTTTATGAAGAGTCGCAATCGACCTACGACATTTCCGACGAATTTTTCTCGTTATTGTTAGACCCCACGATGACCTACTCTACACCTGCGCATATTTCGAGCGCGACAACATGACCCTCGAAGAGGCTCAGATCGCCAAGTTGGATCTGGCGCTGAGCGAGCTGGACCTAGAGCCGGGGATGACATTGCTCGACATTGGCTGCGGGTGGGGCTCGGCGCTGGTCCGGGCGGTCGAGAAGTACGACGTCAATGTCATCGGCATCACGCTGAGCCGCAATCACTACGAGTGCAGCAAGGCCAAGCTCGCCAAGATTCCGACGAAGCGCAATGTCGAGGCGCGCCTGCAAGGCTGGGAAGAGTTCGACGAGAAGGTCGATCGGATCGTCACCATCGAGGCCTTCGACGCCTTCAAGAAGGTGCGGTATGCCGCGTTCTTCGAACGTGCCTACGACATCCTTCCCGATGACGGACGGATGTTGTTGCACAGCATTTTCAGCTATCCGCAAAGTGAATTGCATGAGAAGGGCATCCCTCTGACAATGAGTGATCTGCGCTTCTTTCGATTTCTCCGGACAGAGATCTTCCCCGGTGGAGAGATGCCGGGCAAAGGGGATATCGTGGAGAATTCGCAGGACGCCGGGTTCTTGATCGAGAAGATCGAATTGCTGCAGCCGCATTACGTGCGAACTTTGGACGCGTGGGCAGCAAATCTGGATGCCAATCGCGACCGCGCAATCGCCATTCAGTCTGAAGAGGTCTATGACCGATATATGCACTATCTGACCGGCTGTGCAAACCTCTTCCGCAAGAGAATCTCAAACGTTGGTCAGTTCACCCTGGTTAAGTAGCGGCCTACACTGGGAACTGCTAGCAGCAGGCGGGTGCGGACGCGACGCTGGACCGGAATTTGGGTCGACCCGAGGTGACGTATCGCATCTGCGTTCATCGCACAAGTAGGCACGCTCGAGTAAACCCGACCTCACGTCGAACGTCGAGCACGTCCACTCGCACTTATGACCTGTCCAACGATTTCTTCCGGTTGTGGCTCGACCCAACGATGACCTAGAGCTGCGCGTACTTCGAATACGACGACATGACTCTGGAAGAGGCCAGCGCGCCGAGGTCGATCTGTCGTTGGGCAAGCCGGGACTGGAGCCCGGCATGACGCTGCTCGACATTGGCTGCAGCCGGCGCTCCACCATAAGGCGCGAATCGAGAAGTGCGACGTCAATGTGATCGGGCTGACGCTAAGCGAGAATCAGCTGGCCGACGACGAGCAAACGTTCGCCGAGATGGACAGCCCGCGGTCCAATCAGGTGCGGCTGCAGGGCTGGGAGCAGTTTGACGAACCGGTGGACCGGATTGTGTCGCTGGGCGCGTTCGAGCACTTCGCCGACGGCGTCGGCAGGTTCGACCGCTACGACGATTTTTTTCAAGATGTGCTACAACATTCTGCCCGACGATGGCGTGATGCTGCTGCATTCGATCGTGGTGCCCAGTACCGAGGAGGCCGAGCAGCTGGGGCTGAAGACGACGATGACGCTGCTTCGGCAAAGAAAATCCTCACGTGCGACACGAGGTCGCGCATAGCGAGTGAACGCGCAGATTGGAGGCCGGTCATGCCGGATGCGTAGTTCTCGATCAGTGTTCAAGATCGATCCCCGCCCTGGCGTGCGTCGACGGGTCTGTCCGTTGGGGTGCGAAGCCCAGGGTAGAAGCCTAAGGGCCCCTGTTCCGTCTGGGGGAGCAACCGGGCGAGGGGAAGGCCGGGCGGGTGAACGTGAGTGAACTCCTGATGATGCTTCGTTATTTCTAACCTTGGAAGACGGGACGAATACGTGGGTGATAGGGCCTGGCCGCTGGAAGCGGCGGCAAGCGGCGACCGGGGAGTGAGAGCCGGTCGTGGGAACACCGCTGGCCTCGGGGTATAGGGGGCGCCCACCCCGGCCGTATTTCGTGTGCGTGGAACGTGGAAACCCCGTCGGGGTCCGGGCCGAGTCGGTCCGGTAGGCCGATCGTAAGAGGGGCGGAACCCCTCGGCGGGGACAGGATGCCCAGGAAGCGGATGCCGGTGGCCGAAAGGCGACGGGACTCGCGACAGCGTGGCTGCTGCTCCAGGCGGTCGTCGTGGGGAACCGGCCGGATGCCGGTCCGAGCGGCCGGACTCGAAAGGGTGCTGACGTGGGCAGGTGAGCCTTTGAACACCGAGGCTGATGGCCTGATGAACCGAAGGGGCAAGTTGGACACCGTCGTGGTGAACGGACCCGAGGACGTCGCTGTGGAGTGGGATTTCGTCGACTGGCGTGCTCATGAGCAGAACGTAATCCCCTTGCGACGCAGGATCTTCAAGGCGACGCGGGAGCAGGACTGGGCCACGGTCCGGTCGCTGCAGAAACTGATGCTGGGGTCGTGGTCGAACACGCTGATGAGCGTGCGGCAGGTCACCCAGCGCAATGCCGGGCGTCGGACGGCGGGTATCGACGGCGAGGTTGCCTTGTCGTCGCCGGAGCGAGCGGATATGGCAGTGCGCGTGCACCGCAGTCGTGCGAGCTGGGACCCGATGCCGGTTCGGCGCGTGTACATTCCGAAGGCCGGCGGCAAGCAGCGTCCGCTCGGTATTCCGACGGAGGCGGCATAGTGCCGCGTCGTCCAGTGATGATTTGGGTTTCGTTGTCGTCACTCATTCGTTCCACCCGCTGATCGGTCAGCGGCTGGAGGTTCTTTACCTCAAGCGCCGGGCCGGGGACACGGTATTCGTGTGTTCCGGCGGTGTCAGTGGCCAGATTACGGTGCCGCTGGCGTGGACTGACCGCGGTGACCCGGTGCGGCGGCATCGGTTGTCGGCCGAGGGGTTGGCCGCGCTCGGTGCCGACACGCGCGATCCGGGGTTGTTGATCGTCATGCCTGGTGGCGAGATACTCTTGTGTGATTATTACACACAAGAACGATCTGTCGAGTCTGCCCACGCAGTCGTTGCTGGCGCGGCGGCGTCGGTTGGTGGCCCGGCTCGGCGACGCGGAGCTGCTGCTGACCGGGTCGCTGGTGGAACAGACCCGGCGGTGCGGCAAGGCCGGCTGCCGCTGCGCCGAGGGCGAACCGCATGGCCCCTATGTCTACTTCGCGCCGAAGACGGCTGGTCGGGGGCGGCTGCGGTATGTGCCCGCGGCGCTGCTGGATGTGGTGCGCCGCTGCGTGCATACCGGTACCGAGATCGAGGCGGTGGTGGCCGAGATTTCGGCGATCAACACCGAGCTGCTGGGCAGGCGGGAACTGACGTAGCCGATGACCGCTGCCGCGCCGAGTCCCGTGCTCGCCATGGCTTTTCGGGGCGAAGCGGTGATGGTGCTGGCCAACATGACGATGGCGAGTCTGGGCGGCGGCGGTGAACAGCGAGGCGAAGATCACCAACTTGCACCGCGACCGGCGCTCGAACAGTTCCTTGGATCCGGGGCAGGGCCTGTCGGCATCATCAGCGGTGCTGGTGGCACAAGATCAGCAATGTCCTTGCCGCGCTGCTGAAATCGGCCCATCCGGGCGCCAAGAAAGCACTGGCCGAGATCTAGAACGCCGAAAACAAACAGCAGGCAACAAAAGCCGCGAAGGCGTTCGCGGCCGACTAGGACCCTGCTGATTTAGTTGCGCGAGTTTCGGCGTGCCTGAGCGGGTTTGGCGCGGGTGTGCGGCCAGGATCGGTGTGTGGCTTTAGGGCGTGAAACCTGGCAGGGCTCATTTGATGACGTGTTGTTGTTGGTGGGTGATCAGCTGTCTGAGGGCAGTGTCTATCGGCTGCTGGCTGAGCATGGTGCTGCGTTGTTCGGCGACGATTACTTCGCTGATTTGTTCAAGCGGTCGACGCTGGGCCGTCCGACCGTGCCGGCGCGGGTGGTGGCCACGGTGATGCTGCTGCAGGCCTACGAGGGATTGTCGGATCGGGAGGCCTGTGACCGGTTGGCCTTTGATTTGCGGTGGAAAGCGGCTGCCGGGTTGACGGTGGATGCGGCGGCGTTTCATCCCACGGTGCTGGTCGGGATGCGTAATCGGCTGCGTGCTTCGGAGCGGCCGCGGCGGTTGTTCGACGATGTCAATGCCACGGCGGCCGCGGCCGGGTTGTTGCGGGGGCGGCGCCGGGTGCTGGATTCCACCCCGTTGTTTGACGCGGTGGCCACTCAGGACACCGTGATTCAATTGCGGGCCGCGATCCGGCGGGTGTTGTCGGCGGCGGACCGCGCCGATGCGGCGTTGGCTGCCGGGCTGCGCGCGGTGCTGACCCGTGATGATGACTACACCAGCGTGGGTAAGCCGCCGTGTGACTGGGATGACCCGAGAGCCCGCGATGCGTTGGTGGATGCGCTGGTAAAGGATGCTCAGGCCGCGCTGGCGGTGTTGGACGACCGCGAGTTGGCCGGGCCGCTGGGTGAGGCTGCTGAGCTGCTGGGGTTGGTGGCCGGCCAAGATGTCGAGGCCGGCGAGGACGGGATCTTTCGGATCGCCCGGCGGGTGGCCCGCGATCGGCTGATCTCCACCGTTGACGTCCAGGCCCGCCACGGGCACAAGTCACGGGCCCGGACTTTCGACGGCTACAAGTCCCATCTCGCGGTCGATCCCGACGAGGAGCTGATCACCGCTGTCGCCGTAACGCCGGCCAACGCTGCCGACCGCGAGGTGATCGACGAACTGCTGAACCATCGCGGCGTTGGCGCACCTGCCGACACCGAAGCTGGGGCCGGTGAGCACGGCGGGAGCGCCTCGGCCGGCGGCTCAGAGTTGAAAGACTTTGAGGTGTATGGAGATTCGGCTTACGCGGATGGGGCCACCCTGGATGAGCAGACGGCACGTGGACATGACATGCGCACCAAGGTGCCCCCGGTGCGCAACGCCAACGGCTTTTCCAAAGATCGGTTCACGATTGATCTGGCCGCCGGCACCGTCACCTGCCCGGCTCACCACAGCGTGGCCATCCGCACTGGCCTGCGTAACCGCGTCGCACGCTTCGGTGCGCTCTGCGGGACTTGCCCACTGCGGGCCGATTGCACCAAATCCCGTCGGGGACGGGTGATCAGCATCCACCCACATGAAGCCGCCCTGCAGCACGCCAAAACGCGCCAACGGGATCCGGGCTGGCAGCAGGACTACCGAACGTATCGGCCCGTGGTGGAACGTAAGATCAGCCACTTCACCCGCCGCCCCTGGGGCGGCCGAAACGCTCGGTGCCGCGGCAAGAAACGCATCCTGACCGACATCCTGGCCCGAGCCGGTGCCATCAACCTGGCTCGCCTGGCCACCCTGGGCCTGCACCACGGCGCAACCGGCTGGGCCATCGCCTGACCCGAACACCCGCCTGGTACCCAGGGGCCAATTCTCAACCGCCGCCGGGGTCAAAATTCGAACGCCGTCGACACGCCGTCGAACCAACCCCACCAGGAGGCACTACATCAGCAGCGTCCTAGGGGCGAAGTGGCCGAAAGCCGCCGCCAAGATCACCGATGATCTCGATGTGCTGCTCGCCTTCTACGACTTCCCGGCTGGGCATTGGGTGCATTTGCGCACCACGAACCCGGTCGAGTCGACCTTCACGACCGTACGGTTGCGCCACCGGGTCACCAAAGGCCCCGGCTCCCGCGCGGCCGGTGTTGCGATGGCGTTCAAACTCATCGAGTCCGCCCAGCGCCGCTAAAGGCTGCTCAACGCACCCCACCTGGTGGCCCTCGTCCGCCCCGGCGCCCGATTCAAGGACGGCAAACTCCTCGAACGACCCGACGAATCAGGAGGTGAGCACCGAGCCGCGTAACACGCCGATCCACAGGCTCCCAGTTATTGACGATTGCTCATGCTCAAATGCGGCGCGCCCTTCGTCGCAACCGGAATAGGGGCGGCTACAGCAAGTTACGCCCGCGGTGACCGGGTCGCTATCGTCGTGCCGCAGGGCTCGTCTGCGTCGCCGGATTCTTCGCGGCTATTAAGGCTGGGGGGACACGATCTGGCAATCGCGTTGGCAGCCGGGTGGGGACTGCTTGGTCGATATCGCGCTGCTGGGCCGCGAGGCCGGCAGGTCCACGGCAGTGGCGTGATCGGGGTGGTTGCTGACTCGGGCTGCGGCGCCAGGCCGCGATCACCACCGCCGCACCGTGCCTCTCATCGGTCGGCTTATCGGGCCCTGTGTGTGAAGTCGATTCGGTCGACCGACCTTCCCCTGCCCACCAGGACGGTTGCCACCATCTCGGGCGGGAATAGGCCGTGCTCGACAACACCGGGTGTGGAGGCCAACCAGGCGGCCAGCGCTGCCGGGTCGGTGACTGGTCCCTGGTAGTCGGCGATCACGCCGCCGTCTGGGCTTAGCGGGACATCGCGCAACGAGGCCGGTGCGATCCGGCGCATCGTGGCGCGGAGCCCGAAGCGCAGCAGCTCGAGCGGGATGGGGCCGTGCAGAGCATCGACGAGCTTGGACGAGTCGGCGATGACTGTGAAGCGATCCGCGGCTGCCGCGACGATTTTCTCGCGGGTATGCGCGGCGCCGCCGCCCTTCACCAGCCACCCGTCGGGGGCGATCTGATCTGCGCCATCGATGGCCACATCGAAATGTTCGATGTCCTGCGGTGCCTCCACCTCCAGGCCCAGCTCGCGGGCGGCATGCTCGGTGCGCGGCGACGTAGCGGCACAACGAATGTCGAGCGCTCGGCGTGCCAGGGCCGGGAGCAAAAACGCCACCGTCGAGCCGGTGCCGAGCCCGACGGTCATGCCGTCTTCAACCAGATCTGCTGCCGCCTCCGCCGCGACCTGCTTCTCTCGCTCGATGCCCATGGGCGTGGCAGTCGAAATGTTCGCTCTCCTTACCCTTTAAGTGTCCGATAGTGGCGAATGAGCGCGTTAGTCGACGAATCGTGGCCGAGTTCGGGCTCGGTGGCGCTCTTCAGCTCGGGGATGATCGCCAACGCCAGCTGCTTGCCCAGCTCGACACCCCATTGGTCGAAGGAGTCGATGTTCCAGATGGTCCCCTGGGTGAAAACGCTGTGCTCATACAGAGCGACCAGCGCGCCAAGCACATACGGAGTCAGCTTCTGCGCCAGCAGCACGTTGGTGGGGCGGTTGCCCTGCATGACCCGGTGTGGCACCACGGCCTCGGGGGTTCCTTCCGCGCGGACCTGCTCCTCGGTTTTGCCGAAGGCAAGCGCCTGGGCCTGGGCGAACACGTTCGATGACAGGATGTCGTGGTGGTCGCGCAGTGGGTTGAGGCTCTTGCAGAAGCCGATAAGGTCGACCGGTATCAGCATTGTTCCCTGGTGGATTAGCTGATAGAAGCTGTGCTGGCCGTTGGTGCCCGGTTCGCCCCAATACACCGCGCCGGTTTGGTAGTCCACGACGGTGCCGGCGATGGTGACGTGCTTGCCGTTGGACTCCATTGTTAGCTGCTGCAGGTAGGCGGGGAAACGCTTGAGGTACTGGTCGTAGGGCATCACGCCGATCGACTGGGCCCCAAAGAAATTCACGTACCACACCACGAGCAGACCCATGAGCATCGGCAGGTTCTTCTCCGGCGGGGCGGTGCGAAAGTGCTCGTCCATCGCGTGGAAGCCGGCCAGCAGCTCGCCGAACCCCTCCGGGCCCAGGGCCACCATCGTCGACAAGCCGATGGCGGAGTCCATTGAGTACCGCCCGCCGACCCAATCCCAGAAGCCGAACATGTTCGCGGTATCGATGCCGAACTCAGATACCCGATCGGCATTGGTCGAAACGGCCACGAAATGCTTTGCGACCGCGTTGTTGCCGAGCTGGCTGATCACCCAGTCGCGGGCCGAGGTGGCATTGGTCATCGTCTCGAGGGTTCCGAAGGTCTTCGATGACACAATGAAAAGCGTTTCCTCCGCCGCCAAGTCTCTGGTCGCCTCCGCGAAGTCAGTGGAATCGACATTGGAGACGAAGCGGAACGTCAGGTTACGGTGGGTGTAGTGGCGCAGCGCCTCGTAGGCCATCACCGGCCCTAGATCGGATCCGCCGATGCCGATATTGACGATATTGCGGATCGGCTTGGCGGTGTGCCCCTTCCAGGCACCCGAACGGATCTTGGTGGCGAAATCGGCCATCCGATCGAGGACCTCATGCACCTGGGCGACGACATCGACCCCGTCGACTATCAGCGATGTGCCTTTCGGCATCCGCAACGCCACGTGCAGCACCGAGCGGTTCTCGGACACGTTGATCCGCTCCCCGGCGAACATCATGTCGCGGCGCTGCTCGAACTCAGACTGCCGCGCCAGCTGAAACAGTAGGCTCAGAGTCTCCTCGGTGATGCGGTTCTTCGAGTAATCGAGGTAGATCCCGGCGGCCTTAGCGCAGAACCGCTCGCCGCGGGTAGCGTCCTCGGCGAAAAGTTCTCGCAGATGGCGGCCCTCCATCTTCGAGTGGTGTCGGGCAAGAGCCTCGTACGCCGGGCGCTCACGCAACGGCGGAATCGACACGTTTTGACTCCCTTCTTGGCATGGCGGTCCAGGTGGGCTGTTTAGGCGACCGCGGACGTCTGCGTCTCGATCCGGCCCATCAGCTCATTCCAGGCATTGACGAAGGAATTGGCCCCGTCGCGCTGCAATTGCCCCCAGCATTGGCACCGTCGTCGCCATGTTTTCCCGCGAGTCGCAGGGGCGCGCGGCCAGGCGGCTGCGGCGGGGCCGGCAGCAGCGCAACCCGCGGCCGCACGGGCATCGTCGTGGGCGAATCGGTTCTCAGATCCAAGCGAGAGCCGGCGTGGCGGATGGTCAGCTGGCCCTCCGGCCCGTCGCGCAGCAGGTACGTGACCTCGGCGTGGCCGATGTCGGCGGTCAGCCGAAAGCCCCCCCAGCGCAGTCGGAACCGCAATCTGGTGATGCCGTCGGGCAGGCACGGGTCCAACGCCAGCACCCCCTCATCGTCGCGCAAACCGCCAAACCCCGACACCAACGCCGTCCAGGCTCCAGCCAACGCCGCCAGGTGCAGGCCGTCGCGGGTGTTGTGGTTGAGGTCGCGAAGATCGAGCAACGCCGCCTCATAGGTGTAGTCGTGGGCCAGCTCGAGGTGACCGACCTCGGCGCACAGCACCGCCTGCGTGGCCGCCGACAGCGACGAATCGCGCGTCGTGCGCCGCTCGTAGTAGTCGACGTTGCGGGCCTTCTGGTCGATGGAAAACGCGTGGCTTTGCCAATGCATCGCCAACACCAGGTCGGCCTGCTTAACCACCTGTGACGGGTACAGCCGCACGTAGGGCTCGTGTAGCAGCAGCGGATAGGCCGTGTCTGCGGTGAAGTTCCACTCCGGCAATGTGGTGAATCCCGCACACTGCTCGTGCACACCCAGTTTCTCTTCGTAGGGCACGCACACCGCGTCGGCGGCATCCCGCCACGCCGCAGTCTCCTGGGAGGTTACGCCCATCGCGCCTGCCGCCTCGGGATGCCGCCCGCATGCATCGGCCGCGGTGCGCAGGTTGTGTGCGGCCATCAGGTTGGTGAACACGTTGTCGCGCACCATTGCCGTGTACTCATCGGGGCCGGTGACCCCGCTGAGATGCCATACCCCGTAGTGGTCGTGATTCCCCAATGCCAGCCACAGTCGGGCGGTCTCGACGAGCACCTCCAGTCCGCACTCGGCTTCCAGCGACTCGTCGCCGGTCACGATGCGGTAGCGCTCGAAGGCCATCGCTATGTCGGCGTTGACGTGCCAGGCCGCCGTGCCGGCCGGCCAGTACCCCGAGCACTCTTGCCCGGCGATGGTGCGCCATGGAAAGCTCGCCCCTCTCAGCCCGAGCTCTGCCGCCCGCTGGCGCGCCATATCCAGAATTGAGGCCCGCCACCGCAGCGCGTCGGCGGCGGCATACGCCGCGGTATAGGTGAGCACGGGAAGCACGTACCCCTCGGAGTCCCAGAAGGCGTGCCCGTCATAGCCGTCGCCGGTCAGGCCCTTCGCCGGGATCGCCCGCCGCTCGGCGCGCGCGCTGGCCTGAAGCAAGTGAAACAGTCCGAAGCGCACCGCCTGCTGGCACTGCGGGTCGCCCTCGACCTCGACGTCTGCGCAGTCCCAGAAGTCGTCAAGACAGGCCCGCTGCGCCTGGCACAGCCCCTGCCATCCGGTAAAGCGGGCCTGGGCCACCGCGCCGGCGACATCGTCGACCAGCGCGGTCGACGACCGCAGGTTCGACCAGCCATAGCCCAGATACTTCACGATGCGTAGGTGCTCGCCCGGCTGCAGGCCACAGATCACGAGGGTGCGCGCCCAGTCGGCGCCAACGTCGCCGACCACTTCGACCCGCCCGGGCGCCACCACCTCATGAGACATCGCCGCAACGATGGTCAACCCGCTCGCCCGCGTCCGGTGCACCAGCACTGCGCCCCGCTCGGATTTCTCGTGGCCCACCGGCTCTAGCGGCTTGTCCAACGCCGCCGCGACTCGCGGGTCCGCCGACGGCGCCGGCTGATCCTCGTTGGCCACCAGCTCGGATTGCACGGTGATAAGCATGGATTCGTCAAGCGCCTCCACGTCGTATTCGATGGCGGCCACGCTGCGCTGCGTCAGCGACACCAGCCGGGTCGATGTCACCCTGACCTGCTTGCCCCTCGGGGAGCGCCACCGCGCCAGCCGGGCAAGCGTGCCCGCGCGCATATCCAAAACCCTTTGGTGCTCGGCCAATTCACCGGTGCGCACGTCAAGCGGTTCGTCATCGACGAGCAATCGGATGATTTTGCCGTTGGTGACGTCGATGAGAGACTGACCGTCTTCGGGATAGCCGTAGCCGGCCTCGGCGTAGGGCAACGGCCGTGTCTCGTAGAAGCCGTTCAAATATGTGCCCGCAAGGCCGAACGGCTCGCCCTCGTCGAGGTTGCCGCGCAAGCCGATATGGCCGTTGGATAGCGCGAACAACGACTCCGCCTGAGCCAGCAAGCTCATGTCCAGCTCGGTTTCACGAAGGTGCCACGGCTCGACTGGGAACGTCTCGTCGGTGATCATCTGGTGCGCTGTTCAGGCGACCGCGGACGTCTGGGCGTCGATCCGGCCCACCAGCTCGTTCCAGGCATCGACGAAGGACTTGGCCCCGTCGCGCTGCAGTTGCGTCGCGAGCTCGCCCAGATCGACGCCCGCTTCGGTGAACCGCGCGAGCAGCGCATCGGCGTCGCCGCCGTCGGCCGGCAGCGGGTCCCCTACCTCGCCGTGGTCGAAGAAGGCCTTAAGGGTGGCGTCGGGCATGGTGTTGACGGTGAACGGAGCGGCCAGCCCGTGCACGTAGAGGGTGTCGGGGGTGGCCGGGTCCTTGGTGCTGGTGCTGGCCCACAGCAGCCTCTGCATTCGGGCCCCGACGTTCTCCAGCCGCTGGAACCGGTCGGAGTCCATCAGTTGCCGGTAGGCGCGGTAGACGTCGAGGCCCACCGCAAGGGCCAGCTTGCCTTGCAGCTCGGCGGGCACCTGCTTGGCCACCGCGGTGTCCCAGCGCGACATGAACACCGACGCGACCGAGCCCACAGCCGGGTCGAGGCCGTCGGCGACCCGGCGCTCAACGCCTTTCAGGTAGGCATCCGCCGCGGCCAGGTACTGGTCGGTGGAGAACAGCAGCGTGACGTTCACCGGGACACCGGCCGCGATGGCTTCCGTGATCGCCGGGAGGCCCTCGGGAGTGCCGGGGATCTTGATGAACAGGTTGGGCCGCCCGGCGCGCGCGTGCAGGGTCTTGGCCGCCGCCACGGTGCTCGCGCTGTCGTAAGCGAGCAGGGGGGAGACCTCCAGGGAGACCCACCCATCGACTCCGTCGGTCCTTTCGTGGATCGGCAGGAACAAGTCGGCGGCGCGGCGCAGGTCTTCGATGGCCAGATCGAAGAACAGCTCCTCGGGCGCAAACCCCCGGCCTGCCGTGGCCCGGATCGCGTCGTCATAGTCGCCCGATCCGATGGCCTTGTCGTAGATGGCGGGATTGGAGGTCAGCCCGGTCACCGAGTAGGAGTCGATGTATTTACCGATGGTGCCGTCGTCGAGCATGCTGCGGGTGATGTTGTCGAGCCACAGGCTCTGTCCCCGCTCGTGCAGGGTCTCGGTGGCGTTCACGATTTTCCTTTCCTGTGCCGCGTTTCGGGGCGGCGCGTTCGTGGGGGTTATTGCTGGCGGCTCGCGGTCACGCAATCGCGCGCGCGTTGCGCGACCCGGTCCGGGGTGAAGCCGAACTTGCTGACCAACTGTTTCAGCGGTGCCGACGCCCCGAAGGTGTGCATCCCGATCACCGCGCCGCCGTCACCGACGTAGCGGTCCCAGCCCAGGGTCGACGCCTGCTCTACCGCCACACGTGCCGTCACCGATGGCGGTAGCACCTCGTCGCGGTACTGCCGGGGCTGGCGATCGAAGAGTTCCCAGCAGGGCATGCTCACGACGCGGGTGCCGACGCCGCCGGCCTGCAGCTCTTCTCGGGCGGCCAGCGCGAGATGCACCTCCGAACCGGTAGCGAGCAGGATGACGTCCGGTGTTTCGGTGTCGGCCTCGGCCAGCACGTAGGCGCCTCTGGCGACTCCTGTCGCCGGCGCAAAAGTGCTCCTGTCGAGGGTTGGCAGCGCCTGGCGGGAGAGGATCAGGGCGGCGGGCTCGTGCCGCACGGCGGTCACGATGCGCCAGGTCTCGACGACCTCGTTGGCATCGGCGGGGCGGAACACCAATAGGCCCGGTATGGCCCGCAGTGAGATCAGCTGCTCCACCGGCTGGTGGGTGGGCCCGTCTTCTCCGACACCGATCGAGTCGTGAGTGAAAATGTGCAGGACCGGGATTTCCATCAGCGCCGAGAGCCGGATCGCCCCGCGGGCGTAGTCGGAGAAGATTAGAAAGCCCGACCAGTACGGGCGCAGCTTGGTAAGCGCCATGCCGTTGGTGATCGCTGCGGCAGCGTGCTCGCGAATTCCGAAGTGCAGGTTCCGGCCCGGTTGCGCGGCCTGGAAGTCACCTGCGCCGTCGAATGCGAGCCTGGTCTTGGTGGACGGGGACAGGTCGGCTGAACCGCCGACAAGCCAGGGCACGGCCTGGGCCACGGCGTTCAGCACCTGCCCGGACGACTCGCGGGTCGCGATGCCTTTGGGATCGGCGCCGAAGGTGGGCAGCGCGTTCTCCCAGCCGTCGGGTAGGTCACGCCGCTGGATGCGCTCGATCTCGTCGGCGAGGTCGGGGTGGGTCTCGCGGTAGCGCTCGAACATCGCCTCCCACGCCTCGCGGGCAGCCCTGCCGCGCGCGCCGATCCCGGAGGCAAAACAGTCGTAGACTCCCTCGGGAATGTAGAAGTCGGCGTCCTCGGGCAGGCCGAAGAACCGCTTGGTCGCCCGCACACCGTCCACCCCGAACGGCTCCCCATGTGCCTTGGGCGAGTCTTCCACCGGCGAGCCGTACCCGATGTGGCTGTGCACCACGATCAGGGTCGGCCGGGCTCCCTCGGCCTTGAATGTGTGCAGCGCTCGATCGATCGAGTCGGTGTCGTTGGCGTCGGCGACGGTGGTGACGTTCCAGCCGTGGGCCACGAAGCGCGCCGCGACATCCTCGGTGAACGCGATGTCGGTGTGGCCCTCGATCGTCACGCGGTTGGAGTCGTAGATCCAGCACAGATTCGCCAGCCCGAGATGACCAGCCAAGGACGCGGCCTCTGCGGAGATGCCCTCCATCATGCAGCCGTCGCCGGCCAGGGCATAAACGTCGAAATCGAACAATGTCGACTCGTCGCGGTTGTAGCGCTGCGCCAGCCAGCGCCCGGCGATCGCCATGCCCACCGAGGTCGCCACCCCTTGGCCCAACGGCCCGGTGGTCGTTTCCACGCCGCTTGTCCAGCGGTACTCGGGATGGCCGGGGCAGCGAGAGTCGAGCTGACGAAACGTCTTGAGGTCGTCGAGAGTAATTGCGGCCCGATTGAGAATCTCATAGTCGGGGTCCACGGCGTGGACGCCGCTCAGGTGGAGTAACGACCACAGCAGCGCTGACGCATGGCCCTCCGACAAAACGAACCGGTCCCGGTTTGGCCAGATCGGATCGGCGGGATCGAAGCGCAGGAACCGCTGCCACAACGTGTAGGCGACGGGGGCCACCCCCATCGGTGTGCCCGGATGGCCCGAGTTGGCGCGCTGGATCGCGTCCATGCACAGTGTCCGGATCGTGTTGATCGCGATAGTGTCCGGGTGGGCGGTCGTGGTGCTCACTTGAGCTCCCGGTGACCCTGACCACCCGGCCGGTGATGGGTCGGTGTGATCGGCTGTCGGCTTTCGGAGGTGGCAGTCATAGTCGTTTCGCTTCCTGTAGTACTTAGCTGTCTGCGGCTTCGGCCAAAGCGTCTGCGCCGCCGACGATCTCGATGATCTCCGAGGTGATCTGGGCCTGCCGCTCGCGGTTGGCCAGCAGCGTCAGGGCCTTGATGAGGTCGTCGGCGTTGTCGGTGGCCGACTTCATCGCGCGCTGGCGCGACGCCGACTCCGATGCCGCCGCTTCCAGCAGGGCCAGGTACACGCACCTGGTGACGTAACGCGGCAGCAGCGACGCGAACAACGTCGTGGCGTCCGGCTCAAACGAATACAGCGTGCGCGGCCCGGACTCCTCGACGACCTCCGTCACCATCGGCGCGATTTGGACTACCTCGACCGGCTGGCTGACCATCGATTCGAAACGGCTGGCCACGATGTGCAGCTCATCGACGCCGAGGACGCCGTCGGCCCCCGGGACCTCGCCTTCGTCGCCGGCACCGACCATGAACGCGTCCACCAGCGTCGAGGCGATGGTGACGGCGTTCTCATGGCTGGGGTGCTCGGAAAACCCGGTCCACGACTCGCTGATGTCCCAGTTCCGGAAGGTGAAATAGTTCAGCGCCTTGCGGCCGACGACGTAGAGAATCGGGGTTTTGCCTTTCTCGCGCAGCAGCGAGAACAGCTCCTGGCTGCGCCGAAACACGTTGGCGTTGTGCGCACCGCACAGCCCGCGGTCGGACGCCACCACCAGAACACCGGCCCGCTTGGGCTCGGCCCGCTCGACGAGCAGCGGATGATCCAGCGCCGCTTCGTCGGCCAAGTCGGTCAGCATTTTTAGGAGCGCGAACGTATACGGGCGGACCTCTTCTAGCCGGGCGGTCGCCCTGGCGATGCGTGACGAGGCGATCATCTCCTGAGCCTTGGTGATCTTCTGGATCGACTCGGCAGAGCGGATGCGCCCGCGCAACTCTCGCAGTGTGGCAACCATGGGTGGCTACTTCCTCTTCGGCGGTGCGGGCGGCCTTGGCAGCCTTGGCAGGCGCGGTCTTGGCTTGTGCACAGGTACCGCTTGTATGCCGAGCTTTTCTTCGTCGAGTGCCTCGATGTGCTCTTCGGGGACCACCGAGCCGCCGCCGGACGGCGCGAAACCCTTCTTGAAGTCGTTGATGACATCGGTCAACTTCTCGGCGACGTCGTCGGAGAGTTTCTTGGACTCTCGGATCTCGTCGAGGATGTCCTCATGGGACCCACGGACATGGTCGAGGAACTCGGTTTCGAACCGGCGCACATCCCCGGTAGGCACCGAATCCAGGTGCCCCTTGGTGCCCAAAAAGATGGAGACCACCTGTTGCTCGACCGGCATCGGATGGTTCTGCGGCTGTTTGAGCAGTTCCACCAGCCGCTCGCCGCGTTCCAGCTGCGCTTTGGTGGTCTGGTCCAGGTCAGAACTGAACGCGGCGAAGGACTCCAGTTCGCGGTATTGCGACAGATCGAGGCGCAGCGACTGGGCAACTTCCTTCATGGCCTTGATCTGCGCTGCCCCGCCCACCCGCGACACCGACACGCCGACGTTGATCGCCGGGCGCACACCCTGGTTGAACAGGTCGGTCTCCAGGAAGCACTGTCCGTCGGTGATCGAGATGACGTTGGTCGGAATGTAGGCCGAGATGTCGTTCGCCTTGGTCTCGATGATCGGCAGGCCGGTCAGCGAGCCGCCACCCATCTCGTCGGACAGCTTGGCGCAGCGCTCCAGCAGACGTGAATGCAAATAGAACACGTCCCCCGGGTAGGCCTCGCGCCCAGGGGGACGGCGTAGCAGCAGCGAGATCGCACGATACGCATCGGCATGCTTGGACAGGTCGTCGAAAACGATCAGCGCATGCTTGCCGTCGTACATCAAGTGCTGCGCGATCGCCGAACCCGCGTACGGGGCAAGCCATTTGAAACCGGCGGAATCCGACGCCGGCGAGGCAACGATGGTCGTGTAGTCCATCGCGCCGCCTTCTTCGAGCGCGCGGTTCACGGCGGCGATGGTGGTGGCCTTCTGCCCGATGGCGACGTAGACGCAGCGCATCTGCAGCTTGGGGTCGCCGCTTTCCCAGTTGCGGCGCTGGTTGAGGATGGTGTCGACGCAGACCGCGGTCTTGCCGGTCTTGCGGTCGCCGATGATCAGCTGGCGCTGGCCGCGACCGATCGGCGTCATCGCGTCGATGGCTTTGATACCGGTCTGCAGTGGCTCCTTGACGCCCTGGCGTTGCACCACCGACGGGGCCTGCATCTCCAGCGCGCGGCGGGTTTCGGCTTCGATGTCGCCGCGAGCGTCGATGGGCTGCCCGAGCGCGTTTACCACCCGGCCGAGGAAGCCGTCGCCGACCGGAACCGACAGCACGCTGCCGGTTCGCTTGACCTGCTGGCCTTCTTCGATCTTCTCGAAGTCGCCCAGGATCACCGTGCCGACGCTGTGCGCGTCAAGGTTCAAAGCCACGCCCAGTATCCCGCCGGGGAACTCCATTAATTCTTGACTCATCAACGACGGCAACCCCTCGACGTGGGCGATGCCGTCCCCGGCATCGATGACCGTGCCGATCTCCTCCCGCGCCGTGTCGGTGGTGAAGCTGGAGACGTACGCGTCGATCTTGCCCGTAATGTACTCATCGGAGATTGTCAGTTCTTTCATGGTATTCCGCCTTCCTGCTCTCGTGGTGCTGTCGGTCGGGAGGCTTATGCTCGCGGGGTTCAGTCCGGCAACTGGGCCTTGGCCGCGGCAAGCCGCGACGACAGCGTGCCGTCGATCACCTCGTCACCGACGCTGATGTTCAGACCGCCCAGGGCGTCGGGGTCGATGCGCAACACCACCGACACCGGTTGGCCGTAGATGCGGCTCAGCACGTCGGTCAGCCGGCTGTGCTGGCTGTCGCTCAACTCGGCGGCAGCAACGACATGGGCGGTCAATTCGCCGCGTCGCGCTACCGCGAGTTCTGCCAGCTCCATGACGGCCTCGTCGGCGCGCTGACCGCGCAGCAGCTCGATGGTCTGCGAAAGTAGCTGTGCCATAAGCGGATTGACGTCGAAGGGGTCCTCGAGGATGTCGTTGAGCAGCTTGACGCGGCTCGACGCCGGCGCGGTGTAATCGCTCAGCAGTATAGTCAGACGCGGCTGAGCGTCCAGGATACGGCCGAACCAGAACAGCTGCTCTTCAACCTCGTCGACCACCCCGTCGCGTTCGGCGCGTACCAGCAGCGCAAGCTGCGCCACGTGCTCGATGCCGTCGACCAGGTCTGCACCGGCCGACCAGCGGGCCGACACCGCGCTTTTGCACACCTCGAGGGCGGCATCGCCTATCTCGCCGCCCAGCACCTCTTCCAGCAGGCTGACCTTCGGCGCCGGGTCGTCGGCGGGGTCGGCCAGGTGGCGGGTCAGGCTCGTCTGGCGAGTCAGCAGGTCGGCCACCGCAGCTAAATCATCGGACAGACTAGACAATTCGTGTCCGTCAAGTGCGTGTGCCACTTCGTCGAACCGGTCGACCAGCGTGCACAGCGCCTTGCGGCTGGCTGAGCGCATTCTCGTGGTGGCCGGATCCTCGAGGACCGCCGCCTTCGACGGGGCCATCGCATCGAGATCGTCGAGGAAGCGGTCGACAGTCGACGACTGCTCCTGCCGGTCGGACACCTGATCGCGCACCAATTCGCCTGCGCGACGGATGGATTCCGTGCCTGCGTCTTTCCGCAGCTGGCGGACGAACTGGGCGTAGAACAGCTGAATATGCTGAGCACCTTGCGCTTTGACGCGTTCCGCCTCCGCCTCCGCATGTGCGCGCAATTGCTCCGCGAGGCGCCGGGCATCCGCTTGTGCCTGCTCGATGAGTCGCTGCGCTTTGACCTCGGCCTCTTCGACCGCGTCCGCGTGCGCATCCCTGGCGTGGGCCAACCGCCGCTTGGCTTCGGCACTTTCTTCGAACTGCTTGCGCAACTGCTCCTGGCGGCCGGTCATCAATCGTCGCACCGGCGGAGCCACGTAACGCCGCACCAGCCAGATGATGACGGCGAATCCGATAAGGTTTCCTATGAATGTCGACATCGCCGTTACCGTCCGGGCGCCGTTGTGGTCCCGGTCGTTTCGGCAGTGCCGTGTCCCCCTGCGGCTGCGCTTCTGATCGAGGTAGCGCGGTCCGCGCCGACGATGCGGCGAGCCAGCGTCTTCGACATCCTGTCCACCGACGCGCGCACATTGTCAGCGGTCGCGTCGGCCTGCTGCTCGAGTTGCTCGGAAGCCCGCTGCAGCCCCTGGGTGGCCTCGTCGGACGCCCGGGTGCGCATCTCCTCGAGGATTTTGCGCCCCTCAGCACGAGTCTCGTCTCGGATACCCGAAGCCCCGTTGCGCGCCTTACCCATCGCTGCTTTGTAGTCGGCGCGCGCGGCGGCGAACACACCGGCGGAATTCTTGTCGTCTTCAACAGTCTCGCGAACCATGGCATCGCGGTCGCCCAGCGCCTTCATCACCGGCGGTACGACGAAAACCCGAATCACGCCCAGCACGATCAAGAAGATGAACAGCTCGACGAAGAAAGTGCCATTGGGCATCAGGAAGTTATTGCTACCGCCTTGCCCGGCCGCCAGCAGGGTAACGGTGTGTTCACCCATCGTCGTCACCGACCTCTCGACCGACATGGTGAAAAACGGCGCGGCGGCACGTTCGCATCTTCACTAGTGGCTCTCCTCGTCCAGTTCCATCGACTGGCTGAAATACAAGATCGTCAGAAGCGCGAAGATGAAGGCCTGGATAGCGCCGACGAACAGGTCGAAGCTCTTCCAGATCGCGTTGGGCAGCCACAAGACGTACCACGGAAACAGTCCGATCAGCGCGACCAGGATCCCGCCGGCAAACATGTTGCCGAAGAGACGGAGTGACAAGGAGATCGGCTTGGACAGTTCCTCGATGAGGTTGATCGGTGCCAACAATGCGATGTGGCCCTTCACCAGCTTCACCAGGTACCCGAACAAACCGCGCCGCCAGATGCCCGCCGCGTGGTAGAAGAGGAACACGAACACTGCCAGTGCCAGCGTGAAGTTGATGTCGGAGGCCGGGGCCTGAAGCAACTCGTGGACACCCGTCGAATCGTGGTACTGCAGCGGCACCACCGACAGCCAGTTGGCGATAAGGATGAACGTGAACAACGTCACGGCCAACGGCACAACGAATGATCCGATGCGCATCCCGATCGTGGTTTCGATTTGGTCGCGCATGAAAATGGTGATCGCTTCCCAGAACAGCTGCACCCCGGAGGGAACGCCGGAGGAGGTGACCTTGGCGCGCAGGACGAAGGCCAGCGCGACGACGACCGCGGCCGCGATCACGGTCGACAACACGGTGTCGACATTGACGGTGAAGCCGAACCATTCGGCCGTCTTGTGGTGGCCGACTTCGATTGTCGCGCCGGCGAGGATTGTCTCAGTCATTGCTTCGCACCGTCCGCGCTCCAGTTGTTCGGGCTATACACCATACCCGGTTGTTCGGGTTATGCACCATCCCCAATTGACGGTGCAGGACAAAGGTTGGTCGTTATCCGGGCCATGTCCAGTCGGCGACGTCGGGAATGTCAGCGGCGTGCTCGCGGGTCCAGGTTCTGGCCCTCAGCCGGGCATCGACCATGTCTTGGCGCAGTGCGGCGGCGGTGGTGCACAGGGTCGGGACCCGGTCGATGACGTCGATGACCAAGCGGTAGCGGTCCAAGTCGTTAAGCATCACCATGTCGAACGGCGTTGTCGTGGTGCCGCGTTCCTTGTAGCCGCGAACGTGCAGACTCTGATGATTGGTGCGCCGGTAGGCGAGCCGGTGAATCAGCCACGGGTAGCCGTGGAAGGCGAAAATGATGGGGCTGCTTTTCGTGAAAAGGGTGTCGAATTCGGTGTCAGGCAGGCCGTGGGGGTGCTCGGCCTCGGGCTGCAGCCGCATCAGGTCAACCACATTGACCACCCGCACCCGCAGCTTCGGCAGCCGCTCGCGCAGGATTGCCGCCGCAGCAAGAGTTTCCAGCGTCGGAATGTCACCCGCGCAGGCCAACACCACATCGGGCACCGTCCCCTGGTCGTCGTTATTTCCGGCCCACTCCCAAATGCCAGCGCCGCGGGCGCAATGCAGCGCCGCCTCGTCCACGGTCAGCCAGTCGAGCTGGGGTTGTTTGCCCGCAACGACGACGTTCACATAGTGCTTGGAGCGCAGGCAGTGATTGTAGGTACACAGCAGCGTGTTCGCGTCCGGCGGGAGATACACCCGCACCACCTCGGCGCGCTTGTTCACCACGACGTCAAGAAAACCCGGGTCCTGATGGGTGAACCCATTGTGGTCCTGGCGCCATACATGCGAGGACAACAGATAGTTCAGGCTGGCGATCGGGCGCCGCCACGGTACCTGGGCGCTGGCCTCGAGCCACTTCGCATGCTGATTGAACATCGCATCGACGATGTGGATGAACGCCTCATAGCAGGTAAACACACCGTGGCGCCCGGTGAGCAGATAGCCCTCCAGCAGCCCCTGGCACATGTGCTCACTGAGCACCTCGATGACACGCCCGTTGCGGTCGAGCTTCTCATCGAATTGCCCGATTTCAGCTTGCCAGTCACGCCCGGTCACCTCCAGGATGTCCTGTAATCGGTTGCTGGCCAGCTCGTCTGGAGCGAACGTCAAGAAGTTGGTGGGGTTGGCGGTGGTGACATCGCGCAGGAATCCGCCGAGCACTCGAGTGGCCTCATGTGCGGCGGCTCCCCGCACCGTCACGCCGACACCGTATGTACGCCAATCGGGTAGCTGCAAGTCGCGCAGCCCGCCACCGTTGGCAACGGGGTTGGCGCTCATCCGTCGCGCACCGGCCGGGGCCATCACCAGCAGCTCACCGGCGGGCCGCCCGCTGTCGTCGAACAGCTCGCCCGGCCGGTAGGAGCGCATCCACTGCTCTAGCACGCGACGGTGCGACTCGTCGGTCCGCGCCTCCGGCAGCGGTACCTGATGCGCGCGGAACGTGCCTTCCACCTGCTGACCGTCCACCACCGGGGGGCATGTCCAGCCCTTCGGGGTGCGCAGGACGATCATTGGCCACAACTGCCCGCCGCTGGCACCGTCGTGACGCGCGGCCTGCTGGATCTCGGCGATGCGGTCCAGGCAGGCGTCCAGCGTGGCGGCCATCGCTTGGTGCACCGCGGCGGGGTCATCGCCAGCGACCACGTGCGGGTGGTAGCCCCAGCCGCGAATCAGCTCCAGTAGTCGGGATTCGGGGATGCGCGCGAGGATGGTGGGGTTGGCGATCTTGTATTGGTTGAGCGCCAGAATCGGCAGGACAGCACCATCGCGGGCCGGGTTGATAAACGTGTGCGCATGCCAGCTGGTGGCCAACGGCCCCGTTTCGGCCTCACCGTCACCGACGACGCAAAACACCGTCAGGTGCGGATTATCCAACGCCGCCCCATAGGCATGCAGCAGGGAATACCCCAGCTCGCCTCCTTCATGAAAGGATCCCGGTGTCTCCGGGGCGCAGTGGCTGGGCACCCCACCGGGGAAGGAGAATTGGTGGAAAAAGGCCGCCATGCCGGCCTCGTCCTGCTTGATGTGGCTGTACAGCTCGGAGTAGGTGCCTTCTAACCAGCCGCACGCGTTCGGCCCCGGCCCACCGTGACCGGGGCCGGCCACGAACACCGCGTTGAGGTTCCGGTTGATGATTTGGCGGTTCGCATGCACCCACACCAGGTTCAGCCCGGGAACCGTGCCGAAATGCCCCAGCAACCGCGGCTTAATATGCTGCGGTTGCAGCGGCTCGCGCAGTAACGGGTTATCCAACAAGTAGATTTGACCCACCGCGAGGTAATTCGCGGCGCGCCACCACGCGTCGATGGCGACCAGCTCATGGCGGGTCAACGGGCCTGGTACGTCGCTGAGAACATAGGGCTCGGGTGCGAGCGTCTCGCCGCGACCGCCACCAGTTGTGAAGTCCGCTGACGTGTCTGCACCCATGCTGTCCACCTCGGACATCCGTCAGCTCCTTTTCCTGATGTCGACCAGCCGGCCGATGGCGGCCCGGGCGGCGATCAGCTGCTCCGCCGGCAACCGAGCCAGTAGCATTTGTCGGGCAGCGGCGCAAGGGCAGCGTCGACTGGTCCGATTGTGCGGTGGGTCGTGCATGTCGCACCCTCCCGCCCGGTGATCTCTTGCACCGACCAGGGTCGCTGATGCCGATCGCTCGCGATAGGGACCTTTGGCCCACGTTGGATGCCTGATGTCTCTACCTCGAGTAGGTATGGCGGATCGTGGTCGTCCGTGTGCTGCCGCCAACACCTCCTGCGGAACCCCACATGATTTCTCGTAAGCAGCCGTGGTTTCGCGTAATTCTGCGGGGCTCTACCGCAGAAGTGCAGCTCAGGTCATGGGTTCGACGGTCGAGGATCCAGGTCTCTCCGGACGGTGGCCTTGGCGAGCCAGGCCTGAAACAGCAGTCCGGGGCTGGTCACGCAGATCACGTCAGCAGACAGCCCGGCTTGCTCCAGCCGGTCGGCGGCAGCAAGGGCTTCAGTGACCCCGGAACGCGCCACCCCAACCTAACCGTCCTCGATGGGCATCCCCACGCTGTCGCGTTCCTGGCGAACATCAGACAGGTCCGGGCGACCGCGCTCGGTGTCTCCCGCTTCGGCCAGGCCAGCTCGCTCGACGATGTCTACCGCCACCACGGCGCTCGCTGCATTCGTGGCGGCCAGACGCGCCGACCGCCGATCCTGCCGCGTCATCGATGCAGCCCACCGGCTGAGGGCCGGCGGGCCCACACCTCGACGCGGCGGGACGGGAGCCGAACGGGCCCTCGTCGTTGAGCACCATGCGGCCCTGCCGGGGTGTCCGAAGGAACTGCTCGGCGCCTCGTGAAGCGTCCCGGTGAGTGGCGGAGGAGACGTGCTGGCGTGAGAGCTCAGCGGGCGCTGGTGCCAAACAGCGGTTAAGAGGCCAATGACTGGCAGTCGAGGCCTAAGCGGCGTGCGTCGGAGCTCCGAGTCGGGACTAAGTCGGGACTAAAATGTCCTGCCGCCGGTGTCCGTTGGGCGCTGGCCGAGGTGGCGGTGGGCGGTAGCGTTGTGGCTATCGCGAAAGTCGCTGATACCCAGTCGAAGGAGTTGCGCCATGTCAGAGACCACAGCGAAAAACGCGATAGTGGTCGGGGTAGACGGATCGGCGGGATCAGACGCGGCCATCCGTTGGGCAGTCGGTGAAGCGACGCTGCGCGCTGCGCCGATCGTTCTGGTCCATGTCGTCGCCCCGCTGGTTGTTGCTTGGCCCGTGGGTCGGATCCAGGGCAACATCACCGGGTGGCAGCACGACAACGCCGGCCACGTCGTCGAGCGGGCACGCAAGACACTTGAGGCCAGCTTGACCGGGTCCAGCCACCCCGAGGTGCACACCCGGATGCTCTATTCAAACATCGTGGCGGCACTGGTCAATGAATCCAGGCAGGCGCTGCTGACCGTGGTGGGCTGTCGCGGGCATGGTGTGTTCGACCGGCTGCTGCTCGGCTCGGCCGCTATGGGCCTGCTTCACTACGGCCATGGGCCGATCGCGATCGTGCATGCCGAGGGAACCCCCGCGGCCGATGCGCCGGTGCTGGTAGGCATCGAGGGATCGCCTGCCTCCGAAGCGGCCACCGCACTTGCCTTCGAGGAGGCGTCGCGCCGGGGCGTTGATCTGGTGGCCTTGCACGCCTGGAGCGATGTCGGGATCTTCACCGAAGACTGCCCCGAGCACGAAAATCAGGGACGCGAACTCCTCACCGAACGCCTGGCCGGCTGGCAGCAGCAGTATCCCGACGTGCAGGTGCATCGACGGGTTGTGCGTGACGACCCGGCCCGTTGGCTGCGCCAGGAGTCTGAACACAGTCAGGTGGTGGTTGTGGGTAGTCACGGCCGCGGCGGATTCGCGGGCATGCTGTTGGGCTCGGTCAGCTCGGCGGTAGCGCAGTCGGCGAAAGTCCCGGTGATTGTGGTGCGGCCCCGCTGACGTCGCGGGGCTGATCTGCCTGGTGCGGCAACTTGACCGCACTTGACGTACTCGACCGTGCTCGGCGATTTGTGCCGGCCGCGGAATCGTGTTCGCGATGCAGGGTCAAACAAGACCTGCGGGATGGCCTATAGGCCGCAGGCATGCTGACAAAGATCGTCGAAGGCAGAATCTTCATGGCCCTTCCCAGCGCGGTAAGGGCATTGAATCAACGATGAGAGGTTGTCCCGGGTCTCGTGGAAGTTGAGGTGGCGGTCCCCCGCTTGATTCCTGCCGTGTGGTAGGTGTCGGGCGTTCCGCCAAAGAACACCAACAGCAAGGGGACCGCCGTGAAGAAGAGTAG
>NZ_JBKQQD010000370.1:0-4715 GCF_052144515.1 Mycobacterium sp. | reverse complement strand
TCGCCGGCGTCAGCTGGAGGATCGAGTTGCTGGCCGTGAAGACCTTCTTAACGTCGTCGGGATTCGTGACGCAGAACGCGTCGACGGCGCCCGGCAGGTTGAACAGGAAGCGGTCTCCGAGCTTTGTGGTGCGTGCATAGAACCGTTCTGGGGCCAACCAGTATTCCGCTGCATACGCGATCGAGAACATGCGCATCTGGTACCTCCACATTGAAGGGATTATGGTACTTAATAAATCCCAGAGTACCAACCGCTTGATACCAGTAATGAAGATCCTCACAAGCCCGTGGTGCGGCGTCGAGGCAAGTTCGCGTGATTCTCCTGACAGACGATGCGCTCGTGTTGGTGGGCGGTTATCCGGACCTCGATTCGGCTCGCCGGGACTTCGATACGCTGACCGAACGGGTCAAAGCCAAGGACATCGCGCTTCGCGGGGCGGTGCTCGTGGCCAAAGACGCCGGGGGTAAAGCCACCGTGATCGACACGGGCAACCACCTCGGCCGCAAAGGCGCCGGCTGGGGGGCGGGTGTCGGTGTCGCGGTGGGTCTGTTCGCGCCGGCGCTGCTGGCCTCCGTGGCGGTCGGCGCGGCCGCGGGCGCGCTGGCCGGCGCATTCGCCGATCACCGGCTCAAGAGCGGTCTGCACGACAAGATCGGCCAAGCGCTGGCCGCCGGTACCGGGGTGATCATCGCGGTGTTGCCGCCCGAGAGCCGACTGGCCGTCGAGCAGGCGCTGGCTGGGTCGCCGATGAAATCGATTGTGGAGTTGGAGCATTCGACGCTGCGGGGGATGGAGGCGGCGTTGGCCGAGGCGATGGGCAAATTTGATCCCGACCGTACCCGGCTGCCGCTGCCCGACCGCAGTCGGTGGGCGACTGGACGATCGTGCCCGGCCCCAAGGCGCCGGAGGAGGCGCCCAACGTTGCTGATCGTGCTGGTCGACGACGCGGGTTTCGGGGGGCCTGACACGTTCGGCGGCGCGATCCACACCCCGAACTTGACGCGTATTCAGCGGCAGGGGCTGACCTACAACCGCTTCCACGTCACCGCGGTGTGCTCTCCGACAAGGGCGGCGCTGCTGACCGGGCGGTCTACACGTCCTCGGCCGCGGCCTACGGCTACTACTCCGACAACCCGGATCCGCTCACCGAAGACGTTCCGCCCCGCGGATCACCGGAGCACGACTATTCCGCGCAGAAGGCGGCCTGCGAAGCCGCGCTCGCCGAGATCACCGATGGCTCTTCGCTGGAAGTGTTCGTGCTTCGTCCGTGCATCGTCGCCGGACCGAAGGCGACCGCGCTGGCCGACGCGATGCCGTGGAATCGGCTTCCTTCCGCATTCCGGTCGATCACGCGCGCGATGCCGCTTCTGAAGCTGCCCTTCCCCGACCCCGGTGTCCCGCTTCAGCTCGTCCATCATGACGACGTCGCCGCTGCCATCGCATTGGCGGCGACGACTTCAGCTCCGCCGGGGGCCTACAACATCGCCGGGGACGGCGAGACATCGCTGTCGAAAATCGCGGCGGCCCTGGGCGGACGCCCCGTACGGGTGCCCGCCGCTACCGCCACCATCGGATCGGCGGTGGTAGCCCGACTACCGTTCCTTCCCGCCGAGGCCGGCATCTTCCACGTGGCACGAACGTCAGTGCTGATGGATACCGGCAAAGCCAAGTCGCTACTCGGCTGGACGCCCAAATACACTGCTGCGCAAACCCTGGAGGCACTGGCCTCACGCTGATTGTTCAGCCACTTTGATCGTGCGGTCGACCATCGCGGTGATCACCGCGCGGATGACCGGGCCCAGAGGCCGACCCGTGCCGGGAACGCGTTGCTCGAAGGTAACCGACCAGACCAACTCCGTACCGGCCTTGACCTCGTTGAGGCGGATCTCCCCGCAGTACTGCGATACCGGAAAGCCGCGTACGCCCCGGTAGCGCTGGTAGTGGGCTGGCTGGGCCTCGACGATCTCCTCGTCAACGCTCGCCCCTTTGAACACACCCACTCGACGGATGGCCCCCGCGCCAAAGGGGTCGGGCGTTCCCCGCCTGATCAGTTGCGAATAACCGATGAACGGCACCCATTCGTGCCAGGCCGCCGCGTCGGCGAGTAGGTCATACACCCCTGCAGGCGGAGCAGATGTCTCACGCTCGACGCGGAATCCGAATGTCATGTTTCAAGCGTCTCGTCGACGAGGTCGGCCAGGGTGAGTGCGACGCGCAGTTCGAGGGTGCGCTTGTCCACCGATCTACCCAAGATCTCCTCGGCTTGCCGGAGCCGGTAGGAGACGGTGTTCTCGTGGATGTTGAGTCGTTTGGCGGTTCTGGCACGGCTTCCGTTCTCATCGAGGTAGGTGCGCACGGTGGCGGCGAGTCGCCGGGTGGTGTCATCGGCAGCCGCCAGTGCGCCCAGCTCGCGGGCGACGAAGGCGCGGGCCTGGTCGATGTTTGCGGTGGCGAGTGCGCGCAGCGAGATGTCGCGGTAGCGGGTGATGCTGCCTTCGCCGCGGCCGGCCAGCTGGGCGATCCGCTGCGCGTGGAGCGCCTCGAGATGGCTGGCGCGAAATCCCGCGATGCCGCGGGCGGGTTCGCCGATCGCGACACGAACCCCGGGTGCCGTCGCCGTCCGGAACCGCAGCTCGTCGAGGACTCTCGACGGGACATCGCCTTTGGTGCTTATCCAGGCCGCGGCCGACAACGTGCCGAGGGGCTGGACAAGCGGATGCTGGCTGCCGATCGCCGCGGCGATGTCGCGGATGGCGGCTTCGAGCAGGGCCAGCGTGTTGCGGCCCTCTTCGTGGGTGTTTAGCCAGGCGATCGCGGCGACGTGCACGCGCTGCAGTTCGTGGCGCAGCCGCCGGCTTGCCACCTCGGTGTCGACCGGTTGCCCCGACAGGATGGCGCCGATTGTCTCGGCCTGGCTGGCGGCGGCGCTGCGCAGCCAGCGGTCACGCTCGGTGGTGTACGCATCATCGAGGAGGCAGAGCGCGGCGTCCACGTAGGCGAACATCCACGCCGAAGACAACTCGATCGCCCGGTTCAGCTCGTCCGCGTCGCCCACATGATTGGCCAGGATCGCGTTGAGGTGCTGCGATGTGGCGGCGTGGCCGAGCCGGTAGCTGCGCAGCAACACGGTCAGCGGTACGCCGTGGTGGGCACCGTCGAGCGCGTAGTCGAGGGTCGCGGAGCGCAGGCTGGCGGCGTGCAGGGGATCGGCGCCGGATTGCAGCACCCCAGCGAAGTCGCGGATACTCGCTTCCGTGCTGGCCCGGTTCGCTTCCAGCGCTTCGGCGTTGCCGAGTAGATCGGGCAGCCGCTGGCTGATGTAGCCCACGACCGCGTCGGAGATCTCGTTGGCGCGCTTGGCAAGTTCAGCGGCCGCCGGTTGCAGGACGGTCGACCACAGCCGTCCCTCGATCTCACCCTGAGCGCCCAGCCAGGCCGGTTGCATACTTCGCACGCTAGCGGTGCCCGGGTCGCGGCGGTACGGATATCGGACAACAGCGCAGCGCAGTGTTGGCGCGCACGGACAAGCGCCCGGCGAGCCCGCTGACCAACAATCGAAACATGCGACAACTCCGCCACACTGACCGCGACGTTTTCCATCGCAGGATCAGCGTGCTCGCCGCAACGACCCTCGTGGGCGTGCGGTTGATGGCGATAGGCATCCCCGCGACGGAGCCGCCCAAATTCCCGGCCGGCTCCCCGAGCCCGCGCGCTGTCCGTCAAACTTTCACCGCCGCCAGAACCGGCATCAGCCTCGGGATCGGCGTCGACGTGGCGCGCGGAACCTGAACGATCACCGTGCCACTGTCCATGGACCAGACCAACCGGTCCCGTGGTGTCGGATCCTCAGCGCCATCGGCGGGCCGAGTGCTGACCACCACGCGCTCGCCGACCACAGGCCGTTGCATGCGCTCACCTTCGGGAGCGGCTCCGCAAAGAGGGCTCTGCCCACCCTCTTGATATCAGTAAACAAACTCCTCACCGCCGAGCCTGGCGGACGCCTGGCGGACGCACCAGGGGTCGGCGGAAAAAGCAGCTGCCGTCAGATCACTGGGCTGGCCGGTGCCGCGGACGTCACACCGAAGTCGCGGTGAGCCGCACCCTCAGTCTCCGACTTAACGTGCGCATCGAGGCCCAGCACCCCGAGTATGTTCAACGCGCCGCGACGGGTCAGACTGTCGTGGAATCTCGCGTTGCGATACGAACGTAAGCATCCGTAGCACGATGTCTCCGGTCCGCAGTCGCAGACGGCAACTCGAGAGAGCGCAGAGCGCACCACGGGAAGAATGTCCTCGGCGATGCGTTTCGCCGCTCCTGCTCCCCCGGGCACGGTGTCGAACACTACGACGCTTCGGCGGCCGTCGGCGCTCCACGCGAGCGCACCGTCGATGTCGTCGCGGCTGATTTCGAGGGCCTCGGATGCGCCTTCGAGGATGGCGTACAGCGCTGAAAGCCAATTGGACTCGGCGTCGCGGCGATAGGGGACACCCTCGAAGGTGAACTCGGCGACGTCGGACTGGTAGCGATGGCCGAGCGAGACGGTGCGCAGCGGGCCATCGCAGTCTTTGCCGGTTTCGGGGCGCTGGTGGACCCGCCGCCTCCGGCCGCGCTGGGCCACCTCGGCCCATCCGCACCATTCGCAGACTTGAAATCCTGCGCCGTCTCCGTCGGAGATCACTGCGAGCGTGGCCCGGGTACCGGCTCGGGCCGCGATG
>NZ_JBKQQD010000369.1:0-49212 GCF_052144515.1 Mycobacterium sp. | reverse complement strand
ATCCGGGTCGCCGCCGTCAGCCGTTCTGCGTCCTCCGGCGTGGCCCCGGTGTTGGCCCGGATGTGACGGGGTTCACTACCCGGGCTTCCGTGACCCACCCTGGCTGGATAGTGTTTCAGACAGCTATAGACGAGGGAGGTAGGCATGAGGGGTGTACGGGGTCTGTCGGCGGTGCTGCGGGTGCTCTGCGCCGCCGCACTGTCAATCGCGGTGGGCGGCGTCACGGTCACGACGGCAACCACGGGCAAAGCCCGCGCCGCGGGCTACGAAACCCTGATGGTGCCGTCGGCAGCAATGGGGCGTGACATCCCGGTGGCCTTCATGGCCGGCGGCCCGCACGCCGTGTACCTGCTGGATGCCTTCGACGCCGGCCCGGATGTCAGCAACTGGGTCACCGCGGGCGATGCGATGAACACGCTTGGCGGCAAGGGGATCTCGGTGGCGGCGCCCGCCGGTGGCGCGTACAGCATGTACACCAACTGGGAGCAGGACGGCAGCAAGCAATGGGAGACCTTCCTGTCCAGCGAGCTGCCCGATTGGCTGGCCGCCAACCGGGGCCTGGCTCCGGGCGGCCACGCCGTCGTCGGCGCCGCCCAGGGCGGCTACGGCGCGATGGCACTGGCCTGCTTCCATCCCGACCGGTTCGGTTTCGCCGGCTCGTTGTCGGGCTTCCTCTACCCGTCGGACACCTCGGTGAACGGCGCGATCACCGCGGGCATGCAGCAGTTCGGCGGGGTGAACACCCAGGCCATGTGGGGTGCGGCGCAGTTGGGCCGGTGGAAGTGGCATGACCCGTGGGTGCACGCTGCCCTGCTGGCCCAGAACAACAGCCGGATCTGGGTGTGGAGCCCGAAGACCGGGGGCGCCAGCGATCCCGCCGCCATGATCGGCCAATCGGAAACGGCGCAGGGCACCAACCTGACCTTCTACCAACAGTACCGCAACGTCGGCGGGCACAACGGCCACTTCGACTTCCCGGGCGGCGGCGACAACGGCTGGGGTTCGTGGAGCGGGCAGCTGGGTGCCATGTCGGGCGATATCGTCGGCGCCATCCGCTAGGAGCAGAGCGGCTGCGACACCGGCGGTGCCCGTGCCGTGAGCCGGTACCGTGTAGTGGAGTGCAGCAGAGGGCGGGACGGCCGCTTGGCTGCTATCAAGCTGCGACCTACCGACTCTGCTAGCAGGAGACCGCTCGTATGGCCAACAAGGCCAAGAAGACCACCACCGCGCGTCGTCAACGCCACCGAGTTCTGGCGTGGGTCGCGGCCGGGACAATGGCTGCCGTCGTGGGACTCGTCATCTTCGCCGTGGTGGTCATGCTGCGCAGCCCCGAGACCCCGCCCAGCGCGGTGCCGCCCGGGGCGGTGCCCCCGACGTCTGGCTCGGGCCATCCGCACAAGCCCCGACCCGCCTCTCAGGACGCGTCCTGCCCGGACGTGCTGCTGGTCGACGTTCCCGGTACCTGGGAATCGTCGCTGCAGGACAGCCCGCTCAATCCGATGCAGTTCCCGAATGCGTTGCTGCACAACGTGGCTGCGACGCTCGGCCAGCAGTACCCGTCCTCCCGCCTGCAGACGTATACGACTCCCTACACGGCGCAGTTCCACAATCCACTGGGCGCCGACCAGCAGATGTCCTACAACGACAGCCGGGCGGAAGGCACCCGCGCGACCGTCCAAGAGTTGACCGACATGAACACCAAGTGCCCGTTGACCAGCTACGTGCTGATGGGCTTCTCGCAGGGCGCGGTGATCGCCGGTGACATCGCCAGCGATATCGGCAACGGCCGCGGACCCGTCGACGACGACCTGGTGCTCGGCGTGACGCTGATTGCCGACGGCCGTCGCGAGCAGGGGGTGGGTAAGGAAATCGGGCCCGACCCGCCGGGTGAGGGCGCCGAGATCACCCTGCACGAAGTGCCAATTCTTTCCGGGATGGGTTTGACGATGACCGGGGCGCGGCCGGGCGGCTTCGGCGCGCTGGACGGCAAGACCAATGAGATCTGCGCCCCGGGCGACCTGATCTGCGCCGCCCCGGCCGAGGCGTTCAGCATCGCCAACCTGTCCAACACGCTGAGCACGCTGGCCGGCAACGGGGGCCAGCCGATCCATGCGATGTACGCCACTCCGCAGTTCTGGAACCTCGACGGGACGACGGCGACCGATTGGACGCTGAACTGGGCGCACGGGCTCATCGACAGCGCGCCACATCCCAAACACGGATGACCAGCATCCGATGGACAGCAGGACACAGCTTCCAGTACCCCGATAGTGACCAAATCGGCGGTACCTTGTGATTTGGTCTGCCGCACGCCGCGCCGTAACATTAAGAGAAAAGTAAGAGCGATAAGAGAAGTGTGTGTTGACCCGATCGGGTCGCGGCTCGCGCGCGTGGCGGTAGGTAGTCCTAGGTAGTCCTTGGCGGAGCCAACCGAAGACAACCGTCGGCGCAGCCGATTGAGATGTTGTGTTGTAACAGGAGAGGGCGGCATGGCGTACCACAACCCGTTCATCGTCAATGGAAAGATCCGGTTTCCGGACAACACCAACCTCGTCAAGCACGTCGAACGGTGGGCGAAGGTTCGTGGGGACAAGCTGGCCTACCGCTTCCTGGACTTCTCCACCGAACGCGACGGCATCGAACGCGACATTCTGTGGTCCGACTTCAGCGCCCGCAACCGCGCCGTCGGAGCGCGCCTGCAGCAGGTCACCCAGCCGGGCGATCGCATCGCCATCCTGTGCCCGCAGAACCTGGATTACCTCATTTCTTTCTTCGGCGCGCTGTATTCCGGCCGGATCGCGGTGCCGCTGTTCGACCCCGCCGAGCCGGGTCACGTCGGCCGGTTGCACGCGGTGCTCGACGACTGCTCCCCGTCGACGATCCTGACCACCACCGACTCCGCCGAAGGTGTGCGCAAGTTCATCCGTGCCCGGTCGACCAGGGAGCGGCCCCGCGTCATCGCCGTCGACGCGGTGCCCACCGAGGTCGGCTCCACCTGGCAGGAGCCCACGCCCGACGAGACCACGACCGCCTACCTGCAGTACACGTCTGGCTCCACCCGCACACCGACGGGCGTGCAGATCACCCATCTGAACCTGCCGACCAACGTGCTGCAGACGCTGGTCGCCCTGGAGGGCGCCGAAGGCGACCGGGGTCTCAGCTGGCTCCCGTTCTTCCATGACATGGGCCTGATCACGGCCCTGTGTGCTCCGATGCTCGGCCAAAGCTTCACCTTTATGACGCCCGCCGCGTTCGTCCGCCGCCCCGGCCGCTGGATCCGCGAACTCGCGCGCAAGCCCGGCGAGACCGGCGGCGTCTTCTCGGCCGCGCCGAACTTCGCTTTCGAGCACGCCGCTCTACGCGGCCTGCCGCGCGACGATGAGCCGCCACTGGACCTCAGCAACGTCAAGGGGATCCTCAACGGCAGCGAGCCGGTGTCACCGGCGTCGATGCGCAAGTTCTATGAAGCCTTCAAGCCCTACGGTCTCAAGGACACCGCGGTCAAGCCGTCGTACGGTCTGGCCGAGGCGACGCTGTTCGTCTCGACCACCCCGGGCAACGAGCCGCCGACGGTCATCTACGTCGACCGGGACGAACTGAACAACCAACGCTTCGTCGAGGTGGGCCCCGACGCGCCGAACGCCGTCGCGCAGGTCTCCGCGGGCAAGGTCGGTGTCGACGAGTGGGCGGTCATCGTCGACGCCGAAGCGGCCAGTGAGCTGCCGGACGGGCAGATCGGCGAGATCTGGTTGCACGGCCAGAACCTGGGCATCGGCTACTGGAACAAGGAAGAAGAGACGGCCCAGACCTTCCGGAACATCCTGAAGTCGCGTGTCACCAAATCGCGCGCCGAGGGAGCTCCCGACGACGGGCTCTGGGTGCGCACCGGCGACTACGGCACCTATCACAAGGACCACCTCTATATAGCGGGCCGAATCAAGGACCTGATCATCGTCGACGGCCGCAACCACTACCCGCAGGACCTCGAGTACTCGGCGCAGGAATCCAGCAAGGCATTGCGGACCGGCTACGTGGCCGCCTTCTCGGTCCCGGCCAACCAGTTACCCCAAGCGGTGTTCGACGACCCGCACGCGGGCCTGAAATTCGACGCCGAGGACACCTCCGAGCAGCTGGTGATCGTCGCAGAGCGGGCCGCCGGTACGCACAAACTCGACTACCAACCCATCGCCGACGACATCCGGGCCGCCATCGCCGTGCGGCACGGGGTCACCGTGCGTGACCTGCTGCTGGTGTCGGCCGGGACGATTCCGCGGACCTCCAGCGGAAAGATCGGCCGCCGCGCATGCCGTGCCGCCTACCTGGACGGCAGCTTGCGCAGCGGCATCGGCTCCCCAACCGTGTTCGCCACCGAATCCTGAGTCCAGCAACCATTTAGGCACTTATGACTGAGATAGAAGATCCCCAACCGAACGAAGGGGCCCCAGCGAACCTGCCCGCCGACAAGACCGACATGACGGTCCCCGAGATGCGGCAGTGGCTGCGCAACTGGGTGGGCAAGGCCGTCGGGAAGTCACCCGACGACATCGACGAGTCGGTTCCGATGGTGGAACTGGGCCTGTCGTCACGGGATGCCGTGGCGATGGCCGCCGACATCAAAGACACGACCGGCGTCACGCTGTCGGTCGCGGTGGCCTTCCAGCATCCGACCATCGAATCGCTGGCGACCCGGATCGTCGAGGGCGAGCCCGAACGGGAAGACGACGATTCAGACGCTTTGGATTGGACGCGCACCGGCCCGGCCGAGCGTGTCGACATCGCGGTCGTGGGTTTGTCCACCCGGCTGCCAGGCGACATGAACAGCCCCGAGGAAACCTGGCAGGCGCTGCTGGAAGGCCGCGACGCCATCACCGACCTGCCCGAGGGCCGCTGGTCGGAGTTCTTCGAAGAGCCCCGGCTGGCCGAACGGATCAATCAGGCGCGCACCCGCGGCGGCTACCTGAAGGACATCAAGGGCTTCGACTCCGAGTTCTTCGCGGTGGCCAAGACCGAGGCCGACAACATCGACCCGCAGCAGCGAATGGCGCTCGAATTGACCTGGGAGGCACTCGAACACGCCCGCATCCCGGCGTCGAGCCTGCGCGGTACGGCCGTCGGCGTGTACGTCGGCGTCTCGAGCAACGACTACGGCTTCATGGCGGTGTCCGACCCGACCGTCGCGCACCCCTACGCCATCACTGGCAACGCCACCTCGATCATCGCCAACCGGGTGTCCTACTTCTATGACTTCCGCGGCCCGTCGCTCGCGGTCGACACCGCCTGCTCGAGCTCGCTGGTGGCGACTCACCAGGCGGTGCAGGCGCTGCGCAACGGCGAGTGCGACGTGGCGGTCGCCGGTGGCGTCAACGCGCTCATCACTCCCGCGGTGACCCTCGGTTTCGACGAGATCGGCGCGGTGCTCGCCCCGGATGGCCGGATCAAATCGTTCTCCTCGGACGCCGACGGCTACACCCGCTCCGAGGGCGGCGGCATGCTGGTGCTCAAGCGGGTCGACGACGCCCGCCGCGACGGCGACCAGATCCTGGCCGTCATCGCCGGTAGCTCGATCAACCACGACGGCCGGTCCAACGGCCTGATCGCACCCAACCAGGACGCGCAGGCCGAGGTGCTGCGCCGGGCCTATAAGGACGCGGGTATCGATCCGCGAACCGTCGACTACATCGAGGCGCATGGCACCGGCACCGTCCTCGGTGACCCGATCGAGGCCGAGGCGCTGGGCCGGGTCGTCGGCCGGGGACGGCCCGCAGACCGGCCCGCGCTGTTGGGTGCGATAAAGACCAACGTGGGGCACATGGAGTCGGCCGCGGGTGTGGCCGCCATGGCCAAGGTGGTGCTCTCGCTGCAGCACGACAAACTGCCGCCGTCCATCAACTTCGCCGGGCCCAGCCCGTACATCGACTTCGACGCCATGCACCTCAAGGTCATCGACACCGTGACCGACTGGCCGCGCTACGGCGGCTACGCGCTGGCCGGTGTGTCCAGCTTCGGCTTCGGCGGCGCCAACGCGCACATGGTGGTGCGCGAGGTCTTGCCGCGCGACGTCATCGAGCGTGAGGCAGAGCCTAGGCAGACGGAGGTCAAGGCCGCCGAGACCACTCCCACCGAGGCCCCCGCGCTGGAAAGCCACTCGCTGCGGTTCGACGACTTCGGGAATATCATCGCCGACGAAGCCGGAGCCGAGGAGCCGGAGCCGGAACTGCCGGGTGTCACCGACGAGGCGCTGCGGCTCAAGGAAGTCGCGCTGGAAGAGCTTGCGGCGGAAGAGGCTTCGGAGCCGCTGGTCCCGCTCGTGGTGTCGGCGTTCCTGACCTCGCGGAAGAAGACCGCCGCCGCCGAGTTGGCGGACTGGATGGAAAGCCCGGAGGGCCAGGCGTCGTCGCTGGAGTCGATCGGCCGGTCGCTGTCGCGGCGCAACCACGGCCGTTCGCGCGCAGTGGTGCTGGCGCACAACCACGAGGAGGCCGTCAAGGGTCTGCGTGCGGTCGCCGAGGGCAAGCAGCGGCCCAACGTGTTCAGTGTCGACGGCCCGGTCACCAACGGCCCGGTGTGGGTGCTGGCCGGATTCGGCGCGCAGCACCGCAAGATGGGCAAGAGCCTGTACCTGCGCAACCCGGTGTTCGCTGAGTGGATCGAGAAGGTCGACGCGCTGGTTCAGGACGAGCTCGGCTATTCGGTGCTCGAGCTGATCCTGGACGACTCGCAGGACTACGGCATCGAGACAACCCAGGTCACCATCTTCGCGATCCAGATCGCCCTGGGCGAGCTGCTCAAGCACCACGGCGCCAAACCCGCCGCGGTCGTCGGCCAGTCGCTGGGCGAGGCGGCGTCGGCGTACTTCGCCGGCGGCCTGTCGCTGCCCGACGCCACCCGGGCGATCTGCTCGCGCTCGCACCTGATGGGCGAGGGCGAGGCGATGCTCTTCGGTGAGTACATCCGGCTGATGGCGCTGGTGGAGTACTCCGCCGACGAGATCAAGACGGTGTTCTCCGACTTCCCTGACCTGGAGGTGTGCGTTTACGCCGCTCCCACCCAGACCGTCATCGGCGGCCCGCCCGAACAGGTGGACGCGATCATCGCCCGCGCGGAATCGGAGGGGAAGTTCGCCCGCAAGTTCCAGACCAAGGGCGCCAGCCACACGTCGCAGATGGACCCGCTGCTCGGCGAGCTCACCGCGGAGCTGCAGGGCATCAAGCCGATGAGCCCGACCGCGGGGATCTACTCGACGGTGCACGAGGGCAGCTACGTCAAGCCCGGCAGCGACCCGATCCACGACGTCGAGTACTGGAAGAAGGGGCTGCGGCACAGCGTCTACTTCACCCACGGCATCCGCAACGCCGTCGACAGCGGCCACACCACCTTCCTGGAGCTGGCGCCCAACCCGGTGGCGCTGATGCAGGTGGGTCTGACGACGGCGGACGCCGGGCTGCACGACGCCCAGCTGATCCCGACGCTGGCCCGCAAGCAGGACGAGGTCGAGTCGATCACGTCGACCCTGGCCCAGCTCTACGTGTACGGCCACGACCTGGACCCCCGGACGCTATTCAGCGCCGCCAGGGGGCCCGCCGGACCAGAAGATTACGCGAACATCCCGCCGACTCGATTCAAGCGCAAAGAGCACTGGCTGGATGTGCACTTCTCCGGCGACGGCTCGGTGCTCCCGCCGGGGTCCCACGTCGCGCTGCCGGACGGCCGCCACGTCTGGGAATACGCGCCCCGCACCACCACGGATCTGGCCGACCTGGTGAAGCTCGCTGCGGCCCAAGTCATCCCGGATGCGCAGCTGACCGCCGCCGAGCAGCGGGCGGTGCCCGCGTACGGTTCCCGACTGGTCACGACGCTGACCCGTCACCCCGGCGGCGCGTCGGTCCAGGTGCACGCGCGTGTCGACGAGTCCTTCACGCTGGTGTACGACGCGCTGGTGAGCCGCGGCGGCGTCGCGTCGGTGCTGCCGACCACTTATGCCCAAGTCGGCGCCGGCACGGCCATCACGGCCGAGCCAACCATCGTCGCGCCGGTCAGCGATGCGCCCGGCGGGGATCCGCGGGCGGCCGCGATCAGTGCCGGCGAGGACCACGACGCCGAAACGCTCGCGGACAGCCTGACCACCCGCTACATGCCGGCCGGCTTCACCAAGTGGTCGCCGGAGTCCGGCGAAACCATCGCCGAGCGGCTGGGCACGATCGTCGCGGCGGCCATGGGCTACGAGCCCGAGGACCTGCCGTGGGAGGTGCCGCTGATCGAGCTGGGTCTGGACTCGCTGATGGCGGTGCGGATCAAGAACCGCGTCGAGTACGACTTCGACCTGCCGCCGATCCAGCTCACCGCGGTGCGGGACGCGAACCTCTACAACGTCGAGAAGCTGATCGAGTACGCGATCGAGCACCGCGACGAGGTCGAGCAGCTGCACGAGCACCAGAGGACTCAGACGGCCGAGGAGATCGCCAGGGCGCAAGCCGAGCTGCTGCACGGCGGGCCCAAGACGGAGCCCGAAGCGGCTGCCGAGCCCGAGCAGGCGCCCCCGCCGCCGGTGTCGGACCTGCCGATTCCGCCGCCGCCGACGGATCCCTCAGGGCCCTCTGGGCCCTCTGGGTCCACAGCCAACGGCGGGCAGCCGAGTCAGGCTCCGGATCTGAAGGGGGCGGCCGAGGCGCTCAACCAAGAAGTGGTTGCCAAGGCGCTCAACGCCGACATTCCTCCGCGTGACGCCGCCGAGCGGGTCACCTTCGCCACCTGGGCGATCGTCACCGGCAAGTCCCCGGGCGGCATTTTCAACACGCTGCCCAAGCTGGACGACGACAGCGCCGCGAAGATGGCGCAGCGGCTCTCCGAGCGCGCCGAAGGTCCGATCACCGCCGAGGACGTGTTGACGTCGGAGAACATCGAGGCGCTCGCCGAGAAGGTGCGCGTCTACCTGGAGGCGGGGCAGATCGACGGGTTCGTCCGCACCCTCCGGCCTCGGGCCGAGGGCAGTTCGAAACCCCCGGTGTTCGTGTTCCATCCGGCCGGCGGCTCGACGGTGGTGTACGAGCCGCTGCTCAACCGGTTGCCGGCCGACACCCCGATGTACGGATTCGAACGCGTCGAGGGGTCGATCGAAGAGCGTGCGGCGCAATACGTTCCGAAGCTGATCGAGATGCAGGGCGACGGCCCCTACATCCTGGCCGGCTGGTCGCTGGGCGGTGTGCTGGCCTACGCGTGCGCGATCGGGCTCAAGCGGCTCGGCAAGGACGTCCAGTGGGTGGGCTTGATCGACGCGGTGCGCGCCGGCGAGGAGGTCCCGCAGACCAAAGAGGAGGTCCGCAAGCGCTGGGACCGCTACGCCCGGTTTGCCGAGAGGACCTTCAACGTCACCATCCCGGCGATCCCCTACGAACAGCTCGAGGAGCTGGACGACGAGGGGCAGATCCGGTTCGTGCTGGATGCCGTGAGTCAGAGCGGGGTGCAGATCCCGGCCGGGATCATCGAGCACCAGCGCACGTCGTACCTGGACAACCGAGCGATCGACACCGCCCAGATCCAGCCATACGACGGGCATGTCACCCTCTACATGGCCGATCGCTACCATGACGACGCGATCATGTTCGAGCCGCGGTACGCCGTTCGCAAACCGGACGGCGGCTGGGGCGAGTATGTTTCCGACCTCGAGATCGTGCCGATCGGTGGCGAGCACATTCAGGCCATCGATGAGCCGATCATCGCGAAGGTGGGCGAACACATGAGCCAGGCTTTGAACGAGATCGAGCATGCGATCGAGTCAGAACGCAGCCGGACAACTGAGGTCGGCAAGTAGTGACGGAGATGGCGCCAGCTCCCATCCAGCACAGCACCGCGGAGAAGCTGGCCGAGCTCCGCGCTCGCCTGGAGTTGGCCAAAGAGCCCGGCGGTGAGAAGGCCGCCGCCAAGCGCGAAAAGAAGGGCATCCCGAGTGCCCGCGCCCGCGTCCATGCGCTGGTCGATCCGGGCACCTTCCTGGAGACCGGTGCGCTGGCCCGTACCCCGGGCGATCCCAACGCGTTGTACGGCGACGGGGTTGTCACCGGGCACGCCATGATCGACGGCCGGCCGGTCGGGGTGTTCTCCCACGACCAGACGGTGTTTCAGGGCACGGTCGGCGAGATGTTTGGCCGCAAGGTGGCGCGGCTGATGGAGTGGTGCGCGATTGTCGGGTGCCCGATCATCGGCATCCAGGACTCGGGTGGCGCCCGGATCCAGGACGCGGTCACCTCGCTGGCGTGGTACGCCGAGCTGGGCCGCCGCCACGAATTGTTGTCTGGGATTGTGCCGCAGATCTCCCTCATCTTTGGCAAATGCGCTGGGGGAGCGGTCTATTCGCCGATCCAGGACGATCTTCTCGTCGCGGTGCGCGACCAGGGCTATTTCTTTGTCACCGGGCCCGACGTGATCCAGGAAGTCACCGGCGAAGAGGTTACCCTCGACGAGCTGGGTGGCGCCGACGCCCAGGCCCGCTACGGCAACATTCATCAGGTTGTCGACTCCGAGGCCGAGGCATTCCAGTACGTCCGTGACTTCTTGTCGTTCCTGCCGTCCAACTGCTTCGACAGACCGCCGATCGTCAACCCCGGGCTGGAGCCGGAGATCACCCCGACCGACCTGGAACTCGACTCGATCGTGCCGGATTCCGACAACATGGCCTACGACATGCACGAGATGCTGCTGCGGATCTTCGACGACGGCGACTTCCTCGACGTCGCCGCGCAGGGCGGGCCGGCGATCATCACTGGGTTCGCCCGGGTCGACGGCCATCCGGTCGGTGTGGTGGCCAACCAGCCCATGCACCTGTCTGGGTCGATCGACAACGAAGCCTCCGACAAGGCCACCCGGTTCATCCGGTTCTGCGACATGTTCGAAATCCCCTTGGTGTTCGTCGTCGACACACCCGGCTTCTTGCCGGGGGCCGAGCAGGAGAAGAACGGCATCATCAAGCGCGGCGGGCGTTTCCTATCTGCCGTGGTGGAAGCTGACGTGCCGAAGGTGACGATCACGATCCGCAAGTCCTACGGTGGCGCGTATGCGGTGATGGGCTCCCGGCAGCTGACCGCGGATTTCAACTTCGCCTGGCCCACTGCGCGCATCGCGGTGATCGGCGCCGAGGGTGCGGCGCAGCTGCTGATGAAGCGGTTCCCCGACCCGACTACGCCCGAGGCGCAGGCGATCAAGAAAGACTTCGTCGAGGGCTACAACCTCAACATGGCCATCCCGTGGATCGCCGCCGAGCGTGGGTTCATCGACGCGGTCATCGACCCGCACCAAACCCGGCTGCTGCTGCGCAAGTCGCTACATCTGTTGCGAGACAAGCAGCTGTGGTGGCGGGTGGGGCGCAAGCACTCGCTGCTTCCGATCTAGTTCCAACGGCGAGCGCTACATCCGCAGTGCGCCGTCGACGAGTTCGTCGAAGCGATCCAGCCCCTCGTCGGAGTCGGTGTCGATGCCGCGCAGCGGCCCGCGATCGGCGAGATACCGCAACGCGTACAGCCGGGCGACGAGTGACTTGCGTTCTGAGCCAAGGGTTTCCCGCTCCCAGGCGGCTTGCTCGGTGAGCAAGGCACCGGCGTAGACGTCGCCCATGAATTGGGCCAGCGGGAACAACCGCGCCTCGGCCACGTTGCGGTCCAGTTTCGTCCACGCGGTGATCGCCGCGTCGAGGTCCTCGATGCGGCTGCCGACCAAGCGAGTGGTCTCGTCATCGTCGGAGACCGACACCGCGTCGCGCACGCGCGCCAACAGCGTCTCGTGCGCGCGGGTCTGTTCGACGCCGCGCCGCACGTCGAGGCACAGAATGTTGTCGGGGCCCTCCCAGATGGTGTTCACCTGCGCGTCGCGCAAAATCCTTGCCACCGGCCATGTTTCGATGTAGCCGTTGCCGCCGTGGATCTCGATGGCGTCCGATGCCGCGGTGATCCCGAGCCGGCACACCTTGAGCTTGGTGACCGGTACCGCGATGCGCTGACGCATGCCGCGCGGCTGGCGGTGGTTGGTCGCCCCGGTGCCGTCGAACACCAACGCGAGGGCCGCTTCGACGTCGAAGATCATCTCGGCCAGCTTGCGCCGCATCAGCGGCTTGTCGATCAAAGCCCCGCCGAATGCCCGCCGCTGGCGGGCATAGCACAGCGATTCGACTAGGGCGCGACGCGCGTTGGCGAGCCCGAACAAGGCGATACCCAGCCGCGCCGCGTTGGTCAGCTCCATCATCCGGCCAAGGCCCTTGCCGTCGGACGGGCCCGCGTCCGCGGACGGTTCACCGGACAGCAGAAACGCCTCGGCGTCGACGAACTCGACCTCACCGGAGGCCACCGAGCGAGTGCCCAGCTTGTCCTTCAAACGCCGCACGCGCACCCCGTTGCGTGAACCGTCGCGGCGGGTGCGCAGCACGAGGAAATTGGCGACGCCACGGGTGGAGTCGGGGGCGCCCTCCGGTTTTGCCAGCACGACAAACGCCTCGCCCGCGCAGTTGGACGCGAACCACTTGAAGCCATTGAGTATCCACGTGAAGCCGTCGCCGCTTTGTGTCGCCGTCGTTTCGAGCGCTCCCAGATCGGAGCCGCCGGTGCGCTCGGTCAGCAGCTGCGCCGTCTCGCCCGCCCATTCACCGGACTCGAACTTGCCCAGCACATGCTCCTTGACATCGGCGGGCGCGTAGGCGGCGACCAGCGACTGCACCATGCCGCCGCCGGTGCCGAGCGCGCAGCCCATCCCGATGTCGGCTTGGTTGAGCAGATAGTTGGACGCGAACATCGCCAGCGGTGAACCCACCTTGGCGGCCCGCGCCTCGGTGCGAAGCGTCTTCTGCGCATCCAGGACCGCCCGCTTCGACTCGGTGAACGACGCCGGCATGACGACCCGGCTGATGTCGTGCCCCCACCGGTCGTAGCGCTCCAGCCGCGGCGGGTTGCGGTCGGTCTCATCTGCCCACCGCGCCACCGGACCGCCCATCAGCGCACCGATGCTGATCAACTGAGGCTCGACAACAGCCAGCTCATCGGGCGGCAGGTAGTAGCCCATCGTGGACCGCAGCGTCGGATCGGTGAGGTACCAATTCAGGCCGACGGCCCCGCGGTAATTGTCGGTCTGGTAGCGCTGCGACTTTTCCGGAGTCGAAAAAGGCAGCCGGTCGACGGCCTCGGAATCGTACTCACTCATGTCCGCGACGGTATTACAGTCGGCACGCTCGGTGAAGGGTGTCAATTCATCGGTGGTCCGGCGAAGAAGACCAGACGAAAGTTGCCGATCTGGACTTCATCGCCATCCGCCAGCACCGCCGAGTCGATGGGTTCGCGGTTGACGTAGGTGCTGTTCAGGCTGCCGAGGTCGACGACTTGGAATTTGCCGTTCTCCCTTCGAAACTCGGCGTGCCTGCGGCTCACTGTGATGTCGTCGAGGTAGATGTCACTTTCGGGATGCCTGCCGGCGGTCATGACGGGCCGATCCAATCGGAAGTGCGATCCGGCGTAGAGGCCCCGCTTCACAACCAGCACCCCCATGCCGCGCGCCAATGGTTCTATGTCCTCCGCCGCCACATCGGCGACGGCTGCCGACGAGTCCAACCCGCCGCCGACGTCAGCTTCCACCGCGGAGGGAATTTCCGCGGTCCATTCGGCATGCGCTTGGCCCCGCCTGTGCTCTGTGGCCATCATGCCTATGCCCTTTGCGCAATCACGCGGCTCGCGGCAGATCCCGGCCGGTTCTAGCCGTCCGTGATGTCGACCGGCTGGGCTCAGGAGCCCAGCCCACATACGTCAGGTACAGCCCGACCAGGGCGAAAGCGATGCAGAGCGTCACCCACCATGCTTGCGCTCCGCTCATGCTGTTGGCCACCGAAACGAAAACCTTAGGGAAGGCGAGCAGCAGCAGTCCGCGAAGCGTGATAAGCCAGCCCAGCACGGAGATGATGATCGGCGCGGCGCCTCGCCAGTATTGGTGACCGGCGACGACGATGAGGCCGAAGATCAGAACGAAGGCGCCGGCCACCCATGACCACAGCGAATTCGCCTCGAACTCCGAAAGCACCGCCTTCGTATCCGGCGCGCGCACCACAGCTGTGATGTCAACAATGACCAGGAAAGGACCGAGCACGCGGGCGAACATGCGCGTGCTGGTCTGCGATTCTTCTGCGGCATCCATTGCCGTGCCTCCATCTGACGCCGGTTGTTGCCGGATGTCCTGTATCGGACCATCGAATCGAGGTGCCGAGCTAGGGACCGAAGTCCCGTCTGCTCGGGGCGTTCGTCATCGGGGCAGCCCGAATTGACCCGCCGCCGTGGGCGCGAATAAACCGGATAAAAGACGTGCCACCAAACAAACCGCCCATGGGCGGAATTTATACCGGCGCGACAAATTCCGATGTGTAGTACTCGGCCGGGTTCTGCGAGTGGGCGTCCGGGCGTTCGATGATCACCCAGACCCCCGTCGCGCCCGGCCGGACACCGTCTTGAACCGTCGCCGTGCCTACGCCGCCCGCGTCGGTGTCAAGGCCGGTTAAGGCCGTGCCCGGATCCCCGGGACCGCATCTTGCCGATGACGATCGAGGCTCCTCGATCAGGCCGACGTTGTAGTGGGCGCCCGGCTCGTTGGGGGTGTCCAGATGCAACTCCGCGACTGCTGTTGACCCGGCGTGGTGTATTTCGACCCAGCCGGTCCCAAGCATGGGACTCGGGACCATGGGGGGAGTGCGCGTGAGACTGAAATCGCAATTTCTCAAGGTCGCGTCCAGAGCAACTCTTGTGGCGTCGTTCGCGCCAGGATTAGCGCCGGCGGTGCCGACCGCCAAAGTAATTGTCGAAGAGGTTAATAAAGTGATTGTCACGGCGGATGTTCCGCAGAGTGTTAGCGCGCGCATTTGCCCCTGTGCCCTTGAACTATTCCCGACTTTCCCCGATCCCGGACCGGGAATTGACAGGATTCGCGGAACTAAAACCTCACGAACTGGAAACTTCGTTACCGTGCGGAGTCGCTCAACCCCGCGGACCAGGCTTCCTGAGGTAGCCGGCGAGCGCATTTCCCACCGCAGTGACGCCAAAAGTATTGGGGTGCAATGGAACAGCCGTACCGGTGGTCACAAAACCTTCGATATACCGGTCGCGGTGGGAAGCGCATATGTCGTGGCCACGGGATACTAAACGTGTGTCAAAATAATCGATTCCCTTCTCGGCGGCGAGTTGCTGCTGTAGGTCATCAAGTTCACTTAGTTTGGGTTGCAAATAGTCGGAGTCTCGCGGCAGGACCGGCTGCGCCGGAAAGCATCCGCCCGGCCGCACAAAGGTGCCGTACCCCACGACGACGATCCGCGCGTGCGGCGCCGTGACCCGCAGCTGGTCGATCAGCGCGCCCCACACCGGCAACTGCGCGGTGATCAACTGCGAAATGCGGTCGACATTGCCGACGACGAACTCGTTGATGCACGGCGGCGGATCGGCCGATTTGACCTCGCAGCCCTCCGCGTCGGAGGGCAGCCCGACGTCGTTGGCGCCGATGGTGATGGTGATCAGGTCGGCGCTCGCGTCGACCGCGTCGATCTGGCGTGCGACCGGACCGCCCGTTGTCTGCTGAGCGTGGACGGTGATGTCTTCGGTGATGGCGCCGCTGCACGTGACGGTGACGAACTCCGTCGCATTGAGCCGTCGCGCCAGTATCGACGGGTAGCCGTTGGTCGACTTGCGGCACCCGGCGGGCGGTGCCGGGTCCGGTACCCCCGGCGCCGCGGCGAAGGAGTCGCCACGGCGACATAGTTAAACCGCGTGGCCGGAGGGGGACTCCCCGGGCTCCCGGAGCTCCCTGCGGGCGGGCCGGCGCACGCAGCGGCCAGCACACCGACCAGCGATGCGATCAAGAGGCGCCTTGAGCCCACGCACCCAGTGTTTCACCCCGTCGCGACGCGAAGTCTGATTGGATTACCGCTGCGACATTCCTCGAAGAGTGCAGTCCTCAAAGGAGATTGATGTCCAACCATTTCACCGGGCTAAGCCTTGGCCCGCCCCTTGACGACCAGCGACTCGATCTGTGCGATCTGTACGCATTCCAATCATCGTCCGACCCATCGCGCACGGTTCTGATCCTCAACGCGAACCCTCGGGCCGACGCATTGCATCCCGATGCCATTTACCGCCTGGCCATCGACAATGACGGTGACCTGCTCAATGACATCGCATTCAGCTACGTGTTCTCCGATCCGCGCGACGGACGGCAAACGGTCGACGTGTTCATGGCCACGGGCGAACAGGCACGCTCACCAGAACCCGTCGGAACGAAGATCTTCGACAGCGTTGAGGTCTCATTTGGCCAAACCCCCACTGTCGCGAGAGCCGGTGAGATCAGCTTTTTCGCCGGCGCCCGAAGTGACGCCTTCTTTTTCGACTACGACGGCATCAAGAATCTGTTCGACACCTCTGGCGGGCGGAATTTCACCGCACCGCATCTGGGCGGCCCCTCACCCTGGACCCATCACGATTCCAACACCGAAGCGAATGTGTTCTCCACCGTGCTCGAGTTGCCGACCGCGCAACTAGGCGCCGGCGCCATCCGGATCTGGGGCAGGTGCAGCCTGCGGCGTGACGCCACCTTGCTCCATGTCGATCGGGCCGGGCATCCCTCGGTCAGCAGCTTCTTCAACACCGACGAGACCAAAGAGGAATACAACGCCAGCGAGCCGGTCCACGACCGGGCCCGTTGGCTCGACATGTTCGTTCACCTGATGGGCCACACCGGCAACTACACCCGCGAAGAAGCCGTTGCCGCGATCGACGAGCACGGCATCCTGCCGGACATGTTGAGCTTCGACCCGTCCAAGCCCGCCAAATACCCGAACGGCCGGGTGTTCACCGACGACGTGATCCACTACCGGCTGGATTTCCTCACCAGAGGCGAGATACCCCCGCCTGGGCTGAGTCCGCACACCGACACCTTGGCGGAGTTTCCCTATCTGGGCACACCGCATCAGCCCTAGGGCTTGATCCGGATCGGCCCCGGCGACCATAGGCCGCTGCGGGTGGCGGTGCTCAATTGGAGTTGGGCAGCCTCGGCATTCACGAGGGTGTCGAACTTGCGCAGTGATCCCCAGTCTCGGCCCCAGTCGCGGGACAGGTACGTGGACATGACATGGGCCCGCAACAGCAGGTCGGTGATGCCCAGCAGGCCGCCGTTGACGCCGTCCTGCCAGGTGTCGGTGTCCTGCTTCTTGGCGTTGTAGTCCGGGGTGATGCGGAAATTCGGAATCTCGGTGACGCCGTTGACGTGCAGCATCGGCTGCTGGCACGGGAACGCCAGCCCCACCGCCCAGTCCAGCAGCACCGGCTGCGTCGAGCCGACGTACTCCTGCAGGGAGCGCAGTTCCGGCACCCGCGGCGGGGTCACGGCGATCCAGTCTTCTGGCGTCAGGGACAGGTCCTCGGCCACCACCCGCACCGCGGTCGCGTCGGCGGGGATCTGGGAGCGCGCGAAGCGCAGGTTGCGCCACACCTTCGGCTGCTCCCCGTACAGGTCATATGGCACTAGGCGCCCGCCCGGCACCAGATCGCCGCCCGGACCGGGATTGCCGTATTCCAGCACGACGGTCTGCCCGTTGGTATGTCCGTGCAGCACGCTGTTGCCGGCGATCGTGCCTGCGGCGGTCACCACCACCAGGGGATGCCCGGCGTCCGGTTTGGGCAGCTGGTACCACGCCGAGGTGAGCCTGCTCTGCTGTTGCGCGCCGGTGGTGTAGCTGCCGGCCAGCGGAACCCGATCGGGGTTGAGGCCGTAGGGCAGCGGCACCGTCGATCCGTTGATGCCCGGCGCCGTCAGCTTGGTCGGCGCATCCCAGTCGTAGTCGGTGCCGGGCTGCGGGACCGACGTCTCCCGGACCGCCTCGGCCAGGGTCCGTTCCGGTGCACCGTTGGGGGTGAACCCTGTTGGGTTGACACCACCCAGCGGGCCCAGCGGGCCGTAATTGTCGGGCTCTTTTGTTTTGACAAGCACCATGAAGCCGGCGTTACTGTCCGGCTCGACGAGGATGTCGTCGGCCAGCGCGCAGCCCCCGGCGAATTCGCGCAAGTTGGCCCAGCCATTGGAATAGGTGGGGTACTGGCGCACGATGCCGGCGACCATTGACGCGATGAACACCAGCGCCATGAATCCGGCCGCTATCGGCACCGGCGCTGCCGTCACCGCCCGTGCCAGCCGGCCCTCACCGTGGTTCGTGGACGCAAAGTGCAACCAGATCGCCCAGAGAGCCGCGATCGCGAACAGGACGAAAAAGACTGTGCTGATGGTGATTCCGTCGAGTCTCGGCATGACGTTGTTGAACGGGACGCCGTAGCTCGAGACGTACCACCAGCCGTTGGTAGTGGCGAAACAGAGCGCCAATACGAACAAGACCGCCGCAACGAATGCCATGCGGTTGCGCGACCAGCGCAGCACCTCATGCGACACCAGCACCGTCGTCAGCGCGGCCATCGCCGCGCCCACCGCGGCGAACAGCCCGAAGTGGTGCACCCACTTGGTCGGGGTGAACATCAGGAAGAACATCGTGCCGAAGATGACGCCCATCAGCCGCCATGCCGGCCCCCGGGCCACGCCCGGAACTCGCTTGCGCCGCAACATGATGAACAACGCCGTGAACAAGCACAGCGCGGTGATCAAAAAGCCGAATCGGCGCGACAGCGAACCGTCGACGGTGGGCAGGATGAGGTAGTAGTAGCGCAGGTTTTCGGTGTACCACGCCTGGCTGGGACCGATCGCGGTGCGAATCCTGGTGGCTTCCAACACCGTTGACAGCGTCTGGTCGGCGAACACCACAGTGAGGATGACGGTGCCGGCCGCCAGCATTGGAGCCACCAACGGCCACGTGCCGACCAAGCGGTGGCGACGGACCAAAATGCGCAGGATCGGGCGGCCGCCGGCAACCAACGCGGCCACCGCGATCAGGCCGGTGGGCTGGACACCCAGGGTGAACGCCGCGGTAATGACCGCCAGCGCCGCCGGCGTCAACCGGCTGTAGCGCATCGAACGTTCGATCAGCACGTAGGTGACCAGCGAACCAAGCGCGATGATGGGCTCTGGGCGAAGGCCGTTGTTGAACGGCATCCACGCGGTCAACAGGACCAAGCCAGCCGCCCAGGTCGCGGCTTTGCTGGATGCCACCGCGGGCCCCAGCCGGGGAAGCACTTCACGCGACAGCAGCAGCCAACACAGCAGACCCGCGACCAAGTCCGGCAATCGCATCCACAGGCTGCCGTCGCTGACGCGGGTCATCAGCGCCAGCAGGTTGTAATACCAGCCGAACGGGTCCTCTGGACTGCCAAACCAGCGGAAATAGTTGGACATGTAGCCGGCGGGACCGGCGACTCGCGCCATGCCCAGGATGTAGCCATCGTCGGAGGAGTTCGCGCCGATCACGTGCCACAGCAAGAAGCCAAATACGACCGTGGCGTCGGCCAGGGTGAACTTGCGCCAGTTTGCCGGAATGAGCCGGCGCATCCGCCTGCCATCCAATTGGTCGAGGCGCCACAGCGCGACGAGGGCGACGATGGTGGACACGATCGACAGCACCATCGCGACCAGTTTCAGCGTCGTCGGTGTGGTGGAGAATCGGGTGTCGATAGTCGCCGAGAGCCGCAGCCCCGGCGGAGCGGGACCGGTCAGATCCGTGAACACACCGACGATCTGCGGGCGCAGGTTGGGATCGGGGAAACCACCGCCGACGGGTTTTCCTGCCGGATCGTTCAACCCGACAAAGGTGGCGAAGGCGCCGGCGTGTGTGGAGGTGATCTCGATGCTGGAACATCCGGGGGCACCTGCGGAGCCTGCCGCCTGATCCCGAGGCACGCTGGCGATCACCACATTGCGGTCGGTGACGTCGACGCGCTTACTGCTGGCGACGACGAACAACGCGTTCAACGCGGCATCCTTGCCCTTTTTGGGTGCCGTACTTAGCACGACCCCGCCCTCGGGTGGCAGGGCGCGCACCACAGAACACGGCACGGTTACCGTCACGTCAACCGGTGTCAGGGAAATCAGCGGCGCGGTAACGCTGTTCAATTGGCCGTTTTGCGGCCAGTTCAGCGTCGCGGTGGTCTGCACGACGGGCAGCAGCGGCGTCGCGATCGACAAGACGAAACCGATCAGCCCGGCGATCGTCGCGACCCAGCGCGTGCCGCGCACGTCGTAACGGGGGGCCGCCATGTCTTCGCGGTTCCTCACGGTGGTGACGCTCATGGGAGAGCCCGAATCGGTCCTTGCCGGCTCCAGCCGCGCACTGTGATCACACCCTGTTCTACAACGGCGTCGGGCGCCTGATCGGCCGGCACCAAGGGGTAGTACTGCTCAACCGATCCCCAGTCGCGATGCCAGTCACCGCGCAGGTACGTCGACACCGTCGAGGTGCGCAGCAGCGCCTGAGTGAACAGGAACGGACCGCCCGCCTCACCGGCCTGCCACCCGTTCGACGACGCCGCCGTCTGTTTGTGATCGGGCAGGATGCGGTACTGCGGAAGTTCGGCAACGCCAAGGTGTTCGGAGAACGGCCGCTGACAGGGGAAGTTTGCGGCCGTCGCGATGTCCATCAGCACGGGTGTGTGCGATCCAATCAATTGCTGCAGAGTCTGCAGCACCGGGACCCGCGGCGGCGTGAACGCGAACCACTGCTCGGAACTCAGGTTCGGGTCGTAAGCCACGATGCGTGCCACGTTGGCCTCCGAGGGCGCCCAGGTGAGCGGGAACCGCAGATTGCGCCACGCCGGCTCCGGCCCTATGTCGATCGGCTGCACCTCCGCGAGGGGCTGGGTGGTGCCGTCGGGGCGAGCGACGCCCCATTGCAATTTCAGCGACTGCCCGTAGGTGAAGGTGCCGTCCTCTTTGTACGACCAGATGGCACCGGCCGCCGATACCACGACCAGCGGTCGGTCGGGGGTCCGTGGCGGTAACTGGTACCAGGAAGAGGTGGCCGTGGCCGCCAGCGAATTCTCACCGTAGCTGCCCATCACCGGTGTGCGGGCCGGGTCGAGGCCGAACGGTAGTGCCGCGTGCGATCCGTTCACCCCGACGGAGCCTCTCCCGCCGGCCGTGCCCGCGGAGTCACTCATGGTGGCGTTGGGCTTATTGGGCGACGCGTCGGAGTTCACCACCCCCGGTTTGGTCACCACCGGGTACGACCTCAGGTCATCGCCCACTCCGTCGGGTTTGAAGCCGATCGGGTTGATACCGCCGAGCGGGCCGTCCGGCCCGAAGGTCTGTCCCGGCGCCGGCTGCAACATGCCGGCATTGGGGTCGGGTTCGGCCAGCACGTCGTCCGCCATGGCGCAGCTGTTGGGCGAGAGCCCGGACGTGAGGGCGGCCAGGTCGGCCTTGGCGGTGGTGTAGAGCGGATAGCGCCCCACGGCGCCTTTGGCCAGCGAGCCGACGTCACCGAGCACCATGATCGTCGCGACCACCAGCAGCGGCGTCGACGCCAGGATCCGGTTGCGCCGGTTGTCCTTGACTTCGGTGTGCCCGGCGTAGTCCATGCGGAAGTGCTGCCAGGCGGCCAGCAGGCCGGTGAGGATCGACAACGTCAGGAACATCGAGGTCACCGGGTGGCTGGCGATGACCGGTTGGATGTCGTACCACGGCACCCCGTAGTTGCCGACGTAGAACCAGCCGTTGACGCCGGACGTGGCCACCGCCAACACGAACAGCAGCGCCGTCACGTACAGCGTCAGGTTGCGGCGGTTGTGCAGGCCGATCCGGGAGAGGGCGAACGCGGTGACCGCACCCAGCGCGCCCGCCAGTCCGGCGAAGGCACCGAACTGAATCGCCCACTTCGTCGGCGTGAACGTCAACAGCAGCAGGCCGACCGCGGTGGTGCCGATCAACCGCCAAGCCGGGCCGCTGGCCACCCCGGGCACCCGGCCGCGCCGCAGCAGCACCACCAACATCCCGAACATGCACATCAGGAGCACCAGCACCGCAAAGCGCCGCGCCATCGACCCGTCCGGGTTGGACTCGACCGTGAGGAAGTAGTAGCGCAGCCAGTCCTGGTACCAGGCGATCGTCGGGCCGACCTTGTATTTGATGCGCACCGATTCGGCAACCGTGGCCAGCGTTTGACTGCGGAACACCACCACGGTGATCAGCGACAACGACGCCGCCAGCGCAAACCCTGGCGCCAGTAGCCCGTCGGTTGGCCGGCGTCGCCGGATCGTCTGGGCGATGGCCCGGGCCCCGGTCAGCAGCGCGGCGACCGCGATCAACCCCTGCGGAGCCAGCGTCGCGGTGAGCATGGCGACCACGATCGCGACCGCGGCCGGGGCCAGCCGCCGCAGCGCGATCGAGCGTTCCACCAGCATCCAGCTGACGATGACGCCGAGGGCGATCAGCGGCTCGGGCCGCAGGCCGTTGTTGAACGGCAGCCACGCGGCCAGGAACACCGCGCCCGCCGTGTACACCGCCACCCGGTTGGTAGCCAGGCCACCTTTTCCCGGGCCCAACCGGCGCAGCGCCCAATGGCTGATGATCAGCCAGCACGCGATCCCGGCCAGCGTGGCCGGCAGCCGCATCCACACGCCGGCGGTGCTCACCGACGCCATTTTGGCCAGCAGCGACATATACCAGTCGAACGGCGCCTCGGTCGTGCCGAAGTAGCGGTAGTAGTTGGCCACGTAGCCCGCTTTCGGCGCGACCCGGGCGATGGTCAGGTTGTAACCGTCGTCCGACGAGGTGGCGCCGATGACATGCCACAGCAGCAGCGTGCCGATCACTGCGGCATCGGCGAGCCAGCCCGCCGCGCCGACATGCCGCCAGGTAATCCGGTGCTCACGCGGGCGGTACCGGGCCAGCCAGGCAATCGGGGACCGCCAGTTGACCAGCGTGGCGCCCCTGCTGTGACGATCCAGGGTCGCCAGCGCGAGCACCGCCACCAGGACCGCCAGTGCACCGAGGACCATCACGATCTTCTTCATGGCCGAGGGCGCCGTGATGAACCGGGTATCGATGTCGATGCGGGCCGACAGCCCGGGCTGTGCGGGGGCCTTCAAGTCGGTGAAAATCCCGCCGACTTGAGGCTTCTTCTCGGCGGGGAGGGTCCCGGCGGCGCCGGGTATGCCGACGAAGTCCGCACCCGCGCCGCCGGCGTCGGCCCAGGTGTGCAGCACCCTGCAGGCGCCGGCGGCGACGGCTGAGCGTTGCGCCACCGCAGCCACCGAATCGCGGAAGGCGACCACGATCGTGTCCTTGTCGCCGCGTACGAAGAGGCCATTTTTGCCGGCATCCACGCCATTGGTTGGCAGAGTCGAGACCACCAATCCGCCCTCGGGAGGCAAGGTGGCGATCGCCGAGCAGGGGATGGAGATGTCCAGCGCCCGCGGAGCACCGGACACCAGCGGGGCGGTGACCTGATTGACGTGCCCGTCCGCGGTGACGCCTTGCGGCCACAGGATGGTGGCCGTCGTCTGTTTCACCGGAAGCAAGGGGACCACGGCGCACAACAGCAGACCCGCGATTCCCGCGACGACGGCGATCAGCCTCGGTAGCCGCTGCGATCGCTCATCACCGTCAGGGGGCACGAGGGTCGATCGTAAGCGACGCGGCTAAGGACCCTGTGGATGGACGCTCGGGGATCGGCGAGATGACTGGATTTGGAATAGCCGTCGACCGCGTCGCAGGCATTTCGATAGCGGCATCAACGGATTACTTGACACCTGCCTAAAAAGGGGCCGGAAAACAATGGTCAGCGAGGGCGCAAAGGCCCGTCCGACCGCGGGGTTCCTGCCCAGCGGGGCCTCAACTGAATTTCGTGAAAACATTTGGTTTAGCACCGACCCGATAAGGGAACGAACCTCAAACGCTGGCACTTTAGGCACCGGGGAGAGGACCTGCCATGACCGCACCTACTACGAACAGGTTCGACGCGTTCAAGGCTGAAGCCACCAAGCCTCACGACCGGACGCGCCCCATCCTGCTGACCAACGAAATCGCGGTCGAGCGTCTGGTGAGCCTGCTCCACGAGTTCGTTGCAGAGGGCGCGCTGCCCGCCCTGTAGCCGGCACTCGATTCACAGGCAAATCGCGTTTTAGTGATCGCGGGTTTGCCCTAATTCCCCGCGCGGGCTCGCCGTAGCCGAGCGGATCCTTCAGTTGTGGTTACACTGCCGTCAGAATGAGGGCTGAAGACTGGAGGTACCCGGAAGGCTGGCGGCGCAATGAGTAACTCGGGTCTCGGGTTTGGCGTTCTGGGACCGTTGCTGGTGACTGCCCACGGCATCCGGGTGCCGTTGGGCGCCGCCAAGCAGCGGGCGGTGTTGGCCATGCTCGTGATCAACCGCAACCGGCCGGTGTCCGTCGACTCGTTGATCGACGCGGTATGGGGCGACGATCCCGTGCCGGCAGCGCGCACCAGCATCCAGTCCCACATATCCACCTTGCGCCGCCTGCTCCACGGCGCCGGCGCCGATCCGTACGTGGTGCTGGCCAGCGCACCGCCGGGGTATCAGATCAGCATCGCTGACACCGACTGCGATGTGGGGCGTTTCACCGCAGAGAAGGCCGCGGGCGTGCGGGCCGCGGCCGCGGGACAATACGAGGACGCCAGCAACCACCTGCATGCCGCGCTGGGCGAATGGCGCGGACCTGTGCTCGACGACCTGCGCGACTTCCCCTTCGTCGATGCGTATGCCGCCATGCTGTTGGAAGAGAAGGTGGCTGCCCACACCGCCCGCGCCGAAGCCGAGATCGCCTGCGGCCGCGCCGGCGCCGTCATCGGCGAGCTCGAGGCGCTCACCGCCGAGCACCCCTATCGTGAACCGCTATGGGCGCAGCTGATCACCGCCTACTACGTCACCGAGCGCCAATCGGACGCCCTGGGTGCCTATCGGCGACTGAAGACGACCCTCGCCGACGGGCTGGGCATCGACCCCGGCCCGACCGTAAGTGCGCTGCACGAGCGCATCCTGCGGCAGGAGCCCGTGGTCGCTAAACGCTCCACCCTGACCACGCACAAGCAGAGCGTGTACCACACCGAGTCGGATATCGCCGTGGCCGGCGCGTACCCCGTCGCCTGGTTGCGTGACACGAAGGGTCGTCAGTATCCGCTGAACGGCGCGTCCACCCGGATCGGGCGCCATTCCGACAACGACATCGTTTTCGACGACGACACCGACGTCAGCCGGTACCACGCCGTAATCATCGACACTGGGGCCGGTTTCGTCATCTACGACTCGAAGTCGACCAATGGCGTCGAGGTGCAGCGTCGGCGCATCCGGGGCAGCGCCCCTCTGGCTGACGGCGACCTCATCCGTATCGGCAGTCGCGAGTACACCTTCCAGATCCGCCCAGGCTGAGCGGATCGATCACGTGGCCGGGCGATCACCCAGCCGTACCGCCAACGTGGCGTGCCCCGGGCCGGTGAGGTCTGCGAGCGCCGCGGGGCGGCCGGCCATCGCCATGAGCAGCGCTTCGCCGGGGCCAATTACTTCGGGCCCGCGGCCGTGGGCCCAGTCGACGTCGGTGGCGCGCAGTCGCAGTCCCCTGATCCGGCATCCCGCGCCCAGGCGCGGGTTGCCCGGCACCAGAGGCAGAATCCGGGTGAGTCGATCGGCGGGGATGACGCGCGGTTGGCAAAGCGTGCGCCGGATGTCTTGGTGATGGATCGTGCCGTCGACGAGCGCGATCATGCCGCCGAAACCCGCGGTCAATCCCTGGGGTGTCAGATGATTGCGCAGGAATTCGAGCAGCTGCTGCGGGCTCAGTGAGGCGAACTCGTCGACGCCGACCTGGTTGGCCCGCACTATCCCACCCTTCAGGAATCGCTTGATCAGCCCCATGGTGCCGAGTTCCTCGTAGCTGATCATGTGCGCAACAACGTCTTTGACAGTCCACTTTGTGCACAGGCTTGGCGCGGCCCACTGTTGCGGCGTCAGCGTGGCCAGGAACTCCGCGAAGTCGGCCCGCTCGGCGCGGGCCATGCTCATCAGGGTGGGTTCACCGTGTGCCGTCATGAGGCAGCCAACATCCCGTCGGCCAGGGCCACCCGCGCGTCGCCGTCTCGGTAAGGGTCCCACGGACCCCAAGCCTAGGCCCACGAACGGTTGGCATCAATGGACAGCAACCGATCTCAGCGGTCGGCTATGGCGATGAAGTGCTCCTTAGTCTCTAAACCAGCGTCCCAGCGAACGCAAGAATTTCGCAAGAATTGCGCAGGAACTTCGCCAAGATCGCACAAGCGGCGTGGGGCAACCTTGTGTTGTCGGCCAACCGCGACCGACCCCAGGGGGCATTCACACCCACCGACGTGAACCACCTGGGAAAGATCCGGCAGAGAAGGAATCACAACCATGAACGCGAACATCACCGAAACCGAAGCTGAAGCCCGGGAACCGAAGAAGGTTTCCAAGGCGCGCATGCTGGCCGGTGTCATGTTGGGTGCCGTCGGGCTGTCAATCGTGGCATCACTGGTGCCCGCCACCGCATCGGCAGACCCGTATGTCCCGTACAGCGGGCCCCTGCACCCAGTACGCCACTACGCCGCGGACGTCTTGCACCCGGGTTGGGCTCTCACGCACCCGCTGCGCGCGCTTGTCCCGTAGGCCGAACGCACTTCTGCCCCGTTTCCGGATTCATACCGACGTCAATCCGGAGCGGGGCAGAAGTGTTTCCCCAACCCAACAATGGGGTCCCCACCATGAACCGAACGTCCCGACTTGCCGGTCCGGCTGTTCGGTTCATCAGAGCGTTAATCCTGGGGTTGGCGCCCCTTGTTTTCATGTTCGCCGGCTTGGAATTCGCCGCCGCCCAGACGTGGCCCGGGCCGGTGTCGGCTGTGTACGTACCTATGTGCCATGGCAACTCGTGCCCAAATCCGGACACGAGCGGCCATGACTGGCCGTGAGAGGCGATACCTGCCTAGTGCCTGAGCGGCGCCGGATCCCACAGACCGCTGCGCGTCACCGTCCCTAGTTGCAGATGGGCCGGCTGGGCGTTGGGGTAGTAGGGCGTCAATCGCTGCAACCCGCCCCAGTCCCGGGACCAGTCGTCTTTCAGGTAGCTGGCCACCGTGGTCGCCTTCAGCAGCAACTCGGTGACGCCCAGCGGGCCGCCGCCGTTGTTGTCCATCACGGGAGAGTTGGCCTCGGCGCCGAACCGATCCGGCAGGATTCGCCATTTCGGGGTTTCATCGACGCCATTCTGGTGACCGAACGGACGCTGGCACGGGAACGCCAGGCCGACCAGCCAGTCCAGGAACACCGGGTCACGGGAACCCACTACATCTTGCAGCGTGCGTAGCTGGGGGATTCGGGGCGGCGTGACCGCGATCCAGTGCTGCGGCGCCAGATCTTCGTCGTCGGCGACCAGGCGGATTTGGGTTGCGCTGCTGGGGATCGCGGACAGCGCCAACCGCAAGTTACGCCAGGCCGGCGACGCCCCGACATCGGCGAATTGGAACGACCCGCCGGGGTGTCCGCTGGCCGCCTCGTCGTCGGTGGCCCACTGCACCTGGACCTCGCGGGGATCGAAGCGACCGGCCGCGCTCACCACCAGCAGCGGCCCAGCCTTGTCCCGTGGCGGTAGCCGGTACCAACCCGACCGCAGCCTGGCGGGCACCTGGATGCCGGAGCGCCAGCTGCCCAGCACCGGTGTGCGGGCCGGATCCAGGTTGAACGGCAACTGGGCAGCCGAGCCGTTGATCCCCGGCGCGGGATTGGTGCCCCCCTCGGTGCCGGCCTCGCCGCCGGTGATCAGCCTCTCGTCGTTGATGAAACTGCGGTCGCCCGGGCGTTCCATCACCGGATCGGCGCGGACGTCCGCGGGAATACCGTTGGGCGCAAACGCTTCCGACAGGCCAGCGCCCAGAGCGTCGGCCACCGAAGCGTTTACCGGGGCAAGCATGCCAGCGTTGGGATCCTGTTCCACCAGAACGTCTTCGGCCAGTCCGCAGGCTTTGCTGGTCTTGAGGCCGGCCAGAGCCTCCAGGTTGGACCGGCCCACCGACCACGCGGGGTACTGGGCGGTCATCGCCAGGGTCAACGAGGCTACCTCGAAAATCACCAGCGCCCACGCCGCAATTGCCAACGGGGACTGAATGATTCCGACCACTCGCGGCCCAACTTTTGGTGGCCCGTTTGCAGACTCGTCGGTGGCGACGAAGTGGAACCACGCCGCCAGCAGGAGCACCAGCACGGTCAGCCCGAGCAGCGCGGTGGCGAAGGCGTAATGCCATGCCGGAAACGCATTCGACCAAGGCACACCAAAATTCGACACATACCACCAGCCGTTGACGCTGGCGAACGACAACGCGACCAAGAACAGCACCACGGCGGCGAACACGGTGCGGTTGCGTCGGGAACGCATGGCCACGGACGTCACCGCGACCGCGGCCAGCGCACCCAGCGATCCGGCCAGCCCGGCGAACACCCCGAAGTGGTGGGTCCACTTGGTGGGAGTGAACATCATCGCCAGGAACGAGATGATGGTGATGCCCACGATGCGGCGACTCGGTCCGGCGGCCGTGCCCGGAATTCGGCCCTTGCGCAACGACATTGCGACGGTTATTCCCAGCGCGAGAAGCAGCGCCAGCACCGCGAAGCGCCGGGCGACCGACCCGTCGGGGCTGGCCATGAACAGCCGCTCGTAGCGGAGGTGTTCGTCGAACCAGCTCAGACTCGGCCCGACGGCGCGCTTGAGAGCGGTGGCCTGGATCTCGCCGGCCAGGGTCTGGTCGCGGAAGATCAGGATCACAGTGACGGTGACCGCAGCCAACACGGGTGCCAGCAACGGCAACGCACCGAACTGTTTGGACCTGCGGTGCAAGATGGTCCGCAGCGGCCCGATCGCGACCAGCAGCGCACCGATGGAGGCGATGCCCGTCGGCCCGGAGAACAGGGTCAGGGCGCCGATGATGCAGGCCGTCGCCACCGGCAGCAGCCGGCTGGTGGCCACCGCGCGTTCCACCGAACACCAGGTCAGCAGGATGCCCAGCGCGATGATCGGCTCGGGCCGCAGGCCGTTGTCGAGCGGCAACCAGGTCGCCAGAAACATGCCCGCCGCGGCCCAGGCCGCGGCCCGGCTCGTCTTCGTCGCGCGACCCAGCCGGGGGATGACTTCGCGGCTGATCACCCACCAGCAGGTCAGCGCCATCACCAGGGTCGGCAGCCGCATCCAGATGCTGGTGGTGCTGACGTGCGCCCACACCGCCAGCAGGTCGTAGTACCAGCCGAACGGCGCCTCAGGCGTTCCGAACCAGCGGTAGTAATTGGCCATGTACCCGGCATGCTCGGACACCCGGGCCATGGTCAGGATGTAGCCGTCGTCGGAGGTGTTGGCGCCGACGAAATGCCACCACACCAGCACGGCAATGACCAGGGCATCCAGACCGCCGATCGACCACCAGCGCGGCGGCAGGAAGCGCCGGTGCCGGGTGCCGTCGGCGGTGTCAAGGATATGCAGCGCGCCGAGGGCGGCCCCGGTCAGCACCACCCCGAGGATCATCGCGATCATCTTCAGCGGCGTCGGGCTGCTGCTGTACCGGGTGTCCACGGTGGCCGAGAAGCTCAGGCCCGGCGGGGCCGGGCCGGCCAGATCGGTGAACACGCCGACGATCTGCGGCCGGAAGTCGTAGCCGCTTTTCTCGCCGCGCAGCGGCGAGCCGGGATGCTCGGCGTTGGGTCCCTGCGTCAGCCCGACGAATTCGGCGACGACCCGGTCGGCGTGCGCGGTAAAGGTCAAGCGCTGGCAGGCCGGGCTCAGCACCTGGCTCAGCGGGGCAGTGACCACGGGGACATTGCGCAGGACGAGCACCAGTTCGTCGTTGGCGCGCTGGATGAGCAGCCCGCGATCGACGGCCTTCGGCGCCTGCTTGGGCACCGTCGACAGCAACACCGTCTTGCCCGCGTTCTGCGGTCCCGTCAGTCCGGCGGCCGCCTGGCACGGCACGCTGATGTTCAGCTCGGTGGCCACGTAGCCGATCAGCGGCGCCTCGACGCTGCCGAACGTGCCGTTCTGCGGCCAGTTCAGTTGGGCGGTGGTCTGGTCGACCGGCAGTACCGGGGTGGCGATCGCCAGCAGGGCGCCGAGCAGACCGGCGACGACAGCGCCGAGGCGGGCGAACCGGTAATTTGCTCCCGCGCCGCTCACGGAGGTCGATGGTAGTTCTTCGACCGCGTCAGGCGAGGTGTCGGTGGCCATCAGCGCTCTGTCACTGGCCGGGTCCCGGCTTGCGGATCGCCAGCACGAACGGGCCGATGCTTTGGACGCTGAAACGTGGGTCGGCGAACAGGGCAGCCCGCAGGTCGACCATGTAGCGACGGACATTGGGCTGGTTGGGATAGACGTCCTGGGCCAGCCGCAAGGTATAGGTGTTGCTCGCGCCGCGGCGCATCAAGAACACCGTCGGCGCCGGCCAGGGCAGCGTGTCCAGCGCGTGGATCAACTCGTCGGCCGTTTTGAACTTGGACCACTTCTCGATCTGTGCGGCGCGCAGGTCGAACTGCGCCAGCGGGTTGGCGTAGTGCGAGGTCAACCCCTGAAAGCCCCAGTACGGGTAGTACGACAGGAAGCTGTAGTCGGCGGTCAGCACCACGGTCTGATCGCGTGGCCTGCCGGTGCCGTGCTGGATGGCGGCGTCGACGGCGGCGTAGTACTTCTCGGAGCTCGGTGGCCGCCGGTCGCCACGCTGGCCGTGCCCGTCGGTGTCGGTGTAGGCGATGGTCAGATCGGGCCGCAGCACGTCGGGAATGTCCTGGCTGAACGCGATCGCCGCGGCCAGTCCGATGGCGCCGGCCACCGGGACTGTCGCTCTTTCGAAGGCCCGGTGCCGCGCCGACCCTTCCTTTAGGGCCTGGGTGGCCTCCACGAAGCCGAACGCCCCGGCGGCTACCAGCAGCACCGTCAGCGTCGGTTGCAGCCGGAACGACAGCAGCGTCATGCGCGCCAGCGTGGCCAGCATCGACAACAGTGACCACGCGTAGACGGCCAGCACCCCGATGGCCAGGGCGCCCGCCCGCACCGACGAGCGGGCCCGCACCACCAGCCACAGCGTGCCCAGCATGCAGACCGCTCCCAGCAGCGAGAACTGCAGCATCGGGAAGGTCAGTTCGGCGCCGTCGGCCGGCAGATAGTGATAGGCGCTGCCGGTGTCGCTGACCGGGTCGCGGGCGGCCCGCAACACGAACGGCAGCCAGGTGGTGGCCGCGATGGGCGCGGCGACGATAACGATGACGGCCAGCCGGCGCAGCGGGTCGAGCGCGGCTTCGATGCCACCCTGTCGCCAGCGCGATGCGACCAACGCCAGCGCCATGAGCCCCATCGCGAATGCGCTGTAGGCCAGCAGCAGCGTGTACCAGGTGGCCGTGAGGCCGAGGAATACGCCTGCACCGATCACGGCGGCCCAGCCGGCTCGTCGCGCGAGCGTGACGCTGTCGTCACGTTCGGGCTCGGGCGTGACTGTGGCGTCACGTTCGGCGCTTGGGGTGCGCTCGCCGGCGCGCAGGCCCGACCACGTCAGCACCAGCACCGGCGGCAGCAGCACGGTGATCATCGCGGAGTAGGGCTCCGGAGAGCCGTAGGCGAGCGTCACCGCCGCGGTCGCGGTGGTGACGATCAGCGCGTACTCGAAGCGGATCATCCGCCACCACAGCACCAGCGCGACCGCGACCGCCACGGTGATCGAGGTGATGGCCCACGGCTTGTAGAGCTCCCAGGCCGGGATCCCCGTGAGCGCCGCGACACGTCCGCCGATCCAGAACCAGCCCGGCGGGTAGAACGACGGCAGACCGAGGTAGGTCATGTCGTGCAGGGCGGGACTGTCGGTGAGCCGCGTCAGGTACTCGGTGCGGAACTGCTGGTCGACGGAGATGCCGAAGAGATACAGCTTGGTGGCCCCCAACGGCATGCCCAGCGTCACGATGGTGAACGCCGAGACGAACACCAGCCCGCTTAACTGAGCCAGCAGCCGGTATCGGCTCTTCGACAGGGCCCGCCGCCACAACCAGCCGGTGGCCACCAGCCCGGCCAGGCAGCCGACCTGACCGACGGTGGTCAGCGCGTGCAGCTGGTTGGACGACGGGAAGGCCGGCCACTGCACGCCGGCGATGGCGATCAGCGATATCACCGCAACGACCGCCGCGACCGCCGCGGCCAAGACCATCTGGCCCAGGCTGGCCAGTGCGTTGCGCATGGTCAGATCGGCAGCTTGCGGAAGATGCTCCGCGGGATGTGTCTCAACACCATCATCACATAGCGGAATGCTGCTGGCGCCCAAACTAATTCCTTACCTTTTGCGGACGCGGTCACCGCGAGGTTGGCGACGTACTCCTTGTCGACGGTCAACGGGGCTTCCTTGATGTGCGCGCTCATCCGGGTACGCACCTGGCCGGGCCTGATCACCAGTACATGAACTCCGTACTCGCGCAACGCCTCTGACAAACCCAGATAAAAACCGTCCAAACCGGCCTTGGCGGAGCCGTAGACGAAGTTGGACCGTCGCACCCGCTCACCGGCGACCGTGCTCATCGCGATGATCTGACCGAAGCCCTGAGCGCGCATCTTCTCACCCAGCAACACGCCCACGGAAACCGCTGCAGTGTAGTTGATTTCGGCGGCCTGCACGGCCTTGCGTTGGTTCTGCCACAGCTCTTCGGCGTCGCCGAGCACTCCGAACGCGACGATGGCCACGTCGATGTCACCGTTCGAGAAGGCCGTGTCAATCATCTTCGGGTGGCTGTCGGTGTCGGTGGCCTGAAAGTCGATCAGCTCCACCGACCGTGCGCCTGCGGCCTTCATCTGGGCCACGGCGTCGTCGCGGCCGGGGTCGTCGGGCATGGCGGCCAACAGGATCCGTGCATGCGCGTTTTGCAGGTAGCGCTCGCAGATGGCCAGCCCGATCTCGGAGGTACCACCGAGCAGCAGGACGGTCTGCGGATTTCCCACGGCGTCAAGCACCATTTACAGCAGCTCCAGGCGTCGGGCCATGTCGGAGGCGAACACCCGCAGGGGGTCGACCTTGCGGCGCAAGGCGATCCACTCGTCGATGCGCGGATACATGGCATGAAAGGTGTCGGCGGTCGTGCGGGAATCTTTGCCGGTGTAAAGCCGGCCACCGAATTCCAGGACCCGACGGTCGAGTTCGTTGAGAAGCTCGTTGAGTCCTGGCTTGATCTGGAAGTCGACGCAGACGTTCCATCCGGGGATCGGGAAGCTCAGCGGCGCTTGGTTACCCGGTCCGAACAGCTTGAACACATTGAGAAACGAGTAGTGCCCTGACTTCTGGATGTCGCGGATTATGCCCTTGAATTCTTCGACCGCCGTTGTGGGCACCACGAATTGGTATTGGCTGAAGCCCGCCGGTCCGTAGGCGCGGTTCCACTCACCGACCATGTCGAGCGGGTGGTAGAACTGCGTCAGGTTCTGGGCCTTGCCCCGGTAAGTGCCGCCCGTTCGATACCACAGTTGGGTCGCCGCACCAAAGATCAACTTGTTACCAAGGCCGCTCGGGAAGATGTCGGGTGTCGTGAAGTACTGCGGTGCATCGAATTTCAGCGGGTTCGCGCGCAGCTTCTTGGGCAGCTGGTCCAACGTGGCCAGCGATCCCCTGGATATGACCGCGCGGCCTAACTTGGGTGGTGCGCTGATGGCATCGAACCAGGCGCTGGAATACGTGTAGTTGGCCTCGCTGCCGTCGCTGTGAAACGCAATGGTCTCTTCCAGGCTGCTCGTGACGTCGCCGTCGGCGATGAAATATGCCGTCTCGGTGGGGGTCATTTCGATGGTCGCTCGCAGCACGATCCCGGTGAGGCCATTTCCGCCGACAGTCGCCCAGAAAAGCTCGGCATCTGCAATATCTGGGCCGTCGGGCGTGATGGTTCGGATCTGTCCGTCGGCGGTCAACAGGTCGATCGAGCGCACATGGTTGCCGAAGCTGCCCGCGCTGTGGTGGTTCTTACCGTGGATGTCGGAAGCGATTGCCCCGCCGATGGTGACCTGCCGGGTGCCCGGCAGCACCGGCACCCACAGCCCGAACGGCAGAGCCGCCTTCATCAGCTGGTCGAGGTTGACGCCGGCGTCGACGTCGGCAAGCTTGGTGTCGGAGCTAATGGAGTGGATGTTGTTCAGCGGCGTCATGTCGATCACCAGCCCGCCGCCGTTTTGCGCGTTGTCGCCGTAGGAACGTCCAAGCCCGCGGGCGATGACGCCCCTCCCGCCCGCCTCAGCGACCTGCGCCACCGCCTTGGCGATCACCCCGGGGTCGGGGGTGCGCAGCACCTGCGCCACCGAGGGTGCGGTGCGGCTCCACCCGGTCAGCCGGGTGGATGTGGTGGTAACTCCCGCGCTCAACATCGTCAAAGAGGGTACCGCCTGGCGGCTCGGCTCAGCGGATCCGGAAGATCACGGCTCGCTGCACAATGAAATTGATCACCGTGGCGGTGCCCTGCGCAATCACGAACGCTACCGGTATCGCCCAGGTCCGGTAGTGCAAGAGCGCCAGGCATAAATGGTTGAGCCCGACTTGTACGGCGAAGGTGATCCCGTAGAGAACCATGACCGCGACGAAGCGGGCGGTGCTTGGTGACGCCTGAAATGTCCATCGACGGTTGATCAGGTAGGCGGTGATGGTACCGACGACGAAGCTGAGGGTTTTCGACAGGTCAACCTGCAGGCCGACCCCTTTGTACAGCGCCACGTAGAGACCGAAGTCGACAATCGCCGAAAAGCCGCCGGTGACGACGAAGCGCCACACCTGCGTCGTCAAGCTCAGGTGTCGGCGCGGCGGCGCAGCTTCCACGGGGTTGAAGTGTAGTGGTGCCGGTCGCCACCCCGGCGCGGCGCTACTTGGGCAACTTCAGCGCGATCAATTCGACCTGGTTTTCCCCTTGTGGTGTCGAATAGGTCACCGTGTCGCCCGCTTTATGCCCGACCAGGGCCTGCGCCAGCGGACTGCGAGCCGTCAACGTCTCGGCCTCGCGGCCGACCGGCGTCTCCTCGACGATGGAGATCACGTGCATCGTGACGACTTCCCCGTCGGCAAACCGCAGGGTCACCTCGGTACCGCCGGGCAACGCGTCCGATTTGTCGGAGGGCGGAGGCCCGGTGCGCAACAGCCGGTCTAATTCGTTGATCCGATCGGCGAGGACGACGAGTTCGTCGGCTCGCTGTATCGCCTCGGCTGCGTCTCCGTGGTCGCCTATCATGCCGCGGTCGTCTTTGACCTCGAGCACCAGGCGATCGCGCCGCTGCCGCAGCCGATCCAGTTCCGCGGCTAGCTGATTTCGCGCCGCATCCGCAACTGATTGGCCTTTATTGCTCACGTCCGCCGCCCTAGGTCTTGTTTATCGCCGATCACTGATACCCCGCGAAGCCGACTCGTGGTTAATCAGTGATACACCATCGGGAGGCAGCCGTCACCTGTATCCGACAAGCATTTCAGCTGGTGACTCAACGGGATACCAGCTTTGCCGGCAAATTTATCCTCGTTGCTCGCCGATCGGCCTAGCGCCGGTCACGGTGGGCCGCTGAATCACCACGATCACCAAGCGAGTCGTGATGTCACGAATTATCTTTCGAGTGTCCGATGATGGCTTACGGCGCGGGTCACACCCAGTACGGCACCCGGGCGCGGTATTGCCGCATCGCGAAGGCCGCCAGCACCCAGCCGACGACTGTCAAAGACACCGCTACGACCCAGTGCCGCAGCTCCTGGTGGGCGCCCAGCAGTGGCGCCCGCACGATATCGAGATAGTGCAGCAGCGGGTTGAGTTCGACGATGCTCGCCCAGCGCCCGGCGCCCTGCTGCCGCAGGGTGTCGTCGTTCCAGATGATTGGCGTCATGAAGAACAGCAATTGCACGATGGAAAACAGCAGGGGACCGATGTCGCGGTAGCGGGTCGCCAGGATGCCGAAACACAGTGACACCCATATGGCATTGAGCACGATCAGCGCCAGCGCCGGAAACACCGACAGATCGGCCCACGACCACGGCTTGGGGTAGATGATCGCGACGACGAGATAGATGACGATGTTGTGCGCGAACAAGATCATCTGCCGCCACACCAGCCGGTAGACGTGCACGCTCAACGGCGTCGGCAATTGCTTGATCAGTCCCTCGTTGGCGACGAACACGTCGGCGCCCTCCAGGATGGCGGCGTTGATCAGATTCCAAATGATCAGCCCGAGTGTCACATACGGCAGATGCACCGACAGTTCCAGATGGAACAGCTTGGAATACAGGCCACCCATCGCGACGGCGGTGGTACCGGTCGCGATGGTGATCCAGAATGGTCCCAGCACCGAGCGGCGGTAGCGCTGCTTGATGTCCTGCCAACCCAGGTGCAGCCACAGCTCGTGGCGACGGAAGCCGGCGGCCAGATCCCCCCGGGCCCGGGTGAACGTCCGCGACTGAACAGCCGCGTCGGTGAACGTCATGACGGTCCTTTCACGTCGGGCTTGCCGAAGATCTCGCGACGTCCCAAGCGGCGCAACCGGATCCACTCCAGCAGGCCTTTCGGGTCGCGGCGGGTCACCAGGAAGAACCAGCCGAACCGGACCCACTCCTGCGGCAGTAGCTTGCGCAGGCCCGGCTGTGACAACACGTAGCCGCGATTGCGGTAGGTGAAAAACCGCTTGGCCGCGTCGTCGGGATATTGAGTATGCATCCGGCCGCCCAGGATCGGCTTGAACTCGTCGGATCCACAGGGATGCAAGTAGACCGCGTCCAGGCAGGTGCCGAACGGCAGGCCGGACCGGACCAGTCGACGGTGCACTTCCACCTCGTCGCCGCGGATGAACAGCCGCATGTCCGGGACGCCGATCGACTCGTACGTTGACGCGCGGAACAGTGCGCCGTTGAACAGCGACGCGATCCCGCGCAGGAGATCCTGCCCTTCTTCGGTGCGCAATTCACTTGCGCGCCTGCGCCATACCAGGCCTCGCCGCAACGGAAACGCCAATCGCTCCGGGTCGTCCATGTTGCACACCATCGGGGATACCTCGGCCAGGCCGTACTTCTCGGCACATGCCATCAGCGTCGCCAGCGCTCGGGTGTCTTGCGGGCGGCCATCGTCGTCGGCCAGCCACACCCAGTCGGCGCCCTGCGCCAGCGCGTGCAAGATCCCGAGTGCGAAACCGCCTGCCCCGCCCAGGTTTCGGCGCGATCCCAAATACGTCGTCGGGATCGGCTGGCTGTCAACCAGTTCGCGGACCCGGCCACTTGGCGACCCGTCGTTGTCGACCACGATCAGGTGGTCGGGCAAGCGGGTCTGCGTGCTCAGCACATCCAGGGATTTGGCCAGCTCGTCGGGGCGCCGGTGGGTGACTACGACAGCGAAGACCGAGTCACTCATATTTCCTGCCACTCATCCCGCCGCCGTCTCCTCCAGCACCTCGCGCACGTGCCGGGCCGCGTCCTCACCCTCGTAGGCGCGCACCACGTCTTCGATGCTGCCGGAGAGCTTGATGACTCCGTGGTCGATCCATATCGCGGTCTTGCACAGCCGGGCCAGAAATTCGTTGGAATGGCTTGCGAAGACCAGGATTCCGGAACGCTCCACCAGGCTCTGCAGCCGGGACTGAGCCTTCTTCAGGAAGTCGGCGTCCACGGCGCCGATGCCCTCGTCGAGCAACAAAATCTCGGGGTCGATGCTGGTGACCACGCCCATCGCCAGTCGCACTCGCATCCCGGTGGAATACGTCCGCAGTGGCATCGATAGGTAGTCGCCCAACTCGGTGAACTCGGCGATCTCGTCCACCTTGGCCTGCATCTGCTTTCGGGTCTGTCCCAGAAAGAGGCCGCGGATGATGATGTTCTCGTAGCCGGAGATCTCGGGGTCCATGCCGATCCCGAGATCGAAGACCGGAGCGACCCTGCCGGTGACCGTCGCCGAGCCCCGGGTGGGCTCGTAGATTCCCGAAAGCAGGCGCAGCAGAGTCGATTTGCCGGCCCCGTTGTGACCGACCAGACCGACCCGGTCGCCCAGGTTCAGCGACAGGGTGATGTCCCGCAACGCCTCGATGACCACCACGTTGGAGTTGGTGCGCCCGATGGTGCCGCCGGCCTTGCCCAGGACGGCTTTCTTCAGGGACCGTGACTTGGCGTCGAAGATGGGGAACTCGACCCACGCGTCGCGTGTCTCGATGTGCGGAGCAGGCACCGTACTCTGCTTACAGGTACTGCCCGTGCCCGGATCCAGGCTGTCCTGGCCTGCTTACTCCCGGCGGCAGCGCGCCTTGGCGCATCTGCTCCAGTTGCGCGCGCGCGGAAATCTGCTGGGCGAACAGCGCGGTCTGGATGCCGTGGAACAAGCCTTCCAGCCAGCCCACCAGCTGAGCCTGGGCGATGCGCAGCTCGGCATCCGACGGGGCGGAGTCCTCGTTGAACGGCAGGGTGAGCCGGTCGAGTTCGTCACGGAGTTCGGGAGCCAGGCCTTCTTCGAGTTCGCGGATGCTGGTGGCGTGAATTTCGCGCAGCCGGTTGCGGCTGGCTTCGTCGAGCGGCGCTGCGCGCACTTCTTCGAGCAGTTGCTTGATCATGGTCCCGATTCGCATCACCTTGGCGGGCTGCTCGACCAGGTCGGTCAGGGAACGCTCCTCGGAGTCGCCGCCGTCTTCTGCGTCGTGGAGTGCCATGATCCGCGGATCGACGCCGCCGATGACTTCGATGCCGTCATCGTCTGAGACGTCTCTGCCGGTAGTCAATCCAGTCACCATCCTTTGCGAACCTTCTAGGAGTGTGTTGCTGCGGCATTTCCGCGCCATTCCCAGATCTGGGCGCCACCGTTGTCGTAGATCTCCGCCCACGACTTCGATTTCTCCAGTGACCTTAGCCCTTCGGGCACGGTGAACCCGCGAACCGTCGGCTCGCTGGTGAGGATGTAACGGATGTTGAACACCCGCACCGCTTCGACCACCCACGGATTGCCGGTGTTGGCGCGAGACCAGAAGATGTATCGGAAATAGCCGGGACCCGTTTGCTGCGGGAAGTCGTAGTGGGTCCACAGCGGATGCAGGTCGGCCACCGCGTACATCCATGCGGTGCCGTCGATGTTGGAGTTGCCGATGATGGTGTTCTTCGCGCCGGGCAGGGTCGCCAGGTACGCCATGGCGTCGAGGTCCTTTTGGTCGATGATCACCGAGTCGTACTTGTCGCCGAATAACACCAGGTGCCGATACAAGTAATGCCGGCCGGTGAGCACGGTCGCCGCCACCAGCACTACCGCGGTGGCCCAGACCCACACCGCTGCCGGCATATCCCGGCCTGAAGGCCTGAACCGATCGGCGAATCGCTTGACGCCGGCCATCAACCCCATGACCACCGCGAACAGCGCGACGCCGGCCATGGGCGTCAACAGCATCGTCACCGCCGCTGTGAGCCGGCGGGGGTCGTTGTAGAAGAATTGGCTGAACTCTTCGATGGCGGCGCCGAGCGGGTTGCGAAACGGCGCCCCCGCGTAGATGGTCGCCACCGTCAGCACCACCCAGAGGGCCGGCGGCCACCAGACTTTTTTGTACAGGAAGATCGCCATGCCGATGCCGCACAGCACCACGAGGCCGTATTGGATCGGGAAGTCGTTGAGGTGGCGGGTGTGCAGCAACAGCGCGTCGATGACGCCCTGCTTCACGCTCTTGAAGCTGGGGAATGCGTGCCCGGCGATGATGTCGGCCTGCTTCAGCACCCCGAGGAACTGGGGTGCCAGGATCAGCCCGGTCGGCGCCGCCACGGCGGCCAGGGTCAGCGTGTCGGCGAGCCGGCCGCGCACCGGATGCAACAGCGCGTCCCCCAGCCACCAAGCCAACAGGAACAGGATGACGACGAACCCGCCGGTGAGATGGGCCGAGAAAATGCCCACTAATGCAAGCACCGCGACCGGGATGCGATCGCGGTGCCGCAGGGTCGAGGCGATCAACGCAAAAGTCGGCACCGCGACCCCGTAGGCCGCCAGGTTGGGCATCGCGGCGACGCCGAATTCGACGTAGGGCACCGAGGTGAACGACGCCGACAGCGCCGCCGCGGTGGCCGTCGCGCCCGCGGCACGCCATTGGGTTGTCACCGGGCGCACGAGGAACCAGGTGAGGACGGCCGCGCTGGAGGGAAACAGCCAGACCGACGCCGCCACCGAGGTCAGGGTGTAGCCGGTAGTGGGTGCCGCCCCGGCGAGTTGGCAGAACACCGCTGTCAGGGCGTGGAACACCGACGGGTAATACAGCACGGCGTGTGTTTCGACGTTGCGGAGCTCGCCCATGTGGGTCGACGATGCCTGGCCGGTATCGAGGATGAACCGCACCGTGTTGGCGTGCCAGACCGCATCCCAGGTGCTGGGGATGGATTGCCAGTGCACGATGCCGCGCCACGCCGCCCAGCTGACTAATAGGGCGCCCAGCAACACCCCGGCCGCCACCGTAATCGCCGGCCAGCCGCAGATCCCCTGGGCTTCAGCGCCGGTGTCGCGATAGCGGGCACACAGCAACTGCAGACCCGCCATCAGCAGGCAGACCACGGCGAGTGCGGCCAGCGCCGTCCAACCGTTCCACGGTATTCCGAGGGCGCCGAACGGGATGATTGCCAGTGCCACCATGCCGTACGTCAGCGCCGCTGCGACTGCGACGGCGATCGGCCAAGTTAGCTGGGCGATGCGTCCGACGATTGCCCCCGGAGCGATCAGCAAGAACAGTGCAATCAGCGTTCCGAAGCCCAACCCCACTCGACTAGTATGGCTGGCCGGGTGACCTGGCTCGCGAAGCCGGACCTGGCGGGAACGGCGCGGAGGCGGCTTGATCGTTCTCAGGCACTCGCTGCCGTCGCGCGAAATTCTCGCGGATTGGCGGAAGGCCTAAGGTGGCTGGCATGGCTTATGACGTCGCCCGGGTGCGGGGTCTGCATCCGTCGCTGGGTGACGGATGGGTGCATCTCGACGCGCCGGCCGGCATGCTGATACCCGATTCCGTCGCGACTACCGTGTCGACGGCCTTCCGTAGGTCTAGCGCCAGCGCGGCGGGCGCACACCCGTCGGCGCACCGCAGCGCGGCCGTACTGGAAGCGGTGCGGGCCGCGGTGGCTGATCTGTTCAACGCCGACCCGGCGGGCGTCGTGCTGGGCGCCGATCGCGCGGTCCTGCTGTCGTCGCTGGCCGAGGCGTCGTCCTCCCGCGCCGGTTTGGGATACGAGGTGATCGTCAGCCGTCTCGACGACGAGGCGAACATCGCCCCGTGGCTGCGGGCGGCGCACCGCTACGGCGCCAAGGTGAAGTGGGCCGAGATCGATATCGAAACCGGTGACTTGCCGACGTGGCAATGGGAAAGCCTGATCGGCAAGTCGACCCGGCTGGTAGCCGTCACCTCCGCATCCGGAACGCTGGGCACGGTCACCGATCTGCGGCCCATGACCAAGCTGGTCCACGACGTCGGCGGTCTGGTGATCGTCGACCATTCCGCTGCCGCGCCCTACCGGCTGCTCGACATCAAGGACACCGACGTCGACGTGGTGGCGGTGAACGCTCACGCGTGGGGCGGTCCGCCGATCGGGGCGATCGTGTTCCGCGATCCGGCGCTGATCAATACCTTCAGCTCCGTCTCGACCGACCCCCACGCCAACGGCCCTGCGCGCCTAGAGGTTGGCCTGCACCAGTTCGGAATGCTGGCTGGCGTGGTCGCCAGCATCGAATACCTTGCGGCACTTGATGAATCGGCTCGCGGTAGCAGGAGGGAACGGCTGTCGCTGTCAATGCAATCCGCCGCCTCGTATCTGAGCCGGGTCTTCGACTATCTGATCGTGTCGTTGCGGTCCTTGCCGTTGATGATGATGACTGGGCGACCGGAGACGCGGATACCGGTGATCAGTTTCGCACTCGACCAGGTGCCCGCCGAACGCGTGGTACAGCGGTTGTCGGACAACGGAATTCTGGCGATTTCCGACGGGAGTTCGCGCGCGCTGGACGTGCTGGGCGCCAACGACGTGGGCGGCGCCGTTACCGTCGGGCTGGCGCACTACTCGACGATGGCCGAAGTCGACCAGCTGGTGCGTGCGCTGGCGTCGTTGGGCTGAGCGTGCGCCACTTTACGTTGTGAGCAGCACCTTGCCGGACACCTTGCCCGACACCAACAGTTGATGCGCGTCGGCTGCCTGTTGGACGGGCATGCGGGCAGCGATGATCGGCCGGACCTGCCCGTCGGCGATCATCGGCCACACCGAGGCCGTCACCGCTTCGACGATGGCGCCCTTGCTGTTCGGGCCGCTGACCGGCCGCGCGCGCAGCGTGGTGCCGATGACCCGCGCCCGCTTGCTGAGCAGCTTGCCGAGGTTAAGTTCGCCCTTCACCCCGCCCTGCATGCCGATGACGATCAGCTGTCCGTCAGCGGCCAGGGCGTCGATGTTGCGGTCCAGGTAGGCCGCGCCAATGATGTCGAGGATCACGTTTGCGCCGTCGGTCTCTTCGCGCAACCGCGCGACGAAGTCCTCGTCGCGATAATTGATGGTGATCTGGGCGCCCAGCTCACGACAGACGTCGAGTTTCTCGGCCGATCCGGCGGTGACCGCCACCTTGGCGCCCAGCGCTCGTGCCACCTGGATCGCGTGGCTTCCGATGCCGCTGGCCCCGCCGTGCAGCAATACCAGCTGGCCTTCGCCCAAGTGAGCGGTCATCACCAGGTTCGACCACACGGTGCACGCCACTTCGGGTAAGCCGGCCGCGTCCACCAGGTCGACACCCTGCGGAATCGGCAGCACCTGACCGGCGGGCACGGCGACGTGTTCGGCGTATCCGCCCCCGGCCAGCAACGCGCAAACCTCTTGTCCCACAGACCATCCGGAGACATCCGAACCGACTTGTGCGATGACGCCGGAGACCTCCATGCCGATGATCTCGCTGGCGCCCGACGGTGGCGGGTATTTACCGGCGGCCTGCAGCACGTCGGCGCGGTTGACGCCGGCCGCGGCGACTTTGATCAGTACCTCGCCCGGCCCCGCGGACACGTCGGGCACTTCTTGCCATACCAGTTGATCGGACGATTCGGCGACGATGGCATGCATGCCGGCCACGCTACTACCGCTTACTCTTATCAGCGGTGGCGTGGCAGAGCGGCCTAATGCACTCGCCTTGAAAGCGAGAGACGGCTAAAACCGTCCGGGGGTTCAAATCCCTCCGCCACCGCTCCTGCGATGTCCCGAGACAGTCCCGAGACATAGCACCGGCTGAACACACGGCGCCGAGACCCTCGGGCGGCCCATCCGGATCGCCGGCCGATCTCCGCCCCTGTCGGCGCCCGGAGGCTAACCGGCGGGGATCTCGGCTGCGATGCTGTCCATCAGGGCGACGTAGCGGCGGGCCTCGGGATCCCGGCCGGGCTTGCCACTGCTGATCACGCCGGCGGCCAGGCCGCGGGCCGGATCGGCCCAGATCGCGATGTTGGCCAGGCCCAGGTTGCCGAATGCGTTGGGCGCGTTGCGCCCGAATGGTCCGAACCGGTTGGTGCCCAGCATGTAGCCGGTGCCCCAGCGGGCCGGCATCAGGCCCACCGCGAAATCCGGCCGCAACCGACGGCATTCCTGCACCGCGCCAAACATCCTTTCCGGGCTCATCACCCGCACGCCGTCGAGCTCGCCGCCGCGCCGCCAGATTTCAGCGAAGCGCGACAGCTCGTTTGCGGTCGACACGGTGTTCGACGAGGGCACCACGGTGGTCAGGAACGCCGGGGTGTTGGTGTAAGGGATGATCTCGTGCACGGTTCCGCCGATCGCCTTGCGGAAGATCGCGGCGATCGCCGGCGGCAACGGGCGGCCGGTGGCGTGACTGGGCGCGACCAGTGGAACGTCCTGCTTGGCAACGCCGAAGTTGGTCCACCGGAAGCCCAGCGGGTCGAGGATCTCGGCGGCCAGGATGTCGCGAATGTCTTTGCCGGTCGCCGCGTAGACGATCTCGCGCATGAGCGGACCCCAGGTCAGCGCGTGATAGATGTGCACCAATCCCGGCCGATACAGCGGCCTGAGCTTGCCGAGCTGCTCCTGGGCGTATTCGTGGTCGTCCGCGCGGCGCAGGTCCGGCTTGGGCCCGGTGGGGAAGGGCACGCCGGCGCTGTGGGTCAGAACGTGCCGGATCGTAGTGCGGTCCTTGCCGTGGCTCGTGTAGCTGCGGATGTACTCACAGACCCGGTCGTCAAGCGAAAAATGACCCTGCTCTACAAGCATGTGCACGACGGTCGCGGTGATGCCCTTGGCCGCCGAGTACACGCAGAACGGCGTGTCCGTCGTGACGGGGATCATTTCCGCGTCGGGCGGATCGGTCGGCGCGTTACCCCAGCCGTGGCCGATCGCGCGGTTGAGCGCGACCCGCCCATGCCGGCGGATGCAGAGCTGAATCGCGGGGTGCATCCCGGCCTGGTACCAGTGCCGCGCGGCCTGCCAGATGCGCTCGACCGCGGGCTCGTCGATTTCGGAGTGGTCTTCTGCGCTGATCGCCGTCACGGCGTCCAGGTCGGCCGGGACGCGGACCTTGCCGTGTGGTGTCACCTCCGAGAGGGTACGTGCAGTGCAGCAGCAGTGCATTTAGCGTGGTCGTATGGCCACGCGTTCCCGCTTTGTCGACGTGATCCTCGTCATCTACGGCATCTATTCGGTCGCCGTCGGGGTCTTCATGATGCTGTTGCCGGTGGCCTTCTTCGATACCCTCGGCGCGTTCGGCGCCCGCAACACTCACTACATCTTCGATAACGCGTCGTTCGAGTTGCCGCTCGGGCTGCTGTTGCTGGCCGCGATGCGGTGGTCGACGTGGCGGGTGCCGGCGCTGGCCTTTGCCGCGGCGCACTGGGCGCTGCACGCGCTGAGCCACCTCATCGACACCGACCACCACGCCGGCGCCTGGGTCGGTTACCTCGAATTCGCCGGCTTGGCGCTATCGACGGTGCTGCTCGCGATTGCGTTGCGCTACAGCATTGTTGAGCAAAAGGCTATTCCCCGGTGAACTGCGGCGGACGCTTGGCGAAGGTGGCCGAGATGCCCTCAGTCAGGTCCTTGGACGGCAGGAATGCCGCGTTCCACGCAGCGACGTAGCGCAGGCTTTCCGAGACCGCGGCGATGCGTTGCTGGTCGAGGACGTCCTTGATGCCGTTGACCGTCAGCGGCGGGTTGGCGGCGATCTCGGCGGCGGTAGCTTGGGCGGCGGCCAACGTGGCCTCGGCGTCGTCGTACACGTCGTTGACCAGGCCGATCTTCTCGGCGCGGGCCGCGTCGATGTCCTTGCCGGTCAACGCCAGTTCGCGCAGGTGTCCGTCGTTCAAGATCAGCGGCAGGCGGGCGAGGCTGCCGACGTCGGCGACGATGGCCAGCTTGACCTCGCGCACGGAGAACTTGGCGTCGGCGCTGGCGTAGCGGATGTCCACCGCGGAGATCAGGTCGACGCCGCCGCCGATGCACCAGCCGTGCACCGATGCGATGGTGGGCGTGCGGCAGTCGGCGACGGCGCTGATGGCGTTCTGCATGCGCCGTACCTCGGCGTGGAAGTCCGCGCGCGGCCGGGCCAGCGCGCCGTCGGCCAGCAGCGGGGTGAACGAGCCTCCCATCGCGGGCACGTCGAGGCCGTAGCTGAAGTTCTTGCCCGACCCGGTCAGCACGATGGCCCGCACCTCACGGTCGGCGTCCAGCGCCGCGAACAACTCCGGCATCTCCGCCCAAAACGCAGGCCCCATCGCGTTGCCCTTGCCCGGTCCGATCAGCGTCACCTGCGCAACCTGGTCTTTGATTTCGACGGTGACGGATTCGTATGTTTCGCCCATGCCCAGACCGTAGCGTGGTGTGTATGCCCCCCGATTTGCGACCCGGGCCAGATTCCCCGCCGCCCGACGAGCTGGCCAGCGCCGAGGACACGCTGGGTGTGCTGCAGCAGGTGCTGCACACCGTCGCCGGCGACGACATGTCGCGGCAGACGCCGTGCACGCAGTTCAACGTGGCGCAGTTGACCGAACACTTGCTGAACTCGATCACCGCCATCGGCGGCATGGCGGGTGCGGAGATGCCAGCGACCGACGAGATCGACTCCGCCGAGCGGCGCGTCGTCAGCGCAGCCCGGCCGGCCCTGGACGCCTGGCATCGCCGCGGGCTGGAAGGCAGCGTGCCGTTCGGCAAAGGCGAGATGCTGGCCAAGGGGGCGTGTGGGATCTTGTCGGTCGAATTCCTGGTCCACGCCTGGGATTACGCCCGGGCCGTCGGACACGACGTCAACGCCCCCGAGCCGCTGGCCGAATACGTCCTGGGCCTGGCCCGAGCGACCATCCAACCGGAGCTACGCAGCCGGGCGGGGTTCGATGACCCGGTCGCCGTAGCCGAGGATGCCGGCGCCCTGGACAGGCTGGTCGCATTCACGGGCCGCAATCCGCGCCCGGCGTGACGCTCGAGCTTCTACACGCGCTCGAGGTAGAAGTAGTAGTACTTGCCGTTGTCTAGGATGCCTTTGCCGTTCATGATGCCTATCACGGCGTCGTCGTCGATCTTCTTGAAATGGTCGTGCACGGGTTGGCCGTCGTAGACCATCGTCGCGGTGATCTCGCCGCGGAAGTCCTCTAGCCACAGGCTGGCCTCGCCCTTGCCCGCCGCGACGTTGGAGAACTTGTTCCCGTCGGCGTCCAGACAGACCAGCGGCTGCACGTCTTCGGCCGACTTGAAGCTCTTGCCGAACCAGCCGAGCTTCTCGAGCTTGCCGTTCATCTTGTGTCCGGTGGCGAACTCGCCGCCCTTCCACTCGCCGATCATGCCGTCGATGGTGGCGGGCTCGAGGCTCGCCCAGAAATCGTCGAGCTCGGCATCGGGGACCTGGTCGGCACTTTCCTTGAATGCGACGAATTTCTTGCGGGCCAGGGTCATTGCGTACTCCCATGATTCGCGTTCCAGCTGCGCGCAAATCGCAGCAAGGCGTCGTTTTCTTCCGGTGCTCCGACGGTAACCCGCACGCCGTCGGTGCCGTACGGGCGGACCACGATCCCTGCATCCGCGGCCTGCTCCACGAAGTCCAACGTGCGCGGTCCCAGCGGTAGCCAGACGAAGTTGGACTGTGACGGCGGCAGGGTGAAGCCGGCGTCGCGCAACTCGGCGCTTACCCGGACACGTTCGCCGACTAGGGCGTCGGTGCGGGCCAGCAGCTCATCGGCAGCGTCCAGTGAGGCGATCGCGGCGGCTTGGGCAACGCTGGACACGGTGAACGGCACGTAGACCTTGTCCAGCGCGGTGATCACGTCGGGGTTGCCGACCGCGTAGCCGATCCGCAACCCCGCCAGCCCGTATGCCTTCGAAAAGGTCCGCAGCACAACAACATTGCTGTGGGCGCGGACCAGACCCAGGCTGTCCGGCAGCATGCCGTCGCGGATGTACTCGACATAGGCCTCGTCGATGGCGATCAGGATGTGCGGCGGAACCGCCTCGACGAAGCGGACCAGCGCGTCCGGGTCCACGACGGTGGAGGTCGGGTTGTTGGGGTTGCAGACGAAAATCAGCCGGGTGTGTTCGGTGACCGCGGCGAGCATCGCATAGAGGTCGAAGGTGTGGTCGGTCAATGGCACCCGGATGGCGGCCGCACCGGCGACCTGAACCTGGGGCGGGTAGAGCTCAAAGCTGCGCCACCCGAAGATCACCTCGTCACCCGGCGCGGCGGTGATCTGAACCAGCTGCTGGCACAGGCTGACCGAACCGCAACCGACGGCGACCTGCTCGGGGGCGAAATCCAGCCGCTTGGCCAGCGCGGCCTTGAGTTCGATGCACCCGTTGTCGGGGTAGCGGTTGGCCACATCGGTGGCCCGCTCGATGGCCGCGCGGACGCCGGGCAGCGGGCCGAACACCGTCTCGTTGCTGGCCAGTTTGATGGCGCCCGGCACCGTTTTGCCTGGCACATAAACTGGCAACCCGTCCAGCTCGGGTCGCAGGCGGGCATTCACTTCGACAGCATATGTCGCGGCTGTGTACGCTATGGCCCCGGCGGTTGCGGGATCCCGGGAGCGGTTCGGGTACCCTCGGAAAGTTCATGGAGGCGTGCCAGAGCGGCCGAATGGGGCTCACTGCTAATGAGTTGTTCCCCTCAAAGGGAACCGGAGGTTCAAATCCTCTCGCCTCCGCGGAGTTGAGAGAACATAACTGAAGACAAGCGCCCGTAGCTCAACGGATAGAGCATCTGACTACGGATCAGAAGGTTGGGAGTTCGAATCTCTTCGGGCGCGCTCAGGTCAGAGGCCCTTTCCGGCATTGTAGAAGGGCCTCTGTTGGTTTTTTGACGACAGTTTTGACGACGTTAGCGATCGGCGTTCGCCATCACTGTGCCGGGTTCAGCAGCGAATCCATGCCCGCGACGGCCGAACGCTGAACCTGTTCGATCACGTCCACATACGTCCCTGTCGTCACAGAAATCGAGCTATGACGCAGAATGCGCTGCACTGTTGCTGCCTCGACACCCATCGCGAACAACCACGTCGCACACGAATGCCGAAGGTCGTGTAACCGGATGCTTCGCACACCGGCTCGTCGGCACAACGTCTCGAACGCTCGGTTGACGTTCCTCGGCTCAAGAGGTGTCCCGTTCTTCGTCGTGAACACCAGACCGAGCGTGTTGGCCCGTGCGAACTGTGTGTCGCCGAACTGATTAAGCCGATGCCGCCGCAAGATGGCAACGAGCTCCGCCGGCAATGGCACGGAGGCGGCAGACAATTCGGTTTTCACCTCTCGCAAGGCTAGTGCGGCGCGCCTAATAGTCCGTGGGCGGTTGCGGTCCTGACTCTGCGGTGGATCAGATCGCTGGGAAGGGTGGCAGTTCGGCTATCGAGATCTCGTGCGCTTCGGCGGGATGTATTCCGAGAGCGCGCAGGAGAAGTTCGGCTGTCGACGATCCGGCTTCGCGCCAGGTCTGATGGCCGTCCAGCACCATCCACATGGCACTGACGGTAGCGCCGATCACGAGTGAGGCGATGCTGGGAGTCATCGACTCGTTGACGTGGTAGCGGCCGGCGGCGGCGCCCTCGCTCACGTCGCGCATCGGGGGCCCGGTGAACAAGGCCCGCAGTGACTGCTCGGTCAACGCGAACCGCACGGCGAACCGGCCCATCGCCGGGTTCTCGTGGGCGTAGCGCACCCATAACCGAACTCCGTTGGCCAGTCGCACAGCCGCGTCGTCGATGCCGACGAAGGTCCTCGAGACTCGCTCGTGCATCTCTGCGTTGAAGGCGGCGACGACCTTATCGAATATTTGCTCGATGGAGTCGATGTTGCGGTACAGCGTGCCGCGGGCGA
>NZ_JBKQQD010000368.1:0-38623 GCF_052144515.1 Mycobacterium sp. | reverse complement strand
AGGTGTTCCGGTCATCGTCGATGGCCGGGTCTGGGGGGTGCTTTCGGCCGGCTCCGCGGAGCGGGAACCGCTGTCGTCCGATTCCGAGGCGCGCATCGCGGACTTCGCCGATCTGGTGGCTACCGCGGTCGCCAATACCGCGGCGCGCGAGCAACTGGATGCCAGCCGGGAGCGCCTGCGTGCCAGCCGCGATCGCCTGCGTCAGCTCGCCCGGCATCAGACGGCGTTGCGCCGGGTGGCAGAACTGGTCGCCCGCGAGGCGGAGCCTGCCGAGGTGTTCAACGCGGTGGCCGAGGAGATGGCCACCGTTCTGGACGTCTACAACGCGACGGTGGGCCGCTACGACGGCGATGACATCGTCATTGCCGCGCTTGGGCGTCCGGAGGTGGACCTGCCAAACCCGCCGGCCGTCGGTGAGCGTTTTCCGCTGGACGGCGACCACGTCGCCGTGACGGTTCGGCGCACCGGCCGCCCCGCTCGGATGGACAGCCACGAGCATGCGGCGGGCGTTTCGGCCGCGCGCATTCGCAAGATGGGAATCGCATCCATGGTCGGCGTCCCGATCGTGGTCGGGCCACAGTTGTGGGGGGTGGCCGCGGTGGCCTCCCGGGGCGAGCCGCTGCCCGCCGACACAGAGGTGGGCATCGCAGACTTTGCCGATCTGGTGGCCACCGCGATCGCCAATGCGGCGGCGCGTGAACAGCTGAATACCAGCCGCGACAGCCTGCGTCAGCTAGCTCGACAGCAAACGGCGTTGCGCCGGGTGGCGGAACTTGTTGCCCGCGAGGCGGAGCCTGCGGCGGTGTTCAACGCGGTGGCCGAGGAGTTGGCTAGTTGCCTGGACGCCTTCAACGCGACGGTGATCCGCCACGAAGGGGACTTCCTCGTCATAGAGGCCATTGCGAGCTTCAACCAAGACTTGCCAAACCCTCCGGTAGTTGGCCAGCGGTTCCCGATGGAGGGCGACCACGTCGCCCCGATGATTCTGCGCACCGGCCGGCCCGCTCGGATGGACACCCACGAGCACGCGGACGGCAAGACGGCCGCATTCATCCGCGCGCTTGGTATCCAGTCCATGGTGGGTGTTCCCATCGTCGTCGGGGGGCAGCTTTGGGGCTCGGCCGCCGTGGCGACGCGGACCGGGCTCCTGCCTCCCGACACCGAGGTTCGCATGGCTGATTTCGCCGATCTGGTGGCGACTTCCATCGCCAACGCTGCCGCCATGGCCGAACTGCAGGCCGGCCGCGATAGCCTGCGCGAGCTCGCCGGAAACCTCAGTGTGCTGGCCAGGCAGCAAGCCGCATTGCGCCGGGTCGCAACTTTGGTTGCACGCGGGGTCGGTCAGTCGGAGGTGTTCTCGGCAGTGGCCGAGGAGATGGCCGGTTGCCTGCAGGTGGGAAACGCCGAGGTGCTCCGTTTCGAAGACGACGGCGCAGCGATCGTCGTCGTGGCGTCCTATGCCCAACCCGGCGTGCCGCACCTTTGTCTGGGGGAACGCCTATCCACCGAGGGTGACAACGTCGCCGCCACGGTCTTGCGCACAGGGCAGTCGGCGCGGATGGACAGCTGGGAGGACGCCGCCGGCCCGATTGCCCAACGCGTTCGGGAGTTGGGCATCCGGTCGCGCATCGGGGCCCCGATTGTGGTGGATGAGCGGCTATGGGGCATGGCCGTCGTCGGCACCATCCAACCCGACCCTTTGCCGCCGGATACCGAGGGACGCATCGCCGAGTTCGCCGAGCTGGTGGCGACCGCAATTGCGGCCGCGACCACCCGCGCGGAGCTGATCGCTTCGCGGGCGAGGATCGTGGCCGCCGCCGACGACGCCCGACGCCGCCTGGAACGCGATATCCACGACGGAGCCCAGCAACGGCTTGTCTCACTGGGACTGAAACTTCGCCTGGCTGAGGAGTCGGTGCCACCCGAGCGGGACGACTTGAAAAGCATGTTGACAGAGACGGTTTCAGGCTTGACCGACGTGTTTCAAGAGCTGCAGGAGATTTCCCGGGGCATTCATCCGGCGACTTTGTCGACAGGCGGACTGCGGGCGGCGTTCAAGACGCTGGCGCGCCGCTCACCGGTGCCCGTCAACCTCGACGTGACGATCGAGCAACGGTTGCCCGAATCGGTCGAGGTCGCCGCTTACTACGTGGTCGCCGAGGCGCTCACCAATGCCGCAAAGCACGCTCGCGCCTCCGAGGTGAAGGTCGCGGCCCGGGTAACCGACGAGAGCCTCGACTTGTTGGTCGCGGACGACGGGATCGGCGGGGCCGATTCGGGCAAGGGCTCGGGGCTGATCGGGCTCAAGGACCGTATCGAGGCACTCGGCGGAAACCTTCGGGTCGCAAGTCCTCCCGGCGGCGGGACGGCCCTTCGCATCACCATTCCACATAACAGAAACGGGAGATGATTAGTTGTTCCGACTCAAAGCAGCCGCTACGGGCTCTCGCCCGGCGTCCGTGCTGGACCACGTCAGAACGTGCACGGCATGCTGCGGATGGCGTGGATGAAGTTTCCCGGCACGTACACCGGATCGCCGGTCTCGATGTCCGGCACCTGCCGGAGCAGCTCGCCGAAGATGGCGCGCAGCTGCGCCCTTGCCACGTGGGCGCCAAGGCAGAAATGCACACCGCCGCCACCAAAACCCACGTGTGGGTTGGGGTTTCGGCCGAGATCGAATCGCTCCGGATGGTCAAACGCATCTTCATCCCAGTTGCCCGACGCATAGAACATCACCACTTTGTCCCCCGCTTCGATGGTTTGACCACCGAGCTGGAAATCCGTTGCGGCCGTGCGGCGGAAGGTCATCACCGCCGAAGCCCAGCGAATGAACTCCTCGATTGCCCCACCAATGCGGCCGTCGAAATCTTCGAGCAGCCACGCCCGCTCATCCGGAAAGTCGGTGAGCGCCTTCATCGCGTGGCTGATGGTCTGGCGCGTCGTATCGTTGGCGGCCACGGACAGGCCCGCAAAGAACGCGGCCACCTCCGCGTCGGTGAGCCGGTCGCCATCCACCTCGGCGTTCACCAGGCTGCTGAACAGGTCTTCGCCGGGACGGTTGCGGCGCTGCGCGGCCAGCACCCCGGCCAGCTGCTGTAGGTACAGCAGGTTCTCGGCCAAGACTTGCAGCGGGTGACGGCCGTCCAGGTAGACCTCATCGGCCCATGACACCACGGCATCGGCGGCATGCGCCACGTGGTCACGCTCGGACTCCGGAATGGCGACCATGTCCGACAGCGTGCGGATCGGAAGTTCTTTGGCGCACCGGTCGACGAAGTCAACCCCACTGCCTGCGGCCTTCAGCTCTTCAACGATGGTCTTGGCGTTCGCCTTGATCGCGTCCTCGATGCGCCTGACCTGCCTGGGCGTGAACGCGGCGCTGACAAGCTTGCGTAGCTTGGTGTGCCGCGGCGGGTCCAGCGCCAGGAAGGACTGCGTCGCTTCCAGCATCTCCTCGGGGACGTTCTCGAATACCACACCTTTGCCAGACAAGAACACTTCATGATTGCGGCTGACAGTGGCGATGTCGGCGCGCCGGGTGACCGCCCAAAAGCCGGGGTCGTCCGGATCCGGCATGAGTGCGTCTTGGACGGGAGGATGCCAGCTCACCGGGCGCTCGGCCCGTAGCACGGCGAAGGAGCGTTCCCGCTCCGCCGCGGTGGTGGACCAGAACGCCCGGGACGATAGATCGATCGGGTCGTAGCTGCGAAGCGTTGCGGATCCAGCCGTCATGGTGGGGTTTCCTGTCATTGCCCCTGGTCACCTGCCGGAAGCTTAACTCGCGACAGCACTTTTGGACACGACTGCCGACAACTGCCGGACCCGCAGGAGTGGACGATTTCGCTTCGCGCGGTGACGGGCTGGTGGGTATCGGGCCGCCAGGGCTGCTGAGCCGCCCGAGGACCTATCGCGCCGCGACGGAGGGCGGCGCCTTGCGGTGAAGGTGTTGCCGCACCTAGCGCTTTACAGCCGGCTTAACGCCTGGGGATGCCGCCGCGACGTACCGGAGGCGCCGAAAGAAACCTTCCATCAGTGGTATGCCCGCACCCGCGGACGCGACGGCGCCGCGACTGCCGCCGCCAGCAAGGGACCGGAGGAGGCCGACCATGTCGGCGCGTGAGGACATTCTGAACGCCGTGCGCGACCGCGTGCCGGTAGTACCCCCGTTACCGCTTGTTCCCGACTTCACCGGCGGCACAGGGGATCTCGTCGCTCTGTTCTCCGCGGCCCTCGAGCGACTCGACGGCACGGTGGTCACCGCGACCCCGTCGGGCATTCAGTCGTGGCTGCAGTCCTGGCTGGCGACGGCCTTCCCGGACGCGCGCAGCATCTGTTCGGCAACCGGCGAGGTGGCCGGAAACGTTGACCCGTCGGGTTTCTCGCACTGGGCCGCACCCGCCGACGTCGACGTCACGGTCGTGCGCACCCCGATGGGCGTCGCCGAAACAGGTTCCATCCTGCTCACCGAAACGGAGCTCGCCGTCACCACGGCCGCCGTGCTGGCCCGGCATCTGGTCGTTCTGCTGGACCCCGCCGACATCGTGGAGAACATCCACGTGGCCTATCGGCACCCCGCCTTCGAGCACTCCGCGTACGCGGTGCTGTTGTCGGGCCCATCGGGGTCCGCCGACATCGGTGGCGTCACGGTGCACCCCGCGCGGGGGGTGACCACCCTGACCGCGGTGTTGGCGCCGCACATCGCCGGCTGCGCTCCCGAGTAGCCGATTCCACGATCCGCAGTCGGCGATCAATGAGTCCTGCCCAGGACGGTGCTCGGCCCGGGACGTGCGGGAGATCGATTCGCCTTCTGATCGACGCCAAACCCGGCGAACCGCCACCAGGACGACGTCTGCCGCGCGAGAAAAGGGAGCACCCCCGTCCGGGTTCGGCACAGTCGATCACCAGATACTCAGCCGGTGACCATACCCCCGAACGACGCTCTGATTCCAGCTGCCTGGTAGTCGAGATACCCGTTAGCAGAGAACCGCTTTGCAGCTAGCGGCGGCGCGCGAGGCACCCGCGCACCCATACGGTGTGCGACATGACCAGTCACGCAGGCAAGCTGGCACCCCTACAACGGCCTCGGGTGGTCGTCATCGGATCCGGGTTCGGTGGGCTGACCGCGACCAGAGCGCTTAAGAGGGCGCCGGTTGACGTCACCATGATTGCCCGGACCCAGCACCACTTGTTTCAGCCGCTGCTGTATCAGGTGGCGACGGGCATCATCTCCGAGGGTGAAATCGCTCCGGCAATCCGGAGCATTCTGCGTAATCAGAAGAATGCCAAGGTGCTAGTCGGCGATGTGGTGCACATCGATCTGAAGGCCCGCACTGTGACTTCGGAGTTGCTCGGCCGCACGTTCGAGACCGAGTACGACACGTTGATTCTCGCCGCCGGTGCGGGTCAGTCCTATTTCGGCAACGACCACTTCGCGGACTTCGCGCCGGGCATGAAGACCATCGATGACGCGCTGGAGTTACGGGGTCGGATCCTGGGTGCGTTCGAGCAGGCAGAGCTCTCCAGCGATTCGGCGTTTCGGGAGAGGCTCCTGACGTTCACCGTGGTCGGCGCCGGGCCCACGGGTGTGGAGATGGCCGGGCAGATCGCCGAGTTGGCCAGTCACACACTCAAGGGTGCGTTCCGCAACATCGACTCGACCAAGGTGCGGGTCATCCTGCTGGACGCGGGGCGCGCGGTGCTGTCGCCAATGGGGCCGAAACTGGGGAAGAAGGCCCAGGCGCGGTTGGAGAAGATGGGTGTGGAGGTTCAGCTCGGGGCCATGGTCACCGACGTTGACCACAATGGCCTGACGGTCCAGGACTCCGACGGCAAGATCCGGCGTATCGACTCGATCTGCAAGGTGTGGTCGGCGGGCGTGTCAGCGAGTCCGTTGGGCAAGCAGATCGCCGATCAGTCGGCGACCGAGATCGATCGTGCGAGCCGCGTTAAGGTGTTGCCAGACTTGACTGTCCGTGGCTATCCGAACGTATTTGTGATCGGCGACATGGCCGCGGTGGAAGGCGTGCCCGGCGTCGCGCAGGGCGCGATCCAGGGTGCTAAGTACGCGGCGAACGCGATCAAGACCGAACTCAAAGGCGCCAATCCAGCCGAGCGTGAACCGTTCCGGTACTTCGACAAGGGCTCCATGTCCACGGTGTCACGGTTCAGTGCGGTCGCCAAGGTCGGCCCGCTGCAGTTCGCCGGATTCCCCGCCTGGCTAGCTTGGTTGCTCCTGCACCTGGTGTACCTGAACGGATTTCAGAACAAGATCACCACACTGATCTCGTGGACCGTCACATTCTTGAGCACTCAACGCGGCCAGCTCACCATAACCGAGCAGCAGGCCACCGCCAGGATTCGGCTCGAGCAGCTCCAAGCGATCGCAGGTGAGAAGGCAGCGAGCTGAATCACTCAACCGTTACCGCGGTATTGGCGCACATCGCCGGTTGACGGAGAAAGTTTCCCGCTCGGCGATTACCGCGAGCGTCGGCGGGTATTCGCGCCGGTATGACCGCGAGTCGCGAGACTTGTCTTACGGATGGGGCGCACCCCACCAGCGCCGCGCGGTCCTTCGATGCGGTGGTGTACTCATGGGCTGAGCCGGTGCGGTGTCAAAGCGCATATGGCTGCCGCCGACCGGCAAGCTGGCTGGCGATACGGCACCCGCCCTGCGGCGGCCACCAGACGGTGTGCACACACGATTACCAGAAGTGGATCCGGGTCGCGCAGGCCAGGATTGCCCGTTCCGGCCGTATGCGGTGCACTGTTTGCGGCGAGACGTTCAACTCGATCGAGCAATCCATGAGTTTTCGGCCTTTATAGCGGTCGGCGTCGCTAGAGCGGAGGTACAGCGGCCGCCGTGGGAATAACGCGTCTTGGGCGACTGAGAACCCTTTGCGGCCACCAGAACCAGGGGCCAAGCAACCGCGCGAGCGGCATCACCAGGCACAGCCGCATGATGAACATGTCGAAAACCAGCCCGATGGCGATGGTCGACCCGGCCTGGCCGATGTTTTTCACATCGCTGGAAAGAAGCGCCAGCATCGTGCCGGCAAGCACCAGGGCCGCCGTCACCGCCACGCTCAAGGAACCCGCGATTGCGCGGATCATGCCGGTCGCAACGCCGGCGTCAATCTCTTCTCGGTATCTCGAAAGCAGCAGCAGATTGTAGTCACAGCCGACCCCGACCAGGACGATGAATACGATCGGAACGTTCAGCCAATGCAGTTGTACGCCAAGCAAGTTCTCCCAAATCAAGGCGGCCAAGCCCAACGCGCCGGCGAACGAAAGAACCACGATGACGAGCACGATTATCGAGCCGACAAGGGCGCGGGTAAGCACCAAGACAATCACGAACACCAGCGCGAAGGTGGCGAGCATCATCAGGATGAGGTCGTTATGCGAGAAGTCCTCGACGTCGCGGTAGGTCGGGGCGGCGCCCGCGATATCCAACTTCGCATTGGACAGCGCCGTTTGTTTGATGGCTTCGTCCGCGGCGGTTAATGCATTCCTCGTCTGTTCGATCCCCGCCGGGCTCGTTGCTTCGCCCTTGTGGAAAACCAGGAAGCGGGCGCCCTTGCCGTCACGAGTCATGAAGAAATCGAGACCGACCTTGAAATTCTCGGTCTCGAGCGCATCCGGCGCCAAGTAGAAAAAGTCGTCGTTCTTCGCGTTGTCGAACGCTTGCGCCATGTCGATCATCGGGTGAATCATGACGTCCAGCTGCGGGATCATCGCATGCAGTGTGCTTTGCGTGGTCATGGTCAGCGACTGCATGGCTTTCATTTCTTTCGCCATGGTTCCCATGTGTTCCGCCATGGCGTGCATTTGGGGAACCATTTGCGGAGTGACCGTGTCGATAATGACGAGGCCCTTCAGCAAAGTCACCAGCTGTTCGCTCATCTTGTCGACATTATCGACCGTTTCGTTCAACGACCGAAGCGTCCAGCAAACCGGGATGTCGAAACAGTGTTGCTCCCAGTAGAGGTAGTTGCGCAGCGGTCTGAAGAAGTCGTCGACGTTGGCGAGATTATCCCGCGCCTGGTCGGTTGCCGCGCGTATTTGCTCTGTCGCCTCACGCGACATGTGCGTGCCCACAGTCAGCTGGTTGGTGAGATCTTCCAGGCGCCCGGTGATCTGCTCCAATTGGTTCGTTTCTTCGATGAGTTTGCCCATGTGGTCTGCCAGCGTGTCGATTTCGGCCACCCGATCCCTGAAGAAGTCAAGGTTCTCGCCGATCTTCGTTCCCACGGAGCCCATGGCAAAGGGAAGTGAAGCGTGCTCCAGGGGCCGGCCATTGGGCCGGGTGATGCCGTCCACCATGGTGATGCCCGGAACCCGGAGCACGGTCTTGGCGATCCTGTCCAAGGTGATCAGGTCGGTGGTGTTGCGCATGTCGTGATCCGACTGCACGTAGAGGGAGTCGGAGGCCAGCTGGCTCTTCGGGAAGTGGCGGTCCGAGGCCGCGTACCCTTCGACGGACTCGCGGGTGTCGGGTGCGAAATCCCGGTCGTTGTAGCTGACCTTGTAGGTGGCGAGGTTCATGACGCACAGCGGAACGACAAGAGCGGCGATGAAAATCAAGGCTGCCGGCCACCGGGCGATGGCGGTCCCCAGTCGGCGCCACATCGGGCTCGTCGGGCTGATTCGCTGCAACCATTTGATCCGGCCGCCCAGCGCGAGCATCGCGGGACCGAGGGTTAGCGCGGCGACGACGGCGACGACCATCCCCACGAAGCAGGGCGGGCCGAGGGTGCGGAAGTAATTCAGCTTCGTGAGGCTCAGGCAGAGCGTCGACCCGGAAATCGCCAGACCCGATCCGAGGATGACGTGCGATGCGTTGGCGACTGATTCGTAGTAGGCGGATTCTTTGTCGTGTCCTGCCCGGCGCGCTTCGTTGTAGCGGCCGATGAAAAAGATGCCGTAATCGGTGGCGACGCCGAGGACCAACGCCACCAGCATGTTCATCGCGAACGACGAGATGCCCAGGACGTGCAGCCCGACCAGGAACGAGACGACGCCTCGCGCCGTCGCCAGGATGAGGAGCACACCCACCAGCGGTATGAGAGCTCGGGCCACCGATCGGTAGGCGAGCAGCAGCATGATGATGATGACGATCACCGAGACGATCGTGAGCGTGAACATGCTGTCATCGGCCGCGGCGAGCGTGTCGGTGTTGAGTGCGGCCGGTCCAGTTACATAGGTATTGAGGCCGACGGTTCGTCACGACTGTCTGATCTGCTGACGCAGGCAGAACAGTGAAACGCTTTGATACGCAATCCAAAACTGACATTTCGTCAGAACTGCGAATACCCTGCTAGCAGGGTATGGCTATTGCCGTCAGCCGCAAGGACACGCGTACGCGGGAGCGGCATCGTTAGAGGCGAGTGCGGTGCGCCAACGCGTGTTCCGCCAAAAGCCTTGGTGTTAAAAGCCGTTTCAGGAAAGGAGCATCATGCCGTCCATCAATGTTGTTTTTAGGAGCGAGCAATGACCGACCAACTCATCGGCGCCCATAATGGGCTGCACAGCGAGCAGGGCGGCCTGCCGGGTGAGCACCCGGGGCGCTCGGCCAACCCGGTGATCAAGGTCCACGACGTGATCTGGCTGGAGTTCGAGAAGCCCGATCTCAACAAGGCTGAGGCGTTCGCGCGGGCGTTCGGGTTCAGCGTCGCGCTGCGCACCGACGACGAGCTGCACCTGCGTGGCAGCGACCCTGTCGCGCCGTGTGTGCTGATCCGCCGTGGCACGCGTTCGCGGTTCGTCGGCCCGGCTTTCGTCGCCGCCGAAGACACCGACCTGCTGCGGCTGGCCGACGCGACCGGGACCACCGTGCGGCCGCTGCCCGAGACCCTGGGCGGGGTGACCGTTGACCTCGTTGACCCCAGCGGGATTTCGTTGCGGGTGGTCTCCGGTGTCGACACTCTGCCGGAGCTGGCCTCCCAGAAACCGCACGTGTTCAACTTCGGGCCCAGCCACGACACCGTCCGGGCAAACGCCACCCAGCGTCCCCCGCGGGTGCCCGCCGGCGTGCAGCGGCTCGGCCACATCGTGCTGCAGACCCCCAAGTACATCGAGGCGCTGAACTGGTATCTGGACCACCTCGGTTTGATCGTCAGCGACTTCTGCTACTACCCCGGCCAGCGTGAGCGCGGACCCATCATGAGCTTCATCCGCTGCGATCGCGGGTCCACCCCGGCCGACCACCACACGCTGGCGATGGCGTTGGGCCCGACCCACCGCTACGTCCACTCGGCGTACCAGGTCGCCGACCTGGACGCGTTGGCCGCCGGCGGCGAATACCTGCGCGAGCAAGGCTATTTCCGCTCCTGGGGCATCGGTCGTCACATCCAGGGCAGCCAGATCTTCGACTACTGGCGCGACCCCGACGGCGATTTCCTGGTCGAGCACTACGCCGACGGCGACATGTTCGACAATACCCTCGAGCCCGGCTGGGCTCCGCTGACGGCGTCGGGCCTCTATCAGTGGGGTCCCCCGCCGAGCAGGGACTTCCTGGGCGTTGGCACACCCGGCGAAACCGCGCGCGAGGTTTCCTTGATGGTCGACGCGCTGCGCCACGACAACGAGTTCGACCTGTCCGCCCTCCGCGGGCTTTTCCACGTTGGCAATTCCTAACCCTCCCAACCCAAAAGAAAGTAAGGATCCGAAAATGACCGTCTCGATCCTGCGCACCGCCGACGCGTGGTGGGTGCAGACCCCGAACGGCGCCGCGCGCATCGACACCGACGCGGCCAGCACCGCAGAGGTGTTGGCCGACCGTGCGGCCATCGACGCCGCCGCGCACTCCAACGACACCGTCCCGGTGGAAAACCTGACGCTGCTGTCGCCGGTTACCACGCCGTGCCGGGTGGTGGCGCAGGCCACCAACTACGCCTCGCACGTGCGAGACGTCGGCCGCGACCCCGCCAAGACGCCGCTGACCTTCTTCCGCAAGGCCTCCGGTTCCGTCGCCGGTCCGTTCGATGACATCGTCAAACCCCCGCACGTGCAGCTGCTGGACTATGAGCTGGAGATCGGCCTGCTGATCGGCCGCGCGCTGCCGGTGGGCACCGAGGTGACCGAGGCCAACCTGGCCGAGTTCGTCACCGGGCTGCTGGTGACCAACGACGTGTCGGCGCGCGACGTGCAGCTGACCAAAGCCCAGTTCTACGAGTCGAAGTCGTACCCGACCTTCACCCCGGTCGGGCCGGCGCTGGTACTGGTGGACGCCGACGAGCTGAAGCGCTTCGGCGACCTTCGGTTGCAGTTGCGCGTCAACGGCGAGCTGCGCCAGAACATGGTCGTCGAGGGCGACATGCTCTACTCGCCCGTTGAGGCGCTGCAGGCACTGGCGAACTTCCAGAAGCTGGACGCCGGCGACCTGGTTCTCACCGGTACCCCGGTGGGCACCGCGCTCACCGCGCGTGGGGTCGAGAACCCGCATCAAATGGATCTGATGACATTCCTTGCCGGCCAGGCAAAGAACCCGAATTACCTGCATCACGGTGACGTCGTCGAGGCCACGGTGGCCACCGACGACGGCGCCATCGACCTCGGCACCCAACGCAACAAGGTGGTTTACGCATGAACGCACAATCCAATGGAGCCCCGGCGTCGGTGCCGGACTTCGTGCCGGTGATCATCATCGGTGCCGGTCCGACGGGCACCACCGCGGCCACGCTGCTGGGGCAGTACGGCATTCCGACGCTGGTGCTCGACCGGCATGAAACCGTTTACCCGCTGCCGCGGGCGGTGCACGCCGACGACGAGATCTACCGCATCCTGGCCCGCCTGGGCGTCGGCGACGAGTTCGCCGCCCACCGGCGGTCCGCGCACGGTCTTCGGTTGCTGGACAAGGACTTCCGGGTGCTGGCGGAGCTGAAGCGCAGTACGGAGCCCAGCGCCAACGGCTACCCCCAGATGAACATGTTCGACCAGCCCGAGCTGGAAGCGATCCTGCGCACCAACCTCAAGCGGTACCCACACGTCGCGCTGCGGGGCGACGTCGAGGTCACCAGCGTCACCCAGAACAAGCCCGGACGCGTGCGGGTGAGCTTCCTCGACCGCGTGCGCGGCGGCGAGCAGTCCGTCGAGGCCAGCTACGTGCTGGGCTGCGACGGCGCCAACAGCGTGGTCCGCGCGTCGATCGGCTCGCACATGTACGGGTTGCCGTTCCAGCAGAACTGGTTGGTCATCGACGTCGACACTGACGCCGAACTGAACCAGTGGGAGGGCTGCCACCAGCTGTGCAGCCTCGAGCGCGCCGGCACCTACATGCGCGTCGGGGAGACCCGCTACCGCTGGGAGTTCCGGCTGAACGACGGGGAGACCGCCGCCGACTACCAGACGATCGACCACGTCGAGCCGTTGATCAAGCCGTGGCTCGGCGACGTGCCGGCGGAGCAGTTGCGCCTGGTCCGCGTCACCGCCTACACGTTCCGCGCGCAGGTGGCCAGCCGGTGGCGCGAACGCAATGTGTTCGTGCTCGGTGACGCCGCCCACCTCACGCCGCCGTTCGTCGGCCAGGGCATGGCGGCGGGTCTTCGTGACGCGCTGAACCTGACCTGGAAAGTGGCCGGCGTGCTGGGTAATTCGCTGCCCGAGAGCGTGCTGGACAGCTACGAACAGGAGCGCAAGGCTCACGCGGCCGCCATGATCATGATGGCCGTGTCGGTCGGAGCGGCGATGACCGGCGGAGGCCGACTGGGCGATCTGGTGCGCCAGGTGGTGTTCCCGCGGCTGGAAAACTTCCGCCTGCCGGGCACCCGCACCAGCGCCGCCGACGGCGTGGCCCCGGGGCTGCACCGATCGGCAATGGTCGTCAAGTCCCGCACCCGCGGGGAGCTCGCCGGAACGCTGAGCCCCAACCCGGTTCTGCGCGATGGCCTGCACTTCGACCAGGTGGTGGGGAATCGATTCGCGTTGGTCACCTCCTCGGCGCTGAGCCTTGCGCAAGAAACGCAGCTGCGCAGTCGCGGAGCCGTCGTGGTCTCCGTTGGGCGGGACAGCGCACTGGGGCGCTGGCTGAAGCAAGGCCGGGCCAACACGGCCATCGTCAGGCCCGACGGCGCTGTCATGCAGGCCGGCCGCAACATTCAGGCGATTTGCGACGCCGTGCCTTCGTTCTCCGCTGGTGCGGCTGCTCGGGCTGAAAGCGAGAGTGCAAGCCGATGACCGAGCTGCTGGTCCTCAACGATGGCAAACAGGAGTTGCAGGCGGTGTCTTTGGATGGCACTCGCGTGCGCACCCTGATCAGCGGACTCGACGAGAGGCCCGACGGCCTCGTCGTCGACCAGTCCCGTGGCCACGTGTACTGGACCAACATGGGTGCCCCCGATCCCGGCAGCGGCCCACGTTCCGAAGCGGCCTACGCCCGTAACGGATCACTGGAACGTGCTGATCTGGACGGCAGCCACCGCGTCACGATCGTGCCGCGCGGGGCTTTCACGACGGGCAAGCAGTTGACCGCCGATTTCGAGGCGGGCGTGCTGTACTGGTGCGACCGGGAGGGCATGCAGGTGCTGTCGTGCAACCTCGACGGCAGCGACCTGCGCCCACTGGTGGTGCCGGCGGTCGGCGAAGATGCGGGGCGCCTCGAACGCAACCACTGTGTCGGCATCGCAGTCGATTTGGATCAGCGCCTGCTGTATTGGACGCAGAAGGGCGCGCCAAATGCGGGGGAGGGCAGAATCTTTCGTGCCCCGCTCGACGTGCCGCCGGGTGTCGGCCCCCAGTACCGCGACGATGTCGAACTGCTGTGGAAGGACTTGCCCGAGCCCATCGACTTGCACCTGCTCGGCGGTGCGACGCTGGTGTGGACGGATCGGGGTGCCGAGCCCGAGGGCAACACGCTCAACCGCGCTACGGTGCAGCCGGGAGTCGGTACACCCGAAATCCTGTCCGCGGGATACCGCGAGGCGATCGGCGTCGCGGCCGTCTCGGAGTCCGAGTTCTATGTAGGTGATCTGGGCGGCAGCATCCGTCACGTCGAACTCGGCACCGGTGTCGACACCGAATTGGTTCACCTGGGCCAGTTCCTCACCGGCATCGCCCTAGCCGAACTCTGATCCGCGAACGTGGTTAGGGAGGTGAAGATCAGCGGGTGGATCGACTTCTGGCACAGTCTGACTCCCGGACAAGGCACACTTCTCGGCGGCGCGTTCGTTGTCTTTGCGGGCATCATAGCGTTCAGCACGGGCGCGCTCGATCGCAGGTCCCAGCACAAGCGGTTCCACTATGAGGAGATGAAAACGCTTTACGCCGAGGCCTTGAGGATCGGGCGGGACCTGGAAATCCTCAAGGCGCTTCCGCCGGAAATTCGCAGAGAAGTACTGAGTGAAAAAGCTGATGCGATCGACAGGGTGATCAGCGAACTGGCGCTGACCGGTAATTTCCAGACCGCGGATCTGGCCATCACTTACGCCTACCAACAGTCGATTCAATTGGGCGAGTGGGTAAGGCAATTCGAAACCGACAGCGGCGCGACCGAAAGAATTCAGATGTGGTTGGAGAGCATGCCCGAAGGCCAACGAGCCGCCTTGAAGGAGTACGAGGACGTGAAGGTCCAACGTCGCGACGTGGTGCAGGCCGCCCGCCGGGAGTTGGGCCTGTATGTGCCGGTGGGGTCACGCTACCGGCGCGTGCTGCGCGAAGCACTCAAAACTGACCAGTTCCCCCTGAACTGACGGATGCGCGCTCACCGATCAGGTCGAGCGTGATGTCGGCGAGCATGTCCTCTTGGCCCCCCACCAACCCGCGACGTCCCGCCTCCACCAGCAGCGTGCGCGCGTCCACGCCGAACCGCTCGGCGGTCGTTTCGGCGTGGCGCAAAAAACTCGAGTAGACGCCGGCATAGCCGAGGGTCAGCGTCTCGCGGTCAACCTGCACCGGCCGTTGTAGCAGCGGGCGGACCAGGTCGTCGGCCGCGTCTTCGAGAGCATTGAGGTCACAGCCGTGTTCCCATCCCATCCGCGAGGCGGCCGCGATGAAGACCTCCAGCGGCGCATTGCCCGCACCGGCTCCCACACCGGCCAACGACGCATCCACACGACGGCATCCGTGCTCGACAGCAACGATGGAGTTGGCCACCCCAAGCGACAGGTTGTGGTGTGCATGGATGGCGACTTCGGTTGCGCTGTCCAGGCTTTGGCGTAGCGCGTCGACTCGTTCCGCCACGTCCTTCATGGTCATGGCGCCACCCGAGTCGACGACGTAGACGCATCCCGCGCCGTAGCCCTCCATCAGTAGGGCCTGCTCCGCCAGCTTTTGCGGAGTGGTCATGTGGCTCATCATCAGAAATCCGACGGTGTCCATGCCGAGCTCGCGGGCGGCGGCGATGTGGTGCGCGGAGATGTCTGCTTCGGTGCAGTGGGTCGCGACCCGTACCACGCCGGCACCGGCCCGATGCGCGGCGGCAAGGTCGCGGACGCTGCCGATGCCTGGCAGCACCAGCGTTGCCACCCGCGCCTGCTGCACGACGCCGGCCACCGCGGCGATGGTGGTCACCTGCTCGAGCGTGTACTGGTGGCGCACTTGACTGACGATAAACTCATGGATGATGATATCGTCACTAACGAGCCGGGAAGGCAAGCCATGAGCGACCTCGATGTCCATAAAGACCTGCACAGTGAGCAGGGCACTCGCAACGGTGAGCACCCTGGCCGGGCGGCCAATCCGATCCTCAAGGTGCACGACATCAGCTGGCTGGAGTTCGCTCCGTCGTCGGTCGGCGCTCAGCGGACGGCGGTGCGGTTCACATGAGCGCAACGGACTGGATTCCGCCCTACGTGCCGGTCGTGGTCATCGGCGGCGGCCCCACCGGCATCACCGCCGCCACGCTGCTCGCACAGTTTGGAGTCCAAACGCTGGTGCTGGACCGCTGGGAAGACGTCTACGCGCAACCGCGCGCGGTGCACGCCGACGACGAGGTGTTCCGCATACTGACCGCGGTGGGCGTCCGCGACGAGTTCGCCGCAATCTCGCGTCCGGCGCTGGGCCTGCGACTGCTTGACCCAGAGATGCGAGTGCTGGGCGAAATTCGCCGCGATCCGGAAAAGAGTGTGCACGGCTTCCCCCAGGCAAACATGTTCGACCAGCCCGAACTGGAAGCAATACTGCGGGCGAACTTCAAGAATTACTCGGCTGCGTTGTTCAGGGGACACGTAGAAGTCACCGGCATCACCCAGCTCGGTCCGGACCACGTGCGGGTAAGCTTCACCGACCGCGTCAGCGGCCGCGCCGACGTCGTGGACTCGCGTTATGTCCTGGGTTGTGACGGGGCGAACAGCCTTGTCCGACAGGCGATTGGCGCTAGCATGTTGGACCTGAGATTTCAGCAGCGCTGGCTGGTGATCGACGTGGACACCGACGTGACCCTGGACCAGTGGGAGGGTGTGCACCAAGTATGCAACCCCGAGCGCGGGGCCACCTACATGCGTGTCGGTGAGACCCGATACCGATGGGAATTCGAGCTTCTCGATGACGAGACGGCGGCGGACTTCCAGACAGTGACCGACATCGGTCCGCTGATCGCACCTTGGGTTGGCGAGATTGAGGGTGCGAAGTTGAAGCTGGTTCGGTTGTGCGAGTACATGTTTCGTGCCCAGGTGGCCGATAAGTGGCGCGAGCGCAATGTGTTCATCATGGGCGACGCCGCCCACCTCACCCCGCCGTTCATCGGCCAGGGCCTGTGCTCGGGCCTGCGCGACTCGGTGAACCTGGCGTGGAAAATCGCCGGCGTACTCAACAAGAACCTGCCCGAAAGTGTGCTGGACACTTACGAGCAGGAGCGAAAACCACACGCCCGCAAACTGGTTCGACTCGCGGTGCGAGTCGGCTGGTCGATGACCGTCGGTGGCCGACTGGGAGATCTGCTGCGCCGATTCTTGGTGCCCTGGTTGGAGCGTCGAGCAGGCGGCTGCGAGCAGGCGGCCAGCAGCGCTACGCCTGCGTTGCGTGATTCCGCCTTGGTGATCAAATCTTTCCGCGGGGGAGAACTGGCCGGCACCCTGTGCCCCAATCCCGTTTTGGCGGAAGGTTCGCGATTCGACGTCGTCGTCGGGGGGCGCTTCGCTCTCGTCACATCGTCACCGCTGACGGAGGCACAGCGCGAGCAACTCGGCCGTCGGGGCGCCGTGATCATCTCGGTCAGCGCCCAGGACGAACTCGGCCGCTGGCTGGACAAAGCGGGGGTCCGTGGTGCGCTTGTCAGACCCGACCGAACCGTCATGCGCACCGGGCGAAACCTGGACGCATTATGCGCGGCGGTACCGACATTCACCACGCCCGGACCGGCGGCTACAACGAGACTGTGACTGCGATCGGCTGCGCGAATCCCATGCCGCTGCAACGCACCGGAGCTCCTCAGCGCCCAATTGAACCGTTGGGACCCGGCGGCGATTAGTGCGCACTCGCCGAGAGCGGGTCATTGATCCTGGCGAACAGTTGGCGGCCTGCTGATTGAAGCTAGCCGGATCCAGGGAGTGGCGTCAGCGTGGAGGACACTTCGGCCGTCGGCGAGCGATGCTGAGATTGTGAAAGATGCGGGTCGAATCTCTGTCACCGGCTACCGCGGCTCAGTGCTGATCGATCCGAACGGTATGACGGCGAAACTCCTTGCGTGCAGCGCAATGACGCCGGTCGTCGCCCCCGGCTGCGAGACAGTCAGGAAAGGCAGGTAGTGGCAATGTCAACCGCGCTATTGGGGGTGTTCGTGCTGATGGCCATCGCGTGGGCCCTGCACGACCGCCAGGTCGCACTGCAGCGGCAAAAGCGCGAACAGCGCGACCAATGACCAGTGTTCCAACGCCCCTCGTGGCACGCTTTATCCGGAAGTACGGCTCGGCATACCGCGTCGGCAGTCACATCAGTGAAACACCAGAGGTTTGGCGGGTACTTCCGGCAGAGGGCACCCGGCTTCGTCGCTGAGACTGACTCCATCGTTGCGGAAGCACGTGTGCGCTATCCGAGGTATTCCTTACGCGGAAGCATGATGGGCCGCATCAACGATCGCAGGGTTGTGCCGTCGGCCGCTGCGGGCCTGGCGCGCGCGGCCGCCCCGGCCGCCAGGGTCGCCGGAGCGCTTGCCAGGCTGACCGGAGGTGCCATATCCCCGAGGTCGGTTTCGCTGACGAGGTTGACAGGCAACGCTTTTGAGGAACCGGAAGCCGCGGAGGTGAGCGTGCCCCAGGCCGGTGGCACCGACAGCGCACCGACGGTGGCTGCCCGTCCCATTCCGGCATACACCGCACCGCCGACCTGAACCGGGCCAACCGAGCCGACCGAGCCGACCGAGCCAACCGAGCCAACCGAGCCAAGTATGGTCGCCACTTTGCCGAGGCCAGCGCTCACGTCGGTCAATGCCGCCGCCGTTGAGTCGGCGGCGGTGGAGCTGGAACTCGAAAATAAGGAGGCTGCCGACAAGATGATGGAGGGGATCGTTGCGAACGCGCTGATCCCGGAGTTGATGTGGTCAGGCGCCAGCGCATTATTTATGTCGGCGAGGATCTGCTGGAGAATCGTGTCGATCGACGGGGCGGTCGAACTCCCGATGGAATTGCTGACCGCGGCGCTTTGGGCGCTCAAACCGGCGGGATTGGTGTTCTGCTGCGGCGCGGTGAACGGGGTCAGCATAGCCGCGGCGGCCGACGAGCCGGCATACCCGTACATGGCGGCGGCGTCCTGGGCCCACATCTCGGCGTATTGAGCCTCGGTCGCCAAGATGGCCGGGGTGTTGATGCCCAAGAAATTGGTCGCGACCAGCATCGCCAACTGCGCGCGGTTGGCCGCGATCACCGGTGGCGGCACCGTGGCCGCGAACGCCGTCTCGAACGCCGACGCGGCGGCCTGGGCCTGGCTGGCCGCCTGCTCGGCCTGTGTTGCCACGCCGCCCAGCCATGTCACGTAAGTCCCTGCGGCGGCGGCCATCGATAGCGACGACGGACCCTGCCAGCCGTCGCCGGTGAGCCCCGATATCACCGCAGAATACGAGGCGGCCGTCGAGTACAGGTCCGCGGCCAGCTTTTCCCAGGCGGCCGCGGCGGCCAGCATCGAGCCCGGACCGGGACCGGAATACATTCGGCCGCTGTTGATTTCCGGTGGAAGGGCTCCGAAGTCCATGGCGTGTCCTGATTCAGCGGGCAGCGGCCGCATTCGCGGCCTCGGTGGCCGCGTATGAACCGGCGGATGCTTGCAAGGTGGAAACGAAAAGCTGGTGTATGGCCGCCGCTTGCGCGCTGACCTCCTGGTATAGCACCCCATGGGCGGTGAACGCCGCCGCCGTCAGTGCCGACACTTCGTCGGCTGCGGCCGGAGCGATCGCCGTAGTGGGCTCCGCCACAGCAGAATTCGAGGCCGTCATCGCCGAACCGATTGCCGCCAAGTGTCCCGCGGCCACGGTCATCGCCGCGGGCTGGATGGTGACGAACGACATTTCTCTTCTCCCGGTGCCGATTTGGTGACGCTGCTGGGTTGATTGACGCGTGACACGCGATCATCCCCCGCAACCAAGCTCAACACGTAGCATTGCGTAGCCCGGGCGGAGATGTCGTCGGCGCTAGCATCCCATTTGACTTCCCGCTAGCCGTAATAACTTTGGGTGAGGCGGCAGTCCCGCCGTCCGAGCGTGGCTGCGACCAGAGTGGTTCAGCTCACACCGGCACAGCGAAGGCATTGGCCGACGGGGATCTGGCCCAAGGGCGCCGCTCGCGCTACCGGCTGGCTGGGTATGCCGATTCCGGTTGCCGGTAACGACACGACGGGGTTATCGCGGCATGCTGAGGGCGGCAGTCCATAGCAGGACGAACGCCGGTGCGCACCGCAACGGGTGCGGCCCACAGGAGGGAAAAGCCCGGGAGGACTCATGTCGATCGATGGCGGCGGACTCAGCGGACTCGGTGGGCGGCTTCCGCTTTACGGCCGCGACGCGCTGCACCCGTTGCAGGCGGAGCTCTACGACTGGCTGATGAACGTGGCGGTCCCGTGGGCGGAGGGAGCCAAGTTCCAGGCAAGCACCGATGACGGCCAACTGATTGGTCCGTTCAATCCGGCCCTGCTCACCCCGGCCATCTCGACCGCCTTCCTCCAACTCGCGGTCAGCGAGCAGAAAAACACCTCGCTGAGCAGGCGTTGCAGGGAAGTCATCATCGTGACGGTCGGTGCGTTGTGGCAGGCCCCCTACGAGCTGTACGCCCATTGCGCCGTCGCCGAGCAGGTCGGCCTCTCCGACGAGGCGGTGCGGACCCTGGCCGAAGGTGGACTGCCGGAGGGCCTCACGGAAACCGAGGCGGTCGCCCACCGTGTCGCCCGCGCACTGTCGGTCGAGCACGGTCTCGACGACGCGCTGTACCGCGAGGCCCAAGCGCTGCTTGGGAACGAAGGGGTGATGGAAGCCGCCGTGCTGACCGGCATCTATCACACCGTGTGCGCGATCCTCAATGCCTTCCGGATACCCGCACCTTCCTGAGGAGGCCGAATCTGTCGACCGTTCGCGCGGATGGGTGTTAGCTAAAGGGCGGGATCGCCCAGTGTGAGGTGCTCGGTGGACGAAGGCGCGGTTTTGCCCGATCGGCATGAGTCCGTTCAGGCCGAGATGGTACGCGAGACCCCGCACTCGCGGGTGACTCGGCTTTTCGCGGCCGGCCGCGCGGTCATCCGAAAAGAGTTCACCGGACCCGCGGCGCCGCGTCGGCTCCGTCATGAGCTGGGTGTGCTGGAACGGCTGCGCGGGGTGGTGGGCGCGGCGCAGCTGCTCGATGAGCCGCGCTACCCCGGGTCGATCACGCTTGCCGACGCCGGCCAGACGAGCCTTGCGGAGACGCTGAAACCGCTTGCCCCCGAAGACCTGATCCGCGTGGCGACGGCGTTAGCGGAGGCGGTGGCCGCCATGCACGCCGGTGGTGTGATGCACCGCGACATCTGCCCCGCCAACATTGTGATTTCGTCCGATGGCGCGCCCCGCCTGGTGGGTTTCGGGTTGGCTACGTCACTGGCCGAGATCCGGCCGGAGTTTACGCACCATAGCCAAATCGTAGGTACCCTCGCGTATTTGGCGCCCGAGCAGACCGGGCGGACGGGCCGGCCGGTGGATCAGCGTGCCGACCTGTATGCGTTGGGGGCGACACTGTATGAGCTGGCTACCGGTGCGCCGCCGTTCGGGGTCGGGGATCCGCTGCGGCTCACCCATGATCACCTGGCGCGGGTGCCCGCGGCGCCCGCTGCCGTCAATCCGGCTCTGCCGGAATGCCTTTCGGAAATCATCATGCATCTGCTGGAAAAGGAGCCCGATGACCGCTACCAGTCCGCCGGCGGCGTGGTGCACGACTTGCGGCAGCTGCGTGACGGCGATGCGTCGGTGCCCGTGCCGCGCGTCGGCGCGCGGGATCTGCCGCTGCGGCTGCTGCCGCCGTCGCGGCTGATCGGGCGCGATGAGGAGGTGATCGCGCTGAGTGCGGCCTTCGACGATGCGCTGACAGGTGGCTGCCGCGGCGTGCTCGTCAGCGGGGCCCCCGGCGTGGGAAAAACGGCGTTAGTCGATCAGTTGCGCCCATTGGTGACCGCTAACGACGGCTGGTTTGTAGCGGGCAAATTTGACCAGTACCGGCGGGATCTGGAGTTCGGCGGCATCTTCCAGGCGTTTCGCGCGCTGGGTCGGTTATTGCTGGCGGAGCCGGAGGAGGAGTTGGTCGGGCTGCGGGAGCGGATGCTGGCGGCACTGGGACCGAATGCGGGTCTGGCCGCCGCGGCGGTGCCCGAGTTTGCCGCGTTGCTCGGCGTGCCTGCGGAGGCCGGCGATCCGCTCACGGCTCAGCTCCGCACTCAGCACAGTGCTGTGTCAGCGCTGCGGGCGGTGGCCTCGCGGAAACGTCCGGTGGTGGTCTTCGTGGACGACCTGCAGTGGGCGGGTCCCACCTCGGTCGGCGTCATCGACATGGCGTTTCGTGAGCAGGTGGAGGGTCTGTTGCTGGTGGGTGCCTACCGCGATGACGCCGATCCGGCGCATCCGCTGGCGAGCTTGCTGTCGCAGTGGCGGAGACAGCCGGGCGTCACCCATGTGCATCTGGCGAATCTGGCCGTGTCTGGAGTGGCCGCCCTGGTTGCCGAGGTTCTGCACGTGAGCCACGCTGATGCTGGCGTACTGGCCCGGCTTATCGAGCCGCATACGCGCGGCAATCCCTATGAGACGGTGGAGTTGCTCAACACCTTGCGTCAGGAAGAGATCCTGACCCCGACCTCGGCGGGGTGGTCGTGGGACGAGCCGGCCCTGAGTTCGTTGTTGACCCGCTCGAAGGGGGCCGAACTTGCGATGGCCCGGTTGGCGGGCTTGCCATCCGCCTGCCGAGGCGTGCTCGAGGCGATGGCCTGTCTGGGCGGGCGAGCCGAGCTGAGCGTGCTCGCGGTGGCGACCGGGTCGGCCGACGTGGTCGAACAGCGCCTGGCGCCGGCCCTGGAAGAGGGCGTTCTGGTGGCCGAGACGGGGGCTCATGATGCGGTTAGATTCCGCCACGACCGCATCCGTGAAGCGATTATCGCCGAGCTTGGTACCCAGCGGCGGCGCACGGTGCACCTGGCGTTGGCGCGGCGGCTGGCGGTCGAACCCGCGCTGTTCGCCGTCGCCGCCGAGCAGTACCTACCGGTCATCGACTCGGTCACCGGCGCCGGGGAGCGGTCTGTCGCGGCGGCGCTGCTGAGTCGGGCCGCCGAACAGGCTGCGTTGGTGGGGGAGTACGGCCAGGTTCACACGATGCTCTCGAGCGCGCTGCAGGTCGCCGATCCCGGTGATACCGCCGCGCTGATCCAGCTGCACACCAGGCGCCTCACTGCCCTGTTCTGTCTCGGACGGCTGCAGGAGGCCGACGAGGATTACGGCATCGTCGACCGGCTGAGTACCACCGCGCTGCAGCGAGTGGACGCGACCTGTGTGCAGGTGCGCAGCCTGACCAATCGCAAGCTGTACGGCGACGCGATCGAGCTCGCCGTGACGGCGCTGCGCGAGCTCGGCACCACGGTCCCTGCCCCCGAACGGCTTCCGGAGTTGCTTGAGCGCTATTTCGCCTATCTGTACCGGTGGCTGGACAATACCGATGACGCCGATGACCTCGGCAGACCCGAAATCACCGATCCGACAACGCTTGCCGTAACTTGCCTGTTCAACGCGGTCTTTCCCACCGCAACCTTCGCCGGCGACGTATTCATGCAAGCGTGGTTGAGCCTCGAGGCACTGCAGATTTGGCTCGACCAGGGCACCGCCCGCGGCCTAGTTGGCCCGGCAAGCTATTCGGCAGCGACGGCCATCGCGCTGCGCGATGACTATGGCGCGGCATACCGGGCCGCACGCCGGATCGTAGCCGTGGGGGAAGACCGCGGCTATGAGCCCGAGACCTCACTGGCGCGGTTCGTATCGTCCTACTTCAGTTGCTGGTTCGAACCACTGGAAGTCTCTGTCGGACAAGCAAAGCACGCATGCGACGGGCTCGTGCAAGGTGGCGACCTGGCCACAGCCGGCTATACCGTGGCCCACACCTACGGGGGGCGGCTGGACTTTGTGCCCACGCTCGACATCTACGTCGCCGAGGCGGAGACGGCGTTGGCCTTCGTGCGGCGGGTGGGCATCGAACCGATGGGGCAGTGGGTGCAAGCCTACCAGTGGCTGGCAGATGTGCTGCGCGGCGAAACCTTCGACCCATCAGGGGAGGTGGCGGTTGACCGGTGCGCCGACGACGCGGCAGTGCCGTTCTATGGAGATCTCAGCCGCGCGATCGCGGACGCGATCTTCGATGATCAGGAGGGCCTGAGAAGACATTCGGCCGCGGCGATGGCCGCCCTGCCCTTTGCCACCGGCAACTATGTGACCGCGGTGGCCCGAGTGCTGCGGGGTTTCGCCCTTGCCGCCGGCGCTCGAACCGCCGCGGCCGATGAACGACCGGGATTATTGGCCGAGTTGGAGGAGCTGATTGGCTGGCTCGGCGCCCGCGCCGAAGATGCCCCAATGAATTTTCTGCACCTGTTGCGACTGCTGGAGGCCGAACGTGCCTGGGCCGCAGGCGATATGGGCGCGGCGGCGCTGGCCTTCGACGCCGCCCGAGATGAGGTCGCCGGACGGCAACGGCCGTGGCATCGGGCGCTAATAACAGAGCGCGCGGCCCGGTTCGCCCTGGCACGGGGTCTGCAGCAGGTCGGTGTCGAACTTCTCGGCCAGGCCAGGCAGATGTATCTGTCGTGGGGCGCGTCGGCGAAAGTCGCCCAGCTCGATTCGGCGTACCCGGTACTTCGGTCGCCAGCCGACACGCCCAGCTCAGTCGGGGACGTGCGCGGGCAAGCTTCCTTCCTCAGCACTGAAACGATCGACTTGCTGGCGATCTTGTCGGCATCCTGGGCCCTGAGCTCGGAAACGACCATCGACGGGCTGCACAGCCGCGTCGTCGACGTGCTGGGCGCCATGACCGGCGCGACGCAGGTACGGCTGCTGCTGTGCGGCGACGACCACCCAGACTGGACGCTACTTACAGCGGAAGGCGCAGTCCCTGTCGACGGCATCGGCAGCAAGCCAAGCGTGCCTATGTCCGTCGTGCGCTACGCCCAGCGGATACCCGAACCGTTGGCCGTGGTCGACGCCACCACCGACGACCGCTTTGCTCGCGATCTTTACTTCGCCGACAGCGACCGCTGCTCCCTGCTGGTCCTACCCATTACGAGTCGCGGTCGGCTGCGTGCGGTGCTGCTGCTGGAGAATCGCTTGATCAGAGGGGCATTCACCGCCGACCGGCTCGATGCCGTCAAGCTGATCGCCGGCCAGCTTGCCGTCTCGCTGGACAATGCCCGGCTGTATGCCGATGTTGCGGCGTCGCGCGCGCGGATTGTCGCGGCCGCCGACGAGGCGCGCCGCCGCATCGAGCGCGACCTGCACGACGGCGCCCAGCAGCGGCTGGTCGCGCTGGCGATGCAGCTTCGCGCGATGCGCGATGGCGTGGCGGCCGACGATGGTGAGTTGCGGCTGCAGCTCGAGCGCGCCGTGACGCAGGCAAGCGGTGCGCTCGACGAGCTGCAGGAGCTCTCGCGCGGCATCCACCCGGCGGTCCTGGCCAGAGGCGGCCTCGGCCCTGCCTTGAACGCGCTCACCCGTCGTTCGCCGTTACCCGTGGGGCTTACGGTGCGCGTGCCCGAGCGATTACCGCACCAGGTCGAAGTCAGCGCGTACTACACCGTCGCCGAAGCGTTGACGAACGCGGCCAAGCACTCCCACGCCGAGACCATCACGGTGACCGTCGACCATGACACCGCCCGCGGCGCCTTGCTCATCGAGGTCGCCGACGACGGCGTCGGGGGCGCCGACTTCACCGGCGGCACCGGACTCGTCGGCCTCAAAGACCGCGCCGAGGCGCTGGGTGGCCAGATCGAGCTGCGCAGTTCGCCCGGCGCGGGAACCAGGGTACGGGTGTGGTTTCCGGTAACCCGGACCGACGGCAGCGCGCCGGTATAGCCGGCCGCTATACCTGCTGGCCGGTATGGGGCGGTTGCAGCCAGCTTCGATGCAAAGCGGTCGCGCCACGCCGAGACTGGAGTGAGGCGCAACACTACCCGACGCACACCATCGCGCGCCGCCAGTGCCGACGTCGCCGGGACGGAGTTTCGCTGTGCTGTCGCGCCGGTCACCACGGTTCCGGGTGAACCCGCGTCGAGGGCCGAATCAATGAGTAAGCCGATGCAGTGACTGACTTTACGACTGCGCCCTTCGTTCTCAGCGCCACCGATCGAGCCCGACACGCGATGACACGCAGCCAGTGGTCCATAACTCCAAGGCGAGCCCGATGTGAACCGTCGGGCCGCCGCACCGGGCGATCGCCGCGACCACCGGGACGTCCTCTCTGGCTTGGAATCGTCGTCGCCGCGGTGTTGATCGTCGCCGAGACCGTACTCGTGCGCATGCTTGCCTCGGTCGCACCGCACGCCACCTTGGGAGCGGTGTATCTCTTTGGCGTCCTTGTGATTTCAGCGGGCTGGGATATCGGACTGGCCGTGGCGACAACTCTGGTCAGCGCGGTGGTGTACCTGCAAATCCACCTCGGCGACAGCAGCTGGCTGCCGACCCGCCCCGCGCAGCTCATCCCCCTTGCGGTGTTCCTGCCAATCGGGCTATTGGCCAACGCGCTGGCGGGTCGCGCCCGGTGTCGCGCCATTGAAATAAAGCGTGCCGCGGACCAGGTGACCGAGTTGGCACAACGGCAGGCCGCCCTGCGGCGCGTGGCGACGCTGGTGGCCCGCGGCGTGTCACCGGCCGAGGTCTTCACCGCCGTCGCCGAGGAGGTCGCCAACGTGTTCAAGGTGGAGAACTGCGTGCTGGTGCGCTACTTGGCGGATCGCTCATGCGAGGTCGTCGCGGCCTACGACCAGATCCAGCTAGCGAAAATTCCGGTCGGCGTGGTGTATCCGCTGGATGGCGAAAACGTCGCGACGATGGTGTTACGTACCGGCACCACGGCTCGGATGGACAGCCACGAGGGCGCGGCCGGCGCGATTGCCGCCGTGGTACGCGACGTGGGCATTCGCTCGGCCGTGGGCGCGCCCATCGAGGTTGACGGGCGACTGTGGGGAGCGGCGGTCATCGCCTCCTCCGGGCCGAAACCGCTTGCGGCTCAGACCGAAAAACGATTGGCGGATTTCGCCGAGCTGGTAGCGACCGCCGTCGCCAATGCGCAAGCGCGCGATGAGCTGATGGCCTCCCGCGCGCGCATCGTCACCGCGGCCGACGAGGCCCGGCGTCGCATTGAACGCAACCTGCACGACGGCGCGCAGCAACGCCTCGTCACGCTGAGGTTGCGCATCCGGTCCGTGCAAGAGTCGCTGCCTGCCGAGAGCGACCTGAGACGCGAAATCGCCGCGGTCGAACAGGACCTCACGGCAGCCAGTGAGGAGCTGAGGCAGCTTTCGCGCGGCATCCATCCGGCCGTCCTGTCCAATGCGGGCCTCGGACCGGCATTGCGTGCCTTGTCCCGGCGCGCGCCCATGCCCGTCGAGCTCAGCGTCAATGTTGAGCGGCGATTGCCCAAGTCCGTCGAGGTGGCCGTCTATTACGTTGTCGCAGAAGCACTGACAAACGCGGCCAAACATGCCCACGCGTCGCGGGTCATCATCACCGTGGATGTCGACGACGTGCGGGTGCGCGTCTCGATAGCAGACGACGGGATCGGCGGTGCCGATCCCGGCGGATCCGGGCTCATCGGCCTGAAGGACCGCGTGGAGGCGTTAGGCGGCCGTTTGGATATCAGCGGCGGTAACGGGGTCGGCACCACGCTCACGGCCCAGGTCCCTTGTGCAGCAGGGTGAGTGGGGAAGGCTACTGTTGACCCCGGTCGCTGCCGAGGGTGACCTGCACCGTCATGGGCAGGCCCACAGGGTCGGCGAACGCGAGTGTCACCGAGGCGCCGGGTTCCTTGGATTGCACCGCGGCGATCAGGGCGTCGCCGCTTCCGATGATCTGGTCGTCGAGCTTGGTGATCAGCGCGCCGACCGGTAGCCCGGCGGCCGCGCCGGGTCCACCGCTTTCCACCCCGGTGACCTTCGCACCGAGGGCACCGCCGTCGCTGGTCGCCTGTACTCCCAGCCAGCCGTGCGAGGCGCGGCCGGTGGCGGCAAGTTCGGCGGCGATGCGCGTGGCGTGATCGATCGGAATCGCATAGTTGAGGCCGATCGACCCGTGAGCTGTGATGCCCGCGCCCTCGGCGCCGGGCACCACAGCCTCTGCCGCGTTGATGCCGACCAGGGCGCCGTTCATGTCGACGAGCGCGCCGCCGGAATTACCCGGATTGATCGCGGCGTCGGTCTGGATGGCGTAATAGGCGCTCGGCGGGGCGTCGGGTTCCGTGGCCGGGCATATCAGGCGGTTCAGCGCGCTGACGATCCCAGCCGTCACGGTGCCGCGCAAACCAAGTGGCGATCCGACCGCCGCCACCGGCTGGCCGACGTCCAGTTTGGTCGAGGATCCGATAGCGATTGGGGTAAGACCCGAGACGTCCCGCGCCCGCCCGATCGCGATGTCGCTCTTCGGGTCGGTGGCGATGAGGTCGAATGCCGCGGTGCGGCCGTCATTGAGGGTCACGGCGGTGCTCGCCGGAGCGTGCCGCCCATCGCTCATCCGCGCCACGACGTGGTTATTGGTCATGATCAACCCGTCCGCGGTGAGAATCACCCCAGAACCGAGCTGAGAGTTGTCGCCGTCGCTGAATTGCAGTGTCACCACGCTGGGCAACACCTTGGCGGCCACATCCTCGATCGAGAACGCGCCGGAATAGGGCGTCGGCGTCGCGGAACCGGAGTCCTGCGACGGCCTACCGACGGCGAGCGGATGGGCAAGAAGAGCGATGGCGGCGACGATCGTCGCGACAAACAGCGCGACCTGTAGGCCACGGATGACCAAAAATACGCCGCGGGCCCGCCGTTGCGGACGCGCGGGCGCCCGGACCGCCCGGTGCGAAGGAGATCGGCCGGCCCGCACGAAATGGGACCGCACGCCCTCGCTGCCCCGGTTAACCCGTAGACCCCGCGACGTCGGCATTACGCAGCAGCAGCAGCCGTCGCCAGCTGACATGAGTGCTTTCCTCACTTCTTGCGTTGACTCCAACGCGCGCTTACCGGCGGCCGATACGCCGAAGGCCTTGAAGGTCAACCAGATCGCTTTCGCGCTTACGCGCTTCCCAATCGGCTCATGTCCAGGATGGCGGCTACGGGCGCGGCTGTCGTTACCGGCAACGCCAATCCGAATACCGCGCTAGCGGGAATCTAGCCCGCATATCCAAGGGCATCTCGGATCGCGGCACCGGACAGGGCAGCCTTGGGGATGAACGCCACGGCCGGGCTGGCGGAAACCAACTCGGCGAAGTCCTCTTCGGCGTGCGTGGAGATCAAGATGGTCGGCACCTCCGCGCCGAACCCATTGCGGTGCAGTTTCTCGACGAGATCAAAACCGCTTTCCTCACCCAGATCGATATCGATGAGCGTCACGTCGGGCTGAAGGTCCTTGACGCAATGCAACCCTTCGGCAGAGGACGTCGCCACCGCCACCACGTTGATCCCCTGATGCTCTAGCAATCGCGTCGCCGCATCGAGGAAGTCGCGGTTGTCGTCAATAATGACGCAACGCGTTCGCTCACCAAGTCCCACGGGTTCAGTGTGGAGTAGCGGCAAGCCGATGGCATGGAGGCTAGCAGGAATTCGCACCGGGTCGGGAAGGATTCCCGGGGCCCGCGGTGCATTCGGATCCCGGGATCGATCGTGCGCGTCCGCTACCGGCTACCCGGCAGACGCGGACTGCGGGTGGCGGGAACCCTCGACGGCTGCCAGCGGTGCAGACGTGGGTCAGTGGAGGCGCAATCGTGAGACGTGGCGCCGATCGGCACCGTTCAGCCCGCGACACGAGAGGTGCATCATGACCCTGCCAGCGGAATTGACTGCCGACGCGGACCCCGCGGCCGGGTTTGAACGCCAAGTCGCGCCCTTGCTCGGCGATCTACACCGGCAGGCGCTGCGGATGACCCGTCAACACGCCGACGCCGAAGATCTCGTCCAGGACACGTTGGCAAGAGCCCTCGCCGGCTTTGACTCCTTCCGGCCGGAGAGCAACATTCACGCTTGGCTATACCGGATCATGGTCAACACCCACATCAGCAATTGCCGAAAGGCCCGGCTACGCCCCGCGCAGCATCTGACCGAGGAGGTCACCGATCTGCAACTGGTGCTCAGCGCTACCCATTCGGCCATCGGCCTGCCCTCGGCGGAAGATCAAGCGCTGAAAGGCTTGGGCGACCACGACGTGATGGCGGCGATGCGTGCCCTACCCCTGCAGTTCCGCACCACGGTGTACTACGCCGATGTCGAGGGCCTCCCGTGCAAGGAAATCGCGGGCATGATGAACACGCCGATCGGAACCGTGGTCTCGCGTTTACATCGCGGGCGGCGACGGCTGCGCCGGCTTCTCACTGAGGTACGCTATGACGACTCACACGAAGTGACACAGACGGCTTAAGAACTTGTGGGTCAACGATATTCGCGTCTAAGTCAACGGGACTCGAGAAATGTGATGACCGCGCGGACGCGACGATGGTCGTCGTCGGTCTCCGGTAAGCCGAGTTTGGTGAGAATGCTGCGGACGTGCTTTTCGACCGTGCCCTCGGTCACCCACAGCCTTCGCGCGATGCCGGCATTGGAACGCCCCTCGGCCATCAACTCCAGCACTTCCAGTTCGCGCGGCGACAGGACAGCCAGCGGGTCGTCACGACGCCGTTCGGAAACCAGTTCTTGGACCACCGCCGGATCAACCACCGAGGCGCCTTTTGCGATCCGCTGCAGTGTGTCCACAAAATCGGCGACGTCGGTGACCCTGCTCTTAAGCAGATAGCCGATACCGCGGCCGCTGGCCAACAGCTCCATCGCATGCTCTACGTCGACATAGGCAGACAACACCAAGATCCCAGTATCGGGCAGTTCTTGGCGGATCGCCCGGGCGGCGTCCAGGCCTTCGGTGGTGTGGGTGGGGGGCATCCGGATATCGACCACCACCACGTCGGGAGTGGATTTTCGCACCAGCGGGAGCAACTCGACAGCGTTGCCGACCTGGCCGACCACGGTGAACCCCGAGCGTTCCAGCAGGCTGGCCAAACCCTCGCGGAGGAGGGTCTCGTCGTCGGCCAACACCGCGCGCAGCGGGGTCGGCGCCGTGCTCGCCTCGGCGGTGCTCGTTTCCGTCGTCAACGCCTCGTCCTCCCGGCCAGCGATTTCCCGCAACGCTGGCCTGGGTAGCACCGTATCAGTTTTCCGGCTGCCATCCATGCAGGTTAGCCGCCAGCGGCAGGACAACGGTCATGGCAAAACAGCATCGTGAGGGCATGGTCACGAAGCGGAAGGTCCCGATCGGCGCTCATAACTGCGACGTCGTCGCGGGCGGGGGAAAGAGACACCGTGCGGGTCTATGTCGCCGCCGACGAACGGGGGGACCTGGATCGCGGGCAGTGCTATCGCGGCGCGACCCGCCGGTCGTGGATACGAAGCGCCTGATTCTGGGCGCCGGCGAGGCGTTTCCTTAGCACCGCCGATCACACGGTCGCCAGCATCTGCGTCACCGCTGCGCCGCTCAACCCGCCAGTGGTCGCGACCGGGATGGATCTGAACCCCGATGGCAATCACCTGTACGTAGCGCCTTCGCAGCTGAGCGCGTACACGCGGTACTGGCAAATACGCCGTTGTCGACACGATCGCTGTCCCGCTGTCGCCGGACTTTCGAGTCGCTCCGGACGCCATCACGTGTACGAGATCATTCAGCCGTTCAGTCGGTCAGCAACGAATTGGGCTGCCTGCGTGGCCATTCCAGATTCGACGTAGACGCGGTGGGCCGCTACGTCGTTGCCTGGGGAGCACACCGGGTCCGCACCGTTGCAAAGGTCGATCGCCTTGTAGCCGAACAGCGGGCTGAGCGCGGTGAGTGGGCCCCCGGCACGGTTGGAGGGATTACCAAAGACGGCCACTGCAGCGACATGATCAGCAACGCTGCTGGGTAACGGATCTCCGAATCCGAACGTCGCCTGTCCCGGCACGGTTATGAGGTCGACGACGGCTGCGCCCTGCGAGTACCCGCCGAGCACCACCTTGGTCTGCGGGCACGATGAGACAGTATCGTGGACGAATTGCCTTGCGTCGTTTGCGCCATCGACTGCGCGCAAGAAATCGTAGGACGCCGGGTAGTCGACAGCATAGACCGCAACGGACTTGCCATGGACCAGAGGGTGCAACGAGTCGACAAATGCCTGCCCGACACGGCCGGGTCCCGGTGGCTCGCCGGTGCCGCGCGCAAACACAACTTGAATGTCAGGGCACGATCCCGCCGGGCGAACACTGCCGGCGTCGGCAGAACCTACCGCAGGCTCGCTCAGCATCACGGAGATCAGCGCCACGCCCACGCCGAAAAAAAGGTCGGCCAAGCTCTTCCTCAACATAATCCATGCCTTAAAGGTCGGCGGCGCGTGCGAGCGCGCCGTGTATCACGTTGTCACCGTCTAGCATCGGCTGGCTGTGCCCGAAAGTCGTCAGCGGTAGCGCCCAAAGGCTTTTGGCGCCAGCGGTAATGCTCACGTGGATGGCCATACTGAGCGACCTAGGGGGCGTCTTGCGGATTGGGCTTCAGCAACGCCGTCGAGATCACCCTGAGTGTCCCGTCACGAGAGTCCGTCACATACAGCAACTCACCATCGGGACTGAGTGCTACTGCTGCCGGGTGTGCACCGACCGCGACGGTGCCCGTAACCGAATTGTCCAAGGTGTCGAGACCCCATATGGTGCCGTGCGCGAAATCGGTCACATACAAACATCTTCCGTCGACACTGATGTTCAGGCGCCGCGGTAGCTCGCCGATCGCAAGGCTTTTAGTTACTGCGGTCGAAATATTGATCGCGGAGACTGAGTGCAGGTTGGCCGTGTAGATGAATTCTCTTTTCGTCGCGGACATGATCTCGATCGGAGCGTCGCCAAGTGCAATGGCAATGCCGGAGTGTGTGGCCGGGTCGATTACGGAGATCGAATCGGTGTGGTAATGGGTGACGTACAGGAGGCCTTCGGCGTCAACCGCGAGTGTCTCCGGCGCCTCAACCACCGGGATGATGTCGACGGTTTTGCGGTTGGTGGTGTCGATGACCGTTACGGTGCCGCCGTGGTGGTCGGAGCCAGGTCCGCCGGACGCGACGTACAATCGATGACCGTCCCGGCTTAGAGCCATCCCAGTGGTGCAGCGGCCGACCGCGTTTCGCGCGACGAAAGCGCCGTCTGCGCGGATGGTCGAGATCCAGCTAGCGGTGTGGCGGCCAATCTTGTCACCATGTGCCAGGTAGACGTATTCGCCGTCCGGGCTCACCACCGCGGCAGTGTTGCGCGGGGTGGCAACAGTTTTCGCTGTCCGTTTGCTGGGATCGATTATTGACAGCGAGCCGTCGTAGCCGGTCACATAGAGGCGACTGCCGTCTGCACTCATGATCATCTGCTTCGGTTCCGGACCGATCGGTATTGAGGCGACGACGTGGTGGAAGCCGCTGACCACCTTGACCGAATCAGCGGCCAACACATAGATAAGATCGCCGTCTCGACTTGTCACAATGTCGCGGGGGCAGTCGCCGATGAAAACTTTGGCAATAACCGCTTCGTCGCGTGCCGCGTCGTCGCTACCCTCCGGTTGACCGGCCGGGGCATCGCACGTCACGTCAGGCTTTATGGCCGCGGCATCGTTACCTTTGTTCCGGCTCACCACCGCAGATGCATGCCGGTCGCGATCGGCTGTGTCGACCGTCCACACGCTAAAGCACATGGAGCATTGCAAAAACACGCGCGTCCCGTTGTTTCTCAGCAAGTACTGCCAGTGGGTGTCGCAGTTGCGGCTGCTTTGGCATTGCGGGCACTCGACGCCGGTGTCGCAATTCGGACACCCCATCCAGGCACGCCTGCTCGGGTCGGCGTCTGGATCAATGGGCGAGTGGCTCACTAGGTCAGCATCGCGGCCGACGGTCGAGGTGTCGTCCATGTTGACATCCATCCACGGTTCCGGCCACCTTCAATTGGCCAGCTGCTTATCGTTAACTATGTTCCGCCGGCTCGCTTCGCTTCTCGGCATAGTGCTGCTGGTCGCGGGTTGCTCGGCTTGGGAGGAGCCGACGCTGCCGTCGGGCTTCGTGGACGGCAAAAGCCTCCACCACATCAACGTCGGCGGACGCGATCGCAGCTATCGGCTCTACAAGCCCGCGGGATTGCCCCCGTCGGCGCCGCTGGTCGTCATGCTGCACGGCTATTCTGGCAGTGGCAAGCAGGCCGAAAGCGATTACAAATGGGACGGATTGGCCGATTCGGGCAAGTTCGTCGTCACCTACCCGGATGGCCTCAACCGGGCCTGGAACGTCAACGGGGAAAGCTGCTGCGGCCGGTCCGGACGTGAAGGCGTCGATGACGTCGGCTTCATCAGCGCGGCCATAGCCGACATCGTCAATAACGTCGGCATCAACCGTGCCAGCGTCTATGCCACCGGCATGAGTAACGGCGGCATCATGTCGTACACGCTGGCGTGCACCACCGACATTTTCGCGGCGATAGGCCCGGTCGCCGGCATCCAGCTGAACCCGTGCCGGTCCCCGCATCCGACGTCGGTCATGGCGGTGCACGGCACCGCGGATCGTCTTGTTCCCTACGGTGGTGGGCAGGGTTTCAGCGTCATCAACGGTCCATCGGTGCCAGACGTGGATGCGTTCTGGCGCAATGTTGATCAGTGCGGCGCCCCGGCTATCACGACCAATGGCCCGGTAACCACGTCGACCGCCGCATGTGCCGACAACCGCGGCGCCGTGCTCATCACGGTCGACCAGGGTAGCCATGAGTGGCCGCCCTTCGCTACCGGGACGCTGTGGGAGTTCTTCGCCGCACACTCGCGCTAGTATTACGTCTCTTGTGCAATCGTCGAAAAAATGTAACATGGGTCGCATGCCAGACACCCACGTCGTCACCAACCAGGTTCCGCCCCTGCAGGACTACAACCCCGCCACGTCCCCGGCGCTCGTCGAGGCGCTGATCCGGGAAGGCGGCCAGTGGGGCCTGGACCAGGTGAACGAGCTCGGAGCGATCAACGGCAGCCGCGAAGCCCAGCGCTGGGGTGAGCTCGCCGACCGCAATCGACCCGTCCTGCACAGCCACGACCAGTACGGGCACCGCATCGACGAGGTGGACTACGACCCGGCCTACCACGAACTGATGCGTACGGCCATCCGCCACGGCCTGCACGCCGCACCGTGGGCCGACGACCGGCCGGGCGCGCACGTGGTGCGGGCGGCCTTGACCTCGGTGTGGACCGTCGAGCCCGGCCATGTCTGTCCGATCTCGATGACGTACGCCGTCGTGCCGGCGCTGCGCTTCAACCCTGAGTTGGCGGCCGTCTACGAGCCGTTGCTGACCAGCCGCGAGTATGACCCGGAGCTCAAGCTGGCCACCACCAAGCCCGGTATCACCGCGGGCATGTCGATGACCGAGAAGCAGGGCGGCTCCGACGTGCGCGCCGGCACCACGCAGGCCACCCCGAACGCCGACGGGACATACAGCCTGACCGGTCACAAGTGGTTCACCTCGGCGCCGATGTGCGACATCTTCCTGGTCCTCGCGCAGGCACCAAATGGGCTGTCCTGCTTCATGTTGCCGCGCATCCTTCCTGACGGCACAAGGAACCGGATGTTTCTGCAACGACTCAAGGACAAGCTCGGCAACCACGCGAACGCCTCGAGTGAAGTCGAATACGACGGCGCCACAGCGTGGTTGGTCGGCGAGGAGGGCCGCGGCGTACCGACCATCATCGAGATGGTCAACCTCACCCGGCTGGACTGCACCCTGGGCAGTGCAACCAGCATGCGCACCGGTCTGACCCGCGCCATCCACCATGCCCAGCACCGAAAGGCGTTCGGCGCCTACCTGATCGACCAACCGCTGATGCGCAACGTGTTGGCGGATCTGGCCGTGGAGGCCGAGGCCGCCACGATGATCGCGATGCGGATGGCCGGCGCCACCGACAAGGCGGTTCACGGGGACCAGACCGAAGCGCTTTTCCGTCGCATCGGCCTGGCGGCCAGCAAGTACTGGGTGTGCAAGCGTTCCACCCCGCACGCCGCGGAGGCGCTGGAATGCCTGGGCGGCAACGGCTATGTCGAGGATTCCGGGATGCCCGGGCTGTACCGTGAGGCGCCGCTGATGGGCATCTGGGAGGGCTCGGGCAACGTCAGCGCGCTTGATACGTTGCGCGCCCTGGCAACTCGCCCCGAATGCATCGAGGTGCTGTTCGACGAGCTGGCACAGAGTGCGGGCCAGGATGCGCGGCTGGACAGCCGCGTTGAGAACCTGCGGCAGCAACTCAGCGATCTCGAAGCCATTCAGTACCGCGCCCGCAAGGTCGCCGAGGACATCTGCCTGGCATTGCAGGGGTCGCTGCTGGTGCGCCACGGGCACCCCGCCGTCGCCGAGGCGTTCCTGACGACCCGGCTCGCCGGCCACTGGGGCGGGGCGTTCGGCACCATGCCGACCGGGCTGGACCTGGCGCCCATCCTCGAGCGTGCCTTAGTAAAAGGCTGAGCCGCAACGTGACTCACGCGATCAGGCCGGTCGACTTCGACAACCTGAAAACGATGACCTACGAGGTCACCGACCGGGTTGCGCGGATTACCTTCAACCGGCCGGATAAGGGCAACGCGATCATCGCCGACACTCCGCTGGAGCTGTCGGCGGTGGTGGAGCGCGCGGACCTGGATCCCAACGTGCACGTCATCCTGGTGTCCGGTCGCGGCGAGGGTTTCTGCGCTGGCTTCGATCTGTCGGCATACGCCGATCGCACCGGGTCGGCCGGCGGTACCGGCGCGTATGCGGGCACGGTGCTCGACGGCAAGACCCAGGGCTTCAATCATCTGCCCAACCAGCCGTGGGACCCGATGATCGACTACCAGATGATGAGCCGCTTCGTGCGCGGGTTCTCCAGCCTGATGCACGCCGACAAGCCCACGGTGGTCAAGATCCACGGCTACTGCGTGGCCGGCGGCACCGACATTGCGCTGCACGCCGACCAGGTGATCGCCGCCGCCGATGCCAAGATCGGCTACCCGCCGACGCGGGTGTGGGGAGTGCCGGCGGCCGGGCTATGGGCGCACCGGCTCGGCGACCAGCGCGCCAAACGCCTGCTGTTCACCGGCGATTGCATCACCGGCGCGCAAGCCGCCGAGTGGGGCCTGGCGGTCGAGGCGCCGGACGCCAAAGACCTCAACGAGCGCACCGAGCGGCTGGTGGAGCGGATTGCGGCGGTGCCGGTCAACCAGCTGATCATGGTCAAGCTCGCGCTGAATTCCGCTCTGCTGCAACAGGGTGTGGCCACCAGCAGGATGGTCAGCACCGTGTTCGACGGCGTGGCCCGGCACACGCCCGAGGGGCATGCCTTCGTCGCCGACGCGGTCGAGCACGGTTTCCGGGACGCGGTCAAGCACCGCGACGAGCCGTTCGGCGATTACGGCCGTCAAGCGTCCCAGGTTTGAGGCAGGTGTAAACCATGCCGAACATGACGGCCCGGTCAGTGGTGCTGAGCGTGCTGCTCGGTGCCCATCCGGCGTGGGCCAGCGCGAGCGAATTAATCAGGCTCACAGCTGATTTCGGCATCAAAGAGACGACGTTGCGGGTCGCGCTGACCCGCATGGTCAGTGCTGGTGATCTGATCCGCTCGGCCGACGGCTACCGGCTCTCCGATCGGTTGCTGGCCCGTCAGCGCCGCCAGGACGAAGCTATGCGGCCCGGGGTCAAGGCCTGGCACGGGGACTGGGTCGTGCTGATCGTCACCAGCGTGGGCACCGATGCCCGCACCCGGGCCACACTGCGAAACGCCATGCACCACAAGCGTTTCGGTGAGCTGCGCGAAGGCGTGTGGATGCGGCCCGACAACCTCGACCTCGAGCTGGACCACGAGGTGGCGGCCCGGGTGCGGGTACTGACGGCACGCGACGAGGCACCCGCTGAGCTGGCCGGCCAACTGTGGGACCTGTCCGGCTGGGCGGAAACGGGTCGCAGCCTGCTCGACGAGATAGCCACGGCCACAGACATTCCCGGCCGGTTCGTGGTGGCCGCGGCGATGGTGCGTCACCTGCTCACCGACCCGGTGCTGCCCGCCGAGTTGCTGCCCGCTGATTGGCCCGGGGCCCGGCTGCGTGCCGCCTACCACGACTTCGCCAAAGAACTTTCCGAACGACGCGACATGACCCAACTGCTGGAGGCGACATGAGTGACCCGGTGCGTGTGGAGCGCAACGGCCCGGTGACCACGGTGATCCTGCACCGGCCGGCCGCGCGCAACGCCGTCAACGGCCCGACGGCCGCAGCGCTGTACGCGGCCTTCGAGCAATTCGACCGTGACGACAGCGCGTCGGTGGCCGTGCTGTGGGGCGACGGCGGAACCTTCTGCGCGGGAGCCGATTTGAAGGCGTTCGGGACGCCGGAGGCCAACGCCGTGCACCGGACAGGTCCCGGCCCGATGGGCCCGTCGCGAATGGTGCTGTCCAAACCGGTGATCGCCGCGGTCAGCGGCTATGCCGTGGCCGGGGGTCTGGAGTTGGCGCTGTGGTGCGATCTGCGGGTGGCTGAGGAGGATGCCGTGTTCGGCGTGTTCTGCCGCCGCTGGGGAGTGCCGCTCATCGACGGCGGCACGGTCCGGCTCCCGCGGCTGATCGGGCACAGCCGCGCAATGGACATGATCCTCACCGGCCGCGCGGTACAGGCCGATGAAGCGCTGGCAATGGGGTTGGCCAATCGGGTGGTGCCCAAGGGCGAAGCCCGGCAGGCGGCCGAGGAGCTGGCCGCTGAGCTGGCCGCGCTGCCGCAGCAGTGCATGCGCTCGGATCGGCTCTCGGCGCTGCAGCAGTGGGGATTGTCCGAATCCCAGGCCATCGACGTCGAATTCGCAAGCATCTCCCGGGTCGCCGCCGAAGCCAACGAAGGGGCCGGACGGTTCGCCGCGGGAGCCGGCCGCCACGGCGCACCCGCGAGCTAGTGCTCCGTCTGCGATTTGATCTGGTGAAGGGTCTCGCGGCCACGTTGGACTT
>NZ_JBKQQD010000367.1:0-22963 GCF_052144515.1 Mycobacterium sp. | reverse complement strand
GCCGCATCACCATCGATAACGAAGTCAAGGACGAGAAGATAACCAACGGCGTGCACGCCCTGACCTTCTGCTTGGTGAAATCCGCATGAGCACAACTTTTAACGACGCCCGTACAGACGCCATCCCCGTCGCCCAACCCCCAGAGCGGCCGACCATCCCACGCATAATCCGAAAGTTCGCCGTACCGATCATCCTGGGCTGGATCGCGCTCATCGCGGTGCTCAACGTCATCGTGCCGCAGCTGGACGAGGTCGGGAAGATGCGCTCGGTGTCGATGGCTCCTGACGACGCACAATCGGTGGTCGCGACGAAGCGCATGGGCGCCGTGTTCAACGAGTACAAGTCCAACAGCTCGGTGATGATCGTCCTCGAGGGCCAGCAACCCCTCGGCGACGCTGCCCACGCCTTCTACGACCAGATCGTTAAGAAACTCGACGCCGACACCAAACACGTTGAACACGTTCAGGATATGTGGAGCGATCCACTGACCGGGGCGGGCGCACAGAGCAACGACGGCAAGGCCGCCTACGTCCAGGTCTACCTCGCCGGTAACCAGGGCGAAGCCTTGGCCAACGAATCGGTCGAGTCCGTGCAGAACATCGTCAAGAGCGTGCCCCCGCCCAACGGGGTCAAGGCCTACGTCACCGGGCCCGCGGCGCTGTCAGCCGATCAGCACATGGCCGGCGACCGCAGCCTGCAAGTCATCACGATGTGCACGTTCACCGTGATCATCGCCATGCTGCTGCTGGTCTATCGGTCGATAATCACGGTGCTGCTCACCTTGGTGATGGTTGTATTCGAGTTGGCGGCCGCGCGCGGAATGGTCGCGTTCTTGGGCTACCACAAACTCATCGGGCTCTCGACCTTCGCCACCAGCCTGCTGGTGACCTTGGCTATCGCAGCGGCCACCGACTATGCGATCTTCTTGATAGGCCGATATCAGGAAGCCAGGGCTAATGGCGAGTCCCGAGAAGAGGCGTACTACACCATGTACAAGGGCACCGCCCACGTGGTGCTCGGGTCAGGCATGACCATCGCCGGCGCGACGTTCTGCCTGCACTTCACCAATTTGCCGTATTTCCAGACGTTGGGTATCCCGTTGGCCATCGGCATGGTGGTCGTCGTCTTCGCGGCGTTGACGCTCGGTGCCGCGGTCATCGCGGTGGCAACGCGTTTCGGCAAGACACTGGAACCCAAGCGGACGCAACGGATTCGCGGGTGGCGCAAGATCGGCGCTCTCGTCGTCCGCTGGCCCGGCCCGATCCTGGTCATGACGATCGGAGTGGCGCTGGTGGGCCTGCTCACCCTGCCGGGTTATCGCACCAACTCCAACGACCGCAACTATCTGCCCACCGACTTGCCCGCGAACGAGGGCTACGCGGCCGCGGATCGGCACTTCTCGCAGGCGCGGATGAATCCCGAAGTGCTGATGATCGAAAGCGACCACGATCTGCGTAACTCGGCGGACTTCTTGGTCATCGACAAAATCGCCAAGACGATCTTCCGGGTGCCGGGGATCGCTCGCGTGCAGGCCATTACCCGGCCCCAGGGCACGCCGATTGAGCACACCTCAATCCCCTTCCAAATCAGCATGCAGGGTGTCACCCAGCAGATGAACCAGAAGTACCAAGAAGACCAGATGGCCGACATGCTCAGGCAGGCCGACATGATGCAGACGACCATCGACAGCATGGTCAAAATGCAGAGCATCACCGCGCAGATGGCAAACGACATGCACGTGATGGTCAAAAAGATGCACGACATGACCATCGACGTCGCCGAATTGCGCGACCACATGGCGGATTTCGAGGACATGTGGCGTCCCATTCGCAGCTACTTCTACTGGGAAAAGCACTGCTACGACATCCCGGTGTGCTTCTCACTTCGGTCCGTCTTCGATGCCCTCGACGGCATCGACACGATGACCGATGACATCCAGAGCCTGCTGCCCATCATGGATCACCTCGACAAACTGATGCCTCAGATGGTGGCGCTGATGCCCAGCATGATCGAAAACATGAAAGCCATGAAAACGACGATGCTGACCATGTATTCGACCCAGAAGGGTCTGCAGGATCAGCAGAACGAGGCTCAGAGGAACTCGAACGCCATGGGTAAGGCGTTCGACGCATCCAAGAACGACGACTCGTTTTACCTGCCCCCGGAAACCTTCAACAATCCCGAGTTCAAACGGGGCATGAAGAATTTCCTGTCCCCCGACGGCCATGCCGTGCGCTTCATCATCAGCCATGACGGCGATCCGATGTCACAGGAAGGCATTTCGCACATCGGTGCGATCAAGAAGGCCGCTTACGAAGCACTCAAGGGCACGCCGCTGGAGGGCTCGAAGATCTATCTCGCGGGCACCGCGTCAATCTACAAGGACCTCAGTGACGGCAACACCTACGACCTGTTGATCGCCGGAATCGCCTCGCTGTGCCTGATTTTCATCATCATGCTGATCATCACCCGCGGTGTGGTGGCCTCGGCGGTCATCGTGGGGACCGTCTTGCTTTCGCTGGGTGCGTCGTTCGGGCTGTCGGTGCTGATTTGGCAGCACCTCATTGGAATCGAACTGCACTGGATGGTGCTCGCGATGTCGGTCATCATCCTGCTCGCGGTCGGTGCGGACTACAACCTGCTGCTGGTGTCGCGGTTCAAGGAGGAGATCCACGCCGGCTTGAATACCGGCATCATCCGCTCGATGGGTGGCACCGGGTCGGTCGTGACCTCGGCGGGACTGGTATTCGCCTTCACGATGATGACGATGGCTGTCAGCCAGCTGACCGTCATTGGTCAGGTCGGCACCACCATTGGCCTCGGATTGCTGTTCGACACCCTGATCGTGCGCTCGCTGATGACGCCGTCCATTGCCGCGCTGATGGGCAAATGGTTCTGGTGGCCACAGCGAGTCCGGCAGCGGCCCAAGCCTTCACCCTGGCCCACTCCGGCCAAGAAGCCCGAGGCCGCAACGGCGGAAGCTCTCAGCTGACGGCCTATCCCGACGCGACCACCGACGCGGAATTCCAGGGCGCCAACAGCCCAGACGACGCGGAGGATGCGGGGTATTTGACTCCTGCGACTTTCGATGCGCAACGACGGAGTCAACGCGGTGGCGAAACCCCAAGCGAAACGATGCTCATCCGACAGCCTTCCGGACCCGCCCGCCATGCGTGGTCGACACCCGTGACCACCACGTGGTCGCCGGCCGCAAGCGGGTGCCCACCGTCATCCAGAATCAATTCGATGGATCCCGAAAGCACGGTGTCGAAATCGACGGTGTCCGTGTGGTGCATGGAGAACTCCATGCCGGGCCCGTAGTCGATCACCTTCCAGTCCATCGCGCCGGCGGCGACGCCCAAGTCGAAGCTGTCCGCGGCGCGGCCACCGCCGGTGGAAATCGTTGGGAGGGTCGGCGTCGCGTACATCATCGCGTAGCGGACGCCGTCGAGTCCGTCGCCTCCTTGCAGTGTCACCTGGTCGTCGCGCGTAGCGCAGGACCGTCCCGCCGCGTCGACGCCGGTGACCAGGAACCGCCCGCTTGACATGCCAAGAAGACTAAACCGCGCGTCAGGCTGCGTCGTGGAAGATCAAGCCGAGGGTGTAGCGCTCACCCGACCGCACGGTGGATACGCCGTGGCGGACCGGGGCTGCCGACCATCCCCGGGTCGAGCGGACGGGCCGTTCGCTGGTGGTGAAGATGTAACCCTGCCCGCGGGGCAGCGTGGTGACGGTGCCGCGCGACTGGGCTCGCGGCCGTTGCTCCACCAAGAGGAACTCACCACCGATGTGCGCCACGCCGGGCTCGTTGAGGTTGATGACAACTTGCAGCGGGAAGATGAGCTCTCCGTAGAGGTCTCGGTGCAGGGCATTCCAGTCGCCCGGACCGTACTTGAGCAGTAACGCGGTCGGCTTGGTCTGACCGGCGCGATGGCACATTTCCAGCCATTCGTCGAAACTGTCGGGCCACGGCGCCTCACGACCCAGCTTGGTCCACCAGTCGCGGGCGATCGGTAACAACCGGGGGTAGAGCGCGTGCTTCAGCGCCTCGATCGGCTGCGGGTAGGGCTGTTTGAAGTAGCGGTACTCGCCTTGCCCGTAGCGGTGGTGGCTCATGTCGATGGTCCTGCGAAACAAGCTGTCGTCGGGGTAGAGATCACGGGTGGCCGCGCACTCGGCGGCAGTCATCAGCTCAGGCAGCATCGCGCCGCCAACCTCGTTGATCTCGGCCGCGACCGCGTCCCAGTCGGCCGCCTCGACGCGCTGCCGCCAAGCCGATCCCATCAGAACAGCCTGCCGGACGCCGCCGGTGCCGGCTCTTCGAGGTCCAGCAGGAATCGTTTGCGCTGTAGACCTCCCGCGTACCCGGTAAGGGCGCCGTCTTTTCCGACGACCCGGTGACACGGCACGACGATGCTGAGCGGATTACGCCCGACGGCTTGACCGACTTCGTATGCGGTTGTGCCGTCGGCCAATTCGGCCGCCAGCTCGCCGTAGGTTCTGGTCTGGCCGTAGCCGATGCGGGGCAGCAGATCCCAGATCCGGCGCTGGCGCGGGTCGCCGACCACCGCGATGGGAAGGTCGAACTGCGTCCGCTGGCCGGCCAGGTATTCGTGTAATTGGTCAGCGGCGCGGCGGAACAGTTCGTCAGTGGCCGGCTCGACATACTGACCCAGGATGCCTGCCGTGGGCGGGTGCCAGTGATGCCGGAAATACACGCCTCTCAGCCCGTCACCGTCGGCAACCAGCGTTAGCTCGCCCAGTGGACTGTCGATTACCGTGTGTCGCGTTTGCATCTGTCATCCATCTTTCTGGGTAGACGACCGGACGACCCGCAAATGTGAGATCTCACATTTCGCGACACGCCGACGTCTTCGTAGTGACCGTCCCGTTTACGGAGGACTCAGGTGAAGACCGATCAGGGCGTCAAGCAGCCGTTCGAGGCTGTGGTGGCGCAGCACGGAGCCACGGTGTTGCGCGTCGTCCATGCGGTCGTCGGACATGCCGATGCCGATGACGCCTGGTCGGACACATTCCTGGCCGCGTTGAAGGCCTACCCGCAGCTGCCCGCCGAGGCCAATGTCGAGGCGTGGCTGGTGACGATCGCGCACCGCAAAGCCATCGACATCGCGCGTGCCGCGTCGCGGCGGGCCGTCCCCGTTGCCGCCACCCCCGACTCCCCCGCACCCGAACGCGCCGACGCCCACGACCTCGACCTGGACGCCGCGGTGGGCGCGCTGCCACCCAAACAGCGCCAGGCCGTCGCCTACCACTACCTGGCGGGCCTGCCCTACGCCGAGATCGCCGTGATTCTCGACAGCAGCGCCGCCGCGGCCCGGCGCGCCGCGGCCGACGGCATCGCCACCCTCCGACGCACCTATCCCCCTATCGCCGACCCCAAGGAATCCTCATGACCACACGTGAGCTCACCGAGCACTTTCCCGTCGAGCAGGAGGATCTGCGGCGGCTGCACGCCCGCCTGGAGCGCGCCGCCCAAGCTGGCGATCTGCTCGACATCGCCTACCGCACAGTGGATTCCGCTGTCGGATCACTGCTACTGGCGGCCACTCCGCAAGGGCTGCTGCGGGTGGCGTTCGCCAACGAAAGCCACGACCTCGTGCTGCAGAACCTGTCCGAGCGGATCAGCCCGCGGGTGCTTGAAGCGCCCACTCGGCTGGACCCGGTAGCCCGGCAGCTTGACGAATACTTCGCCGGTCGCCGCCACAGTTTCGACGTCACTCTGGATTGGTCTCTGTCGCATGGCTTTCGGCGCACAGTGCTCGGGCACCTCGCCACCGACGTCAGCTACGGTGACACCGCCAGCTACGCGACACTGGCGCGACTGTCCGGCTCCCCCAAGGCGGTGCGCGCCGTTGGCACCGCATGCGCGACAAATCCGATCCCGATCGTCGTGCCATGTCACCGGGTGATCCGATCCGACGGGACCGTCGGCTCCTATCGCGGCGGCCCTGCCGCTAAGCGGGCCCTGCTGGACCTCGAGCGGGACCGATGACGGCACAGCGGCCTGCGCGCAACCGGGTCTCGCCGTTGGGCGAGATCATCGCCGTGTCAGGCCGCGGCGCCTGGATGGGCAATCGCGGTCGTCTGCACGAGGCGCCAACCGGATGGAACGTCGGCAAAGGTCGGCCACAGGCTGTGTTGCTCCTCGTCGTTGACCAAGACGAAGAAGGCCCCGTTGTCGTCGTCGAACGGATTGGTGCTCATAGCCCCCCGGGATGAATTCAATACTTTTGGGTTCACGCTGGACGCGACCGGCCTACCCCAAACCGGCGCGCGCCATGAAAACCATACCCATTCTTGCTGTGGACGCGACGACCTGACGCGGTTAACTACCTCACCCCGAGCGCAGGCCCGGCGACCGAGCAATTCCCGGTTTCGGCCGCATCGAAGCTTCAGCTCACGACATCGAAAATCGCCGCCGCCGACGTGATCGCCTTGTCCGCGTTTCCCTCGTCATGCAGCAGCATCCGCACCCCGACGCGCCCGGGTCCGCCGGCATGCGCGGTGCCCTCCACGCGGAAGGGGCCCACCTTGCCGCGCGACATGAACATCACGTGCCAGCTGACGACCTGCACCTTCCTGGTGCCGGCAACCTCGGCGGCAAGATCGGTGGCGGCGGTCTCGAGAACGACGTGTTGAGGTCCGATGTGCAAAGCCGCATCGGGCGAGGCCAGTTCGAGGCTGAGCGCGGGCAGCACCCAATGACCGTCGTCCCGTCTGGACGCGCGGCCACCCACAGCGGCGGCAGATCGGGCGAGTCCTCGATCACCAGTTCGGTGCCCGAGACATCCATCTTGTCAAGGCCTTCCGGCGGGGTGCCGATGATCGCGCCTTGTCCCTCGTTGAACGCGATGACCCGGTCCGGGTTGTCGGCGTCGACGATCTTGCATCGGCCGTAGCCCATCATCCGGCCCTGATGCACGATGCCCGACCCGACGATCTCGATCCTGCTGACGTTGTAGCCGGGGTCGATGATCTGCACCGAGGCGATCACCGGGTTGGGCACCGCGACCATGTCGGTCTGACAACCCTCCGGCGACGAGATCGCCAGCGGCGCAACCATGAGTCCACCGGCCTCATTGCGCATGTCGCGGCGGATGGTGACGGTGTCGTCGGTCTCGCCGATGTTCATTGACGAGTGGTTGCGGCCGATGTAGCGGTAGCTGAGCAGACCGGTCCAGCGTCGGTGCAGCTCGTCGCGGTACGCGTCGGTGTCGTTCATCAGCTCGCGGATGTCTCGCAATTCGCTCACTTTGGGCCGCCTTCTCCGTCTTCCGAAGCTTTGTTCCGCCTTACCTGATTGAACGGCACGCCGCGGTCGGCGGCGTGCTCGCGCGGAAAGTTCAGGACACGTTCGCCAATCACGTTGCGCGCCATCTCGGTTGTGCCGCCGCCGATGCTGGCGATCTGGCGGCCCAGGTAGCGCGTGCCGATCTTGAGCAGCTCCTCGTCATCGGCCACGACGGCCGCCGCACCCGCGACGGCGTCGGCGGTGTCGGTTTCGACATCGTGGGCCGCAGCCATGAACAGCCGGATGATCGATCCGGCGGCGGGTGGCAGGGATCCGCTGGCCACGGCGTGGAACACATGCTCGCTGATCTGCCCGTGGACCGCTCGGTGCACCAGGGCACGGCCGACCATTTCCCGCACGCGCTCGCTCTCACCCTGGTTCGTGCGATCAACCAGGGACAGCAGGTCGATCGAAACATCCTGGGCCGCAACGATTCCGGGACCGCTGGTGTACTCCGAGCCGTCGCCCATGGTGCGGCGCTCGTGGTAGAGCTGCCGCGACGCGACTTCCCATCCTTTTCCGGGTTCCCCGACGACGGCGTCGTCGCCGACGTCGACGTCGTCGAGGAACTCTTCGCAAAACTCGACCGAACCATTGACCTGTCGGACGCGATTGATGGTGATTCCCGGATGAAGAAGCGGTACCAGGAACATCGTCAGCCCGTCATGTTTCGTTGCGTCCCAGTCGGTCCGGGCCAGGCAAAGTCCATAGTCGGCGGCGAACGCCCAGGTGGTCCACGTCTTGGCGCCGTTGATGATCCATCGCCCGTCTCGGCGATCGGCGCGGGTGACGACGCCGGCGAGGTCAGAACCCCCACTGGGTTCGGACAGCATCTGGACGAGCACTTCATCGCCGCGCAGCGCCGCGTGGATGTGGCTGCGTTTCTGCTCCTCGCTGCCCATGTCGAGGATCGTTGCGCAACATATGGCGAAGGACGGGACGTTGAGCAGCAGCGGTGTCTCATAGCCGAGGGACTCGGCGTCGAACGCTTTCTTGTATTCGTAGCCCAGTCCTAGGCCGCCATATTCGCGGGGAAAGCAGATCCCGGCGAATCCCCCGTTGTACAGAGTCTTTTGAAGCTCACGGGCCCGCTGCCAGGACGCCACGCCATCGCGCTCGAGACGCGCTGCTTCCTCGGGATCCAGCGGCGGCATGTTCGCGGCCAACCAGGACCTGGCCCGGCTGCGAAACTCCTCGACCGACTCAGCGGTCACCGGCGGCGTCGATTCGTCTGCGCGTCATCGCTGCTGGCCTCCCGCCACGACAGTGCTGTGCGATCGCCCAGCAGTGCTGTCAGACAGTACACCACAGGCACGGCCTGCCCCTCGTTGACGGCACTGCTGAATATCACTTAGTCGATGATTGGCCGAGGAAGTGCGGGTGCACAACGGCGTCCCGATGCTCAGCCGACGTGTTCTTCTCGCTATTGGGCCGCGGCGCGAGCGGATTCCCGGCGGGGCGATACGCGCTTGCGTCGAGTGGCGCGGCTGGCCGCCAGCAGCTTTGCCACCCCGTCCTCGATTCCCGCCGCAAGCGCCTCGATGTCGGGCGCGCTGTCATAGTCGGCGGTGATGCCGAAGATGAAATCGTCGGCGTAGCTGAGCATCGCGATGGCGGTGCGCAACTGAAAGGCGATCGGAGGGATCGGCAAGATTTCCAGCACTTGCCGGCCCATCAGTTTTTGGTGGCCTCGCGGACCGGGGACGTTGGTTGTCACTGCGACCACCCCCTTTTGGGGCAACCGCGCCAACAAGCGAATCGCCCACGCCGAGAACACGAACGGCACGTTTTTTGCCGCCGAAACCACCGCGCTGCCGCCTTCGTGTTGACCGCTGGCTTTGGCCTGGGTGAGGCGACTATGCACCAGTTGCAGCTGCTTCACCGGGTCCGCCTCATCGACCGGCAATAACGGAAACATCGCCGAAACCTGGTTGTCGATCATGTTGAAGTGATTCGTCGGGCGAACCGAAACCGGGACAAGCGTGCGGAGCGAATTGCGAACGGGTTGTTCACCGCGGTCGAGCAATATCCTGCGGTAACTGTTGGTGATCGCGGCCAGCGCCACGTCGTTGAGCGTCACGCCAAATACTCGACGGACCTCCCGCAGGTCAGCCAACCGGACCCGTGCCACACTGAAGCGTCGCATCGTTGTGATCGATCCGTGCAATGACGATACCGGGGCCGGGTTGAACAGACTGGCCGTCAGTTCGGCCGCACCCACCGCCACATGTTCGGCTGTCGCCGCCGCGGCGAGCGCGCTCCGCCCTATCCCGCTCACCCAGCTCAGCGGGTTCAAGCTCATCTTGGGTAGACCCAGCCCGGGCCGGGCCGGCTCCTTGGCGGCGCGAATATCGGTGGCGAAGCTGCCGCCGCCTGCGTCGTCGCTGAACTTCGCCAACATCTGCGCTGTCGCAATGCCGTCGGCGATGCAGTGGTGAATCTTGGTCAACACGGCCCACCGGTCGTCGCTCAGTCTTTCGATGAAAAAGCACTCCCACAAAGGGCGCTCACGGTCGAGTCGCCGCTCCATCACGTTCGCGACCATTTGGAACAGCCCTGCGTCGTCGCCGGGGCGCGGCAGCGCGAGGTGATGCAGGTGGCGCGAGATGTCGAAGTGCGGATCATCCACCCATTCGGGCGGACCAAGGTCGAGCGGGTGTGTCCGCAGGATCTGCCTGCAACGCGGAATTGTCGGCACCCGTTCGGCGAAGGTCGCGACGAACTCGTCATAGCTCGGCGCCGGCCCCTCCATGATCGAGACACCGCCGACCGCCAGACTCACATGCGGATCGGAGTCTTCAACCTCCAGGAAAGCGGCATCGAGGGCTGTCAAATGCTCCATCTCGCAACTATCCTCCGCCGCGCGACCCCGCCGTCAGGGCCAGAAGTCCTGACCATCGGGGCCAAACGACAACCGTCCCTTAGCACCCCTCGGGTTGCCTATCCCGCCGTGTGTAGCGGCGGCTGCCGATACAAGGCGGCACCGGCGGTGACGCCCGCACCGGCAGCGACAAGCAGAATCTGCGCGTCTGCCGCAAGCCGCTGAGCTTGCCGCCCCCACGCCGCCGCCAGCGCGGCGGTATGCATGCACTGGTCGTCAGCGACGCTGATCTGGTCAACCGACACCCCGAGCCGGCTGCTCAGCGCGGTGCGGTATCCGTACCGCGCGGGAGCGGCGACAATCATGTCGATGTCCGAAAGCCGCACGGAATGTTCATGCAGGCACGCCCGCGCCGCCTCCGCGGCCGCCGCAGCGAAGTGCTCGTCCATCGCTGCTGACTGATTGAAACGCAGAACATTACGCCTGTCGGCGAATCCCACTGTTGCAGAAAATGTCTCGGCTTCATCGGGCGCATCGTTGATATTCACCCAGGACACGCGGCTCAGGCCGTAGCTGTCATCGGTCCATCCACACAGCAACGCGGCTCCGGCGGCCGAGAAGGGAAAGTGCTCGCTCATCCCATGACCCGGATCGGCGTCACTGGCCACCACCAGCGCGCGATGGATGCTGTGCGTCCGCAGGAACCCGTCGACGATCTGCAGTGCTGTCAGCACTCCGCAGGCGCCGTTGGCGATGTCGAAAGAGAACGTGCCGTGAGCGCCAGCATGCGGATCCTCGGGGTTGGCCCCGATGTCGTCCTGGATCAGCGCGGCCAGTGCCGGCTCACCCAGATTTCGGTCGCGGTAGATCCCCGCATTGACGACAAGATCCAACTCATCGGGGTCGCATCCTGCGTGCTTCAGACAGTCCTTGGCGGCGGTCACGGCGAGGTGCAGTGCGCTGTGCTGGTCACGGAACCGCGGTTGCGTGACCTCTACTCGATCAATGACTGTGCCCATAGCGGCTCACCAAATCCTCATCCAGGGTCAGTAAAACCATGCCGATCTCCAGCCCGGAGGCCAACGCAACCAGCGCGATCCGTTCTCCGGCCACGATGCGTCCGGCCTCGAGTTCCTCGACGAGGGCCACCGTGTGGGTCGTCGATGCCGTGTTGCCGTACCGGTCGACGGTGATCACCCAGTCGTGCCCGGCGCTGTCGCCGAGCGACGCCGAAATTTGGGCCATTCCTTTGCGGATAGCACGTGCCGAAGTCTGGTGGGTGATAACGTGGTCGATGTCGTGAAACGAAATGCCAACGGCCTCAAGCACTTCATGCAGCAGCAGCGGGGTGTTGGCGATTGCGGCCTCCTGGATGGCACGGGAATTGGTGAACATTCGCGCGCCCGGATCGTGGCCCTGTGGATAGGCCAAGCAGAGCCGGCTGTAGTCGGCGACCGTGGTGAATCCGGCAAGGGCGATTCCCGCAGAGCCGGCGGGAGCCCGCTCCAGCAGAAGCGCCGCGCCGGCATCACCGAGAGTCAGGGAGGCGAGTTCTTTGCTCATGATGTTGCGGATGTGGCGCGCCGCGTTGTGGCCGAGCTGCGAGATGTACTCACCGCTGACGACCAGTCCGCGCTCGACGATGCCCTGCCGGATCCAGTTGTTCAAAATGGTGACTCCGGTAAGCATCCCGGCGCACGCGTTGGACACATCGAAGGTCATCGCCTTGTTCGCCCCGATGCCGCGGGCCACGGCGCTGCTCATCGTCGGCTCCAGCCATTGGGTGAGCCCGCCACGGAATTTCGTGATGCTGCAGCTGATGACCACGTCTAACGACGCTGGGTCCTGTTGCGCTGTGGCGAGGGCGTTAAGCGCCGCCGAGGTGGCCAGACTGTAGGAATCCTCGTCGCCCACCGACACCCGGCGCTCGCGGATACCGGTCAGCCGTTCCAGGTCGATATGGGTCTGGTGGCGTGTGGTCGCCATCAATTCGTCTGTGGTGAGGTGAGTCTCGGGCAGATGCCGACCAGCACCCGCTAGCCGGGCGACGAATGGTGCCCGAGCCCCTTCCCCATCGGTCTCCATCACCAGCCAATGGCGAGTCATCGCCGCTACCTCCTTCCGCTGGCCGTTGGCCAGCCGCGAATCTCTAGAACTTCGGTCAACGGACGCCGAGGGGTGGGGTTGACGTGTTGGTCGTGCGCCGGTGACCTACCCACACGGATCAGCACTTGCGGCTGGCCGGTAGTCCCGGCGATCTGCGCGATGATCTTGCGGCTCGCTGCCATTTCGGTCATGTGGGTCAACGTGCAGGTGGCCATGCCGGCCACGGTGCACTCGAGCAGCACCGCCGACAGCGCCTCACCGCAGCGCAACACGCTTCGTGGCTCGTCGTCGCCAGTCGACAGAACTAGGATGTGGGAGCGGTCATGGTCGATGGCGGAGCGGCGGTGACCCCCGCCTGCCGGCGGAAACGCGCGCGCGACATCTACTCGCGCGGCTTCCGAGGTGGACACCAGGGCGCTGTCCGGCACATGACTGGCATCCGACTCGAATGGCGAAGTCCACCATCGCAGTTCGGACACATAGGTCGTGTCGTAACGGCGCAGCGTCTCGGTGAGCTGGGACGCCTCGGCCAACTGAGGACGATCATCGTCGGCCACCACGTCCAACAGCACGTCATGTGGGTTCACGGCGTGGCGCAGCACCAACTGCAAAGCCGGCCACGCAGTTGGCGCACCAAACGGTAGTCGGTCGGTGCGGCGGCGACGGATCGCATCCGCCCGGAGCTGGTGCGCCGCTGTGACGACCTCAATGGGCCGGAACTGCAATGTCGCAAGATGATCCGGGTTGTCCGGATTAGGAAACCGTTCGGTAGCGCTCTCCCAGCCGGCGGCAGCCATGGCGACCCGCAGGTGGTCAAGGACAGCGCCGCAGCTCAACGTCAATTCCCGGCCCGTGTGGTCGGTAGCCGTCATCGCCCGACAGAGATCGGCCCACAACTGCAGCGTTGCGCCCTCGGCAACCCACCGCCAGGGCTGGCTGTTGTGCAGCGAAGGTGCACGACAGGCGAGCATCACCGCATCCCGGATGACCGCGCAATCTGGCGACTTCGCCGTCACGTCAACCACCTCAATGAATCTTTGACCCGCACAAATGAACACTAGGTATTTCGTGTTGCGCCCGGCCAGAGCCCTTAGTCCTCAACGACGGGAGTATTTGGGTATCAGGCTAAAATCCAAATACGCCCGATAGCGGTGACCCCGTCGAAGGTGGACTTTCGTTGACATCGCCCTACCCCTTGTATATGGCTCTAGGTAGCTCCGAACCAGATATCGTGTGCCTGTCGGATTGAGTCCTCGAGCGGCCGAGAGGTGTTCATCCGATGCGCGGTGTCCCAGCCGGTTTGCTCAGCAACTAACATCGTGGCGATCTCCGGCGTCACTTCGGAATTGCCCGGCCGCCTCGTCCTGATCCTGTCGGCGGCGGTGTCAACCGTTACGGTGCACATCAATTCCACTAACGCCGAATGAGTTTCGGAAGCAAGGCGATGGGCTTGTGCGCGAATTCGCGGATCACGCCAGGTGCCATCGAGGATCACGGATTGACCCTCAGTCAAACACACCCGTGCTCGGCGCAGGGCTGCCTCATAGACGGTTGCGACGTTGTCCGGACTATACAGTCCAGCGTTCAGGACACCTGGATCTCCGGTGACGGTGCCTGACTCCCGTAATTCCCGTCGCACGTCATCGGTCGAGATGACCGGCGCTCCAACCCTTTCGGCAAGCGCGCGCGCCAGCGTCGACTTGCCGGTTCCCGGATTTCCACCGACGAGCGCCAGCCGAATGGCACCGGTTTCCAGGTGCCGGGTCGCGATGGCGAGGTGCCGGGCGGCGTCTACCACGGCCTCAGATTTACCCTGCAACCATCTCACGCAGTCGACCTTGGCCCGTACCACCGCGCGATAGGCGATGTAAAAATCCCGCAGCGACGACGGCGCCGAATCGGCGGAGTGGGCGACGTAGCGCTCCAGGAAGTAGTCGCCAAGGTCCTTGCGGCCCAGGAACTCCAGATCCATCGCGAGAAAAGCGGCGTCATCGATGCGGTCGACGTAACGGAGTTGGTCATCGAACTCCAGGCAGTCGAGCAGAGCCACTTCGCCATCCGCGCAGAAAATATCGTCGGCGAGCAAGTCGCCGTGGCCATCCACAATGCAGCCCTCTTTGATCCGGCGCACGAAAAGAGGTCCACGGCCGGAAGTGAATTCGGCGACAAGGTGCTCCATGCGATCGATCGACTCGCCCGAGACCCCCGAAACCGGCATCTTCGCGTAGCGGTGGAGTTCCGACAAATTCTCACGCCAGCGTTGGTCGATCGCATCGACGCTGCCCTGGGCATCAATTAACCGACTGCGCTCACCACGCTGATGAAAGCTCGCCAGCATGTCGGCAATGCGGTCTAGCACACCTTCAACAGACTTTCCGCGCGTCACCAGGGACGCCAACCGATCGCTGTCGCGATACCGACGCATGACGACAATCGGTTCGGCGGGGCCCCCAGCTGGGTCGTCGAGATGGCCGACCCCGAGATAGCTGCCCGGAGACAGCCGACTGTTCAACTCGACTTCTCGTAGACACGCGCGTTCGCGCTGCTCCGGTGTACGGAAATCGAGGAAGTCGGTCAGCACGGGCTTCTTCGCCTTGTACGCCCGGTCTCCGGCTAGTACCACCAGGCCCGTGTGAGTTTCGTGAACGTCGACGTAGGGCACTGCAGCCGTCGCCGGTAACTCGGCAGGTCTGTCGGCGGCGATTGTGGCCTCCATGGCTCTAAGTTGCTTCGGAGAACCTATCTCGTGGGACCGCCTCAGGACGGCCGCGCCACTATCACCGGCGCATGAACCGAGTGAACAACCGCGTTGCCGACCGAACCCAGCAGCATGCCGGCCACGCCGCCTCGCCCGTGGCTACCGACGACGACCAGCTGAGCGGACTCCGACTCCTCGATCAGCGCTCGGCCCGGGTGATCAAGAACGAGGAGCCGGTTCGCCTTGACATCGGGGTAGCGCTCTCGCCAGCCCGCCAGGTACTCGGCCAGAGTCCGCTCCGCTTCCTCCGGCCAGTCCACCCACGGGAGCTGGTACACCGCAACATCGCTCCACGCGTGCAATGCGGTCAGCTCGACACCCCGAAACGACGCTTCTTCGAATGCAATTGCCAGCGCAAGCTCCGACGCCGGCGAGCAGTCGATTCCCACCAGCACGGGGGCTCGGTCGGAAGGCGGCGTGTGGGAAGCTTCCGCGCGAATGACCGCGACCGGACACTTCGCGCCGTGCACGACGCCCGAACTGACCGAACCCAGCAAAACCCGGCCGACCGCCCCACGCCCGTTGGAGCCCACGACGATCATCTCGGCCTCTTCGGACATTTCGACCAGTGTCGGCACCGGAGGCGAACCCTTCACCTCGCTCGTGATCGAGATCTTCCGGTCTTTCGGCGCGGCGTCTTCGGCGATCTTGACAGCCTGCTCGAGAAGCTTTCGGCCGTCGTCTTCCTGCCATTCCGCGACTCCGCCCGGCATCGGTATCTGCGGAAACGTCGGCACGAACTTCCTGAGCATGTGGACCAGGGCGAGCGGCTCGTTTCGCATAGCCGCCTCGCGCGCTGCCCATAAGACGGCGGCGTCCGATGCGGCAGATCCGTCTATTCCGACGACGATCCCATAGCGCTTCACGGTCGTGGACCTTTCTGTCTCCCTCGATGCCAGTCACTGAAAATGCTATTGGCCGCAGAGCCCTCGGTCGTGGGGCTTTAGTCCCCAACCCCGTGGCCCTGAGACCTTCGTTGGATCGGCTTCACCGTGGCATCGTCACAGACATGACTGAATGGCCCGCCGCCGTTGACAGGCGCTACCACGACGCGGTGATCTTCGACCTCGACGGCCTGGTGACCGAGACTGTCTCAGCTAGCGTCAGGGCTTTCGATTCGACCGTGCCGGTGCTGCGCCGACTACGGGTGTACCGCGGCCAACGCCTGCACCTGCGGATCAGCGGACGAACTGCCGCTCTGACGGCTGAGGCTGGGGGCCTCGGAGTGGTTGACGTCGAATGCCGTGGTCGCGTGCAACGGCTCTTGCCCGGACAGACTATCGAGGTCGGGTAACAGCCGCCGGCAGGTGACCGCAGGATGACTAACGCCGCGAACGAGGGGCCGAACGGCCCTGCTGCCAGCCGCCGACGCCCAATAACGTCTTCATCGATGAGCTCGGGAAATTCCAGCGGCCCAGTCGCCCGATCGGGAGGGTGCAGTGAACCATCCGCAATCACCACGGTGGATCGTCGTGGGCATCGACGGCTCAGACGCCGCGATCAACGCCGCCAAGTGGGCAGCCAGCGAGGCCATCAGCCGCGACATCCCGCTGCGTCTGATTTGCGCGATCCCCGAACGAAAGGCTGATGCGCCCGCAGGTGATGAGAGCCTGGATATCGAATACGGCGAAACGGCGCTGCGCGCTGTGTGCGCCGCACTGCATACCCTAGGCCAGCAAATCAAGATTGAAACCGAGCTTGTGCACGGATCGCCTAAGAGCGTTTTGATTGACGAATCACGCCACGCGGCAATGATTTGCATGGGATCCATTGGGATTGGGCAGGTTGCCCGCAGGGTTCTCGGTTCGACCGCCGACAGTGTCGCTCAGAATGCACATTGCCCGGTGGCGGTGATTCGCAGCAATCGCAAAGGCGAGGAGTCACCTTCCGGATCGATCGCTGTCGTCGTCGACGATTCACCCGGCAACGACGCGGTGCTCGAGCTTGGCTTCAGCGAGGCCCGACTTCGTGGCGCGGCGATTTTAGCGATGGGAGTCTGGCGATGGGGGCTCGGCGAAATTCCTTACCGCCAGCTGGACCATCGGCTCAGCCGCTGGGTTGCTCAGTATCCCGACATACACGTACGTCCAGCCTCAGCCAGACAGGGAGCCGCCGAGTTTCTGACCAGCGCACAGGAACCCATCCAACTCGCGGTGGTCAGCAGTGCGGACGCGGGCAAGGTCGCTCGAATCGTCGGTCCGATCACTCCCCACTTCGGGCACACCGGGTGTTCGGTACTCGTAGTGCGCGAGCAATAGCCCGACGCGCCGCTAGCCGAAGTGCGCGCCGCGGCTGAAGTGTTCGCTCAACGCGACCGCATCGCCGGCGAGCTGCAAGACCATACACTCCAGCGGGTCTTCGCCATTGGGCTCGCGTTACAGGGCACCATCCCGCGGGCCCGCTCGGCCGACGTGCAGCAGCGCCTTCACGCGGCAGTAGATGACCTGCACGCAGTGGTCCAAGACTTTCGGACCGCGATCTTCGACCTGCGTGTCAATTCCACCGATATCACCCGACTGCGCCAGCGTCTCGACAAGGTAATCGGCCAATTATCAGGGAATTTGGCACCCTCACCGTCGGCGGCGCGCCCAGCGGCGGCACCTGGCTGCGATGGGCCGCTCCTTTGATATAGAAGCGCGTAACCGCGCATGCCCAGCATGGCCCATAATGGCCAACCGTTAGAGCCATGAGCCGCGCGCAGGCTTGTGACGAAGCATCGAACGGGCACACTCTGGATCGCACAGGGCCGATTGACTAGCGAATCACGACCACCGGGACTTTTGCCGCCTGAGCAACGGCAGAGCTGACCGAGCCCAGGAGCATGCCCGAAAACCCGCCGCGCCCACGGCTACCGACCACCACCAACTGAGCGCGTTCGGACTCGCTAAGTAACCACTGGGAAGGCTTGTCGCAGAAGAGTAACCGCTCGACATGCACATCGGGATACTGTTCTTGCCAGCCGGCGAGACGTTCGGCCAGAACCTCTTGCCCTTGACTCTCGCGCTCGCGCCAATCCATCCCGAGCACGGGAAACACCCCCACATCGCTCCACACGTGAAGCGCCATCAGTCCAACTCCTCGGCGGGAGGCCTCGTCAAAGGCGAGCGCTGTCGCCGCCTCCGACGCGGGTGATCCGTCAATCCCAACTAACACAGGCGCATTCGAATCCGGAACCGCGATTTCCTCCGAACGAATGACCGCGACCGGACAGTGGGCGTGATGAATCAGCCCCGTAGTGACCGAACCCAACAGCAGTCGTCCCAGCGCTCCTAGCCCCTGACTGCCGACGACGACCATCCACGCATCTTGGGACGCATCGATCAGTGCCTGCGCCACCCCGGAATAGACCATCTTGGTATGCATCTCGGATGGTTTGGAATCGCCCAGGCTGGACGCCAGCGTCTTGTAAGCCTGTTCAATAACGGTCTGCGCCTCGTCTTTCTGCCAGTCGGGCATCTCGGAATACAGTTGCCCGACCGGCCAGCCGACTACCACGGGAGCAACGGCGTGCAACAGCGTGATAGGCACGTGGCGCATGGCGGCCTCGCGGGCTCCCCACGCTATCGCAGCGTCAGATGCCGCCGATCCGTCGACACAAACCAACACTCCGTATTTCTTTGTGGGCGTGGACATCTCGCACTCCTTGTTCTCGAACCTCAATGGCATTTGACGCGCCGAGACGGCAATTGGGCAGCTCGAACTCCAAGCGACAAACCGCCCCGTAGCTCAATCGCTCGGACGGCCAACCAAGATCGGACATGACGTTGATCATGACGCGATTGTCGGCCAAGATGTCGGCTACGAATCGCCGTATCCCTTGGTTTTCGGCGATTTCGGCCAGACGTCGGAGCAATGCCGTTGCGACGCCGCGCAAGTGGTCCTCATGAGCGACCACAATCGCGATGTCGGCAACGGTCGGGTTGTCGGAGACCGCGTAGCTCGCTACACCAATGAGTCGGTCCGCATCGAATGCGCCCAGAGCGTACTGCCCAGCACCAGGCTCAATCAGCTTGCCAACGAGCTCGTCCAGCTGGACCGGATGCAGCGTGAAAAAGCGTAGGTAGCGGTCATGATCGCTGAGGTTTTGATGAAGTGCCACAACAGCTTGGGCATCATCGACAGCAAGGCGACGCAACGAAACGAGCCGTCCGTCTGGCAATCGACATGTAGCCTTGACTTGTGCCGCTGGACTGCCCATCATCCTCCTCGATGCCATCGTGATCGGTCCATCCAGACGGTTATGCCATTTGGCTGCACATGACGTTATGCCTGGTCTGCGCGGTTCGGCAGGGCCGTTGGACCCCGCGCCTGCGCCATTGGTCCCCGTTCGAAGCCTCGGGTTTGCATCGGCCGCTGCGCGATATGAGCGCGTCAACAGATGTGCGAATCAGTGATCGATTAGCGGAGCGGTCCAGTGAACCCGAGTACCGCCCTCGGGTTGATTGACGATCTCGCAGCGGCCGCCAACTTGTTCTGCGCGGTATGCGATATTGCCCAGGCCGCTACGGCGAGTATTGTCCACGGGCACGCCACAACCGTTGTCGATGATGTCGAGAGTCAACATGTCGGCGACGCTGACCTCGACAGTCAGTCTTGAGGCGCCGGAGTGCCGGATGGCGTTGCTGACAGCTTCCGCAGTAACCGCTTCGGCGTGCTCTGCAAGCTCGCCGCCAACGGCGGTCATCGGGCCGTGCATGCGCACCGTGGTGGTCATGTCACGATTTTGAGTGAGGTCGCTGACCACTTGTTGTATCCGATTTCGAAAGCCGCCGGCGATTTCCGCCGGCGATTTCAGCTGGAAGATGGTCGTGCGGATCTCCTCGATGATGGTTTGGAGATCGTCGAGCGTGCGGTTGAGTCGGTCGGCAACCTCCGGCGAACGTGCCCGGGCGACCGTGCCCTGCAGATCCATGCCGGCGGCGAACAACCTTTGGATGACATGATCATGCAAGTCGTGCGCGATGCGTTCACGCTCGGCTACCAGCGTGAGTTGGCGCGCGTGCTCGCGGCCGGACGCAAGCATGAGTGCTATCGCAGCGTGGGTAGCGAAATCGCTGACCACGTCGAGGTAACTGTCGTCGAATGGTGGTCGGTCTGCGCTCCGGGCAAGGGCGATCACTCCGGCGACTTCATCACCGGCGCGCAGCGGCATCAAAATCGCGCTGCGTTGTCCGACATCGGTGAATGCCTGAATCGGGTAACTCAACGCCTCGGTGATCAGCGGCTCGCCGGAACGGAAAACTCCGCCGCTGGTGGAGGCATCCACCGGGATCCGTTGGCCGATGACCTCGGAGGCATTCAGCCCCACCGCCGCGGATACAATAAGCGTGTCGATTTCTTCAAGAGTTAGGTCCGCGTCGACCGGAACAAGCACGATAGCCTGTTCGGCTGCGGTAAGGGCGCACGCGCGTTCAGCGATCAACTGCAAAGGCGCAAAGCCTGGCTCTACCCTGGACAGCAGGGCGGTCGTGATTTCCCGGCTAGCCTCCATCCATTTCACCGACATGCGCTCGCGCTCGAATATTTGCGCATTGTCAATGGCGACCGCAGCCGCGAACGCCAACGCGCGAGCGGCGACCTCATCGGATTCAGCGAACAGCCGACCTGGCTCGTCGTGGGTCAGATAAAGGTTGCCGAAGTCCTTCCCCCGGATGGTGATCGGCACACCGAGAAAAGCTCGCATCGCAGGATGGTGCTCGGGGAACCCGACCGAAGCCGGGTGCTTGGTCAGATCATCCAGACGCAACGCCGGCGTGTCGAAGGGCGACAGACTCAGAACGCCCTTGCCAACCGGCAGCGGCCCGATTCGCCGCGCCTCATCAGCATCGATTCCGTCGTGGACAAACGAGAGCAACGTGCCGTCGGGATCACGTATCGCCAGCGCCCCGTAGGGGGCAGAGGTCAACTCCCTGGCCGCCCGGACGATCCGTCGCAGCGTTGCGTCAAGATCGAGATCTGAACCGATCTCGACGATCACCTGCAGCAATTGCTCCATTTGATCGCGCGCCGCCAGCAACTCATCGAGTTGCGCGTGCATCCTGCTTACCAGTCCACGCTGCCCAAGACCGGCAAAAGCCGAGCCGCTGTCGTCGCCGGCCACCTGACCCGATACCTCCACGACCGTTTGGCCCTTCAGCCCCGTGGCAGCCCGCGTGTTGTGCAGAGCAACAAGAACAAGTACGAACCGAGCAACGCGAAGGCGCCTTCGGTCAGCTTAGTCTGATTCGGATCACACCCCAAGAAACCGGCTTGACTCATGGAAACTGCCCGCGAAACGCCTTCGGTGCCTGACCGGAAAATACCAAGGTGAGTGGGCATGCGAGATTAGCCGCGCAGCTTGGGGAGCCGGGTCAGGTTGTGAGGCTGTGTATTCAGCTTAGGCGGCGGCTTCGAGGGTGACGTGGTATCCCATTGCGGTGAGTTGGGAGATGTGATTGCGGATCCTGCGTTCGGTGTTGATCAGGTTGTTGTGATAGTCGGATCCGAGGTCGCAGAACCGGGCGAACGGGTCGGTGAGCAGGTGCCAGACGATGACGAGGATGGATCGGGCGACCGCGACCAGGGCTTTGAGTTTGCCACGGCGTTTGACGATGCGTCTGTAGCGTTCGCCAAGGAAGGTGTCGGTTTTGGCGGCCGCTGCGGCGGCCTCGCCGAGTGCGCCCTTGAGGTACGGGTTGCCCTTGCCGGTCTTGCCGCCACGGGTCACAGGACCGGACTGGACTGTGCGCGGGCACAGTTTCGCCCACGACACCAAGTGCCCGGCGGTCGAAAATTGGCTCATGTCCAGGCCGATCTCGGCGAGGATGATCTGGGCCCCGGTCTGCCCGATTCCGGGGATTTCGGTGAGGCGTTCGACCGCGCCCGGCCGGGTGGAGGCCGCTGCGGCTTGGTCGTTCACGCTCCCGTCGCCTGCGTCGTCGGGATCATCCTCTTCCAAGAGGTGATCGATGCGGGCGGTGAGGGTACCGATCTGCGTTGACAGTGTGTCGATCTGATCCAGCAGCATCCGGGCCAGTTCGGCGTGGTGGTTGTCGAAGCGGCCGTCGAGCGCCTTGATCAGTGCTGATCGCTTGGTCTGCATCCGGCCCCGCGCCAGGTCGGCGAGGCGCCGCGGATCACGCTCGCCGGCAATCAGCGCCTCGATCATGTCCCGCGCCGAGAGAGTGTTCAGCGTGGACGCCACCGACGACAGCTTGATGAGCGCGTCTTCGAGCAGCTTCTCCAGCCGCTGCCAGTACCGGGAGCGTTCCCGGGTGAGATCGACCCGCAGCCGGGTGTAGTCACGCAGCTGCCGGATCGGCGCCGGTGGCACAAACGATGGACGTAGCAGCCCCTTCTCGGTGAGCTTGGCCAGCCAAACCGCGTCGAGCTTGTCGGTTTTTGGCCGACCGGGCACGTTCTTCACATCGCGGGCGTTGACCAGCTGCACCTCGAGCCCGGCCGCCTCAAGCAGGTAGTACCAGATCCGCCAGTAATCCGACGTGGACTCCACGGTGACCTTCTCGACCCCCAGCTCCATCAACTGACCGGCCAGGTCGCTGACCGCGCTGGTGGTGGACTCCACGTCCCACACCTTGCTGACTCGCCGGTGCTCACGCGGGATCCGGACGCACACCACTCCGGATGCCTTGGCCACGTCGATGGCGCATACCCGTTCCAGCACCAGCTCATGATCGGCGTCGGGAATCTCTTCAGGCACCGGCCTATGCTTCGGTTTCGATCTCAATTCGCTTGTCCTCCAATCCATACTGAACACGGGGCGGGTCGCCTGGGGGCCTCGGTCAAGGGAACCGAAAGTCTGACCGGCGTGCTCGAAGCAACAGTGCGTGACCCTTCCAGGTCGGGGCCCCGGCGCCAGGCTCACGTTCGGGCTTGAGCAGCCAAGGAAACATCGGCGTCGGCAGGCGACCCGACCCCATTTTCACGCCTGCGAGGCGTCACCGTGAGGCGATTGGGGGCTCACGTG
>NZ_JBKQQD010000366.1:0-3819 GCF_052144515.1 Mycobacterium sp. | reverse complement strand
CTTCGGCCTCGGCCAACGTGCGGGCCGTTGTGATGATCAGCCGCCTGCGGGCGGCCCGGTCACGCTCACGGCGATCCTCGAATGCCATACCTCACGATATCACCGCTATAAGGACTAGCGCCGCTATTGACACGGAACAAACAGGGGGTTAGCATTGCTAGCAGTTACTACTGCTAGGGGAGTTACGACATGGTCTTGGACCTGCTCACCCGTGCCGCCGCACTGATCGCGGTGCTGGGTACCGCGGTGGTCTACGGCACCGATGTGTTTTGCGCGATCGTGCTGCGACCGGCTTTGGCGTTGGTCGACGACGGTGCCCTGGTCGCGGTGATGGGAAGCGTGCATCGATACGGAGACCGGAGAATGCCGGTGCCCGGGGTGCTCGGGGTTCTCGCCACCGCGACAACCGCGGTGCTGGCCGCGGTGGCCGCACACTGGGCGCAGGCGATCGCGGCGGGCGCCGCCCTGGTCCTGCTGTTGGTCTGGATTGTGCTCTACACACAGGTGAGCGCACCCATCAATCGACAACTGACAGCGGCCGCCGACGCCGGGCAGCCGTTACCGAATGGGCGTGTGCTGCAAGCAAAGTGGGACCGAATCATCGACGCTCGCGCCATGCTGCAAGGTCTGGCACTGGCCGCCCTATGCGTGGCACTGATGATCTGACGCGCCCACACCCATAAATCCACACCAGCCGACATCAATTGAAGGAGGACGGTTCGATGTTTCAACTCAGGATCTACACCCTGCGGTCACCCGAAGCTCTCCAGCGGTACGCCACGGTTCACTGGGCCCGCCACCTGGCAACCTTCACGACCTTCGGGGTCACCACCCACGGTGTGTGGACAGAACAAAGCGGCGGCGCGAACCGACTCGTCGCGCTGATCCGCTACCCACCGGGCGCCGACCCCGAACAACTCACGCGGCAGGCCATGACCAGCCCAGAATTCGCCGCCGACATGACCGGCTTCAATGCCGACGACGAGATCGTCGACGTTCAGTCGGTGCTGCTTGACCCGACATCATTCTCACCGATCCGCTGACAAAACCCCAGGAGTGTTCGACATGACCACCACGACCATCGCCTACACGCTCGCCGGCCTCATCGCCGCGGGCATCATCTTCATCGGCGCACGGTTTATTCTCGCGCCGCGCGTCGCGGCCGCCGGCTACGGGGTGCAACCAGACCTCAGCCAGCGATCCGCCGGCGCCTATTTAAGGGTCAAGGGCGTCCGCGACATCGCATCGGGGCTGTTCGTCTTCATTCTCATGGCCGCGGGTGCGACGCACCTGCTCGGCTGGGTAATACTGGCCGCCACGATCATTCCGCTCGCCGACGCGGCCATCGTGCTCGGCAACGGCGGCCCCAAGTCAAAGTCAATCGCCTGGGGAGTCCATGGGCTCACCGCCGCCGTCATGCTCATCACTTCGGCGCTCCTGCTCTATTCCTAGGAAAGGTAGTGAACGAGATGAGCGTAAAAGAGCTGCTGTCGCGGCCCGGCAGTTCGGCGTATCGCGCCGCGACCGCCCCACACAACTCCACCACGGCACAACAGCCGGCCGTGGTCGCCCACCCGCACAGTGCCGAGGAGGTTGCCCAGGCAGTGCGCTGGGCTGCTGATCGGAATCTGGGCGTGGCGGTGCAGGCCAGCGGGCACGGTGCCGGCGCGCCGATCGGACCCAACCAGGTGCTCGTCGACACCTCCGGCCTGAACGAAGTGTCGATTGACACGGCCGCTCGCATCGCCCACGCAGGCGCCGGGACGACGTGGTCCGCGCTCAACTCGACGGCCCAGCGGCACGGTTTGTTCGGGCTGGCCGGGTCCTCACCGACGGTGGCCATTGCCGGCTACACCTTCGGCGGCGGTGTGGGATGGCTGACCCGTCCCTACGGCATGGCCAGCTCCAGCCTGCTGGCCGTGGACTATGTCGACGGCAGCGGGCGGCCGCGGCGAGCCGCCGAAGATGCACCCGATCCGGTGGACCGCGAGGCGCTGTGGGCGTTTCGCGGCGGCGGCGGAGTCGGCATCGCCACCAGGCTCACACTCGAACTCGTTGCGCCCCAAACGCTGTGGGCGGGCTATCAATTGTGGGACATCACTGCGCTCAAGCCGGTCACCGAGGCGTGGTCGAGTGCCATGGGTGAAGTCGGCGACGCGTTGTCAACGAGCATCAGCGTCTTGCATACGCCGCCGGGTTCGCCGTTTCCCGCATCACTGCAGGGCGTTGCGATCGTGCATCTGGCGTTCGCCTCGCCCGCCGGCCCCGACGCTGCCGCCCCGCTCCTGAGGGCCCTGCGTGGCGCACCCTCGCCTGCGCTGGACAGCAGCTGGGCGCCGGCTGACGCGGCCCGGCTGGCTCAGATCCATCTCGATCCACCCGATCCGCTACCCGCGCTAGGCATCGGCCGCTGGCTCGGTTCGACAACGCCGCAGCTGGCCGGTGACGTTCTGAGCACGGCGGCCGGGCCCGACTCTGCGGTGGCGATGATCGAGTTACGCAATGTGGGCAACTCCGCTCCAGCGCGAGACGGGGCGATCACCACGGCGCCGGGTCCGTTCTTGCTGCACGCGGTGGGACTGGCCGCCGACCCTAGCTCGCGTGCGGCCACCGAGCAAGGGCTCACACGGGTGTACACCGCCGCGCAGCCCGCCGATGTGGGGTTGGCGGCCGCATCGTTCGCCGACGGCCGCGCCGAGGTTGTCGACGGACTCCAACCCGCCGCGCGACACCGGCTGGCTCAGATACGCGCAGCGGTCGACCCCGACCGGCGCATCGCCCCCTCACGCCTGCTGGCTGCCGACACCGTTGTGTGAGAATGGAATCGATGACGCCAGACCTCCCGAGACTCGGCTACGCAGTCGCGCCGTGCGCCGCGACGCACTGACCAATCGGGAGAAAATCCTGGCCGTGGCCGCCGAACTGATGGCCCAGCGTGGGCACAACGTGCCGCTGGCGCGAGATCGCCGAAGCCGCCGGCCCGCTACGCTGCCACCTGTACCCACCAATGAACGACTCTCGTTCGCCGTGGACCAATTCACGGGGTCCGGTCAGGCTGACTGCGTTCAGCGAATTTGCTTTACCGGGCGAATGCAGTGCGGATCCCTTGAATCTAGCTGGGATGTGCGACCGAAGGGATGAATGGCCAAGCCGTGCGGAATGGCGGGTTTGGAACTTCGACGCACAATGCTCTCAATGGGCTGCGGCAGGAGTTGGGCTACCTGCCAACGGCATTGGTGTCGAGCGGCCGCGCTTTCTGGCCAGAATGCGAACCGATTTCGCAAAACCCGGATTCTGCGGCGACGAATTCATACAGTCTGCTAGCAGTGAAGCGCCGGGGCGGTGCGTCCGGCCTTGGCAGAAGTTGTTTCGCGACCCAGCGGAAGGACGGCTATGAGCATCCTGACGGCTCCCCCGGAAATCACCTCTTTGTTGGTGGATTCGGGCGCCGGTTCGGGCCCGATGCTCTCGGCTGCGGGCGCCTGGGACGGATTGTCTGCTGAATTGAGTTCGGCGGCAGAGTCTTTCGCGGCGGTGACCTCCAACTTGGCGGGTCAGGCCTGGCAGGGTCGGTCGGCTGCGGCGATGGCCGCAGCGGCAGCGCCGTATTCGGCACCCGAATATTGGGCGCCAGCTGTAGCGCCTGCGCGGCCGACTCAGTGCAGCAACTGAGCGGCCTGATCGGCCAGGTTGAGCAGCGGTTGCGGGAAGATGCCCAAACCCACTGTGACGACGGCACATACCGCGATGGCGGCCTTACTCAAAATGCCGGGTGCCACGACGTGCGGGGTGTCGTCGGTTGCCTCGGTGAAGAACATC
>NZ_JBKQQD010000365.1:0-5175 GCF_052144515.1 Mycobacterium sp. | reverse complement strand
ACCGTGCTCCAAGCCGCCTGGGCGCAGCTGCTGATGGGGCTGACCGGCCAGCACGATGTCGCCTTCGGCGCCGTGGTCTCGGAGCGGCCGGCCGAGGTCCCCGGCGCGGACTCGATGGTGGGCCTGTTCATCAACACGGTGCCGGTGCGTGCGGCCATCACAGCGGCAACCACCACCACCACCGACCTGCTCGACCAACTGCAAAGCGCCCACAACCACACACTCGAGCACCAGCACCTAGGGCTCAGCGACATCCACCGCGTCACCGGTCACCCACGACTGTTCGACACCGTTTTCGTCTACGAAAACTACCCAACCGACACCGCCGCGTTGTCGGGCGACGACGGGCTGGCCATCACCGAGCTCACCAACCGCGACTACTACCACTACCCGCTTACGGTCCAAGCCGTGCCGGGCAGCCAACTGGGCCTTCACGTCCAATACCGCACCGACGTGTTCGACCCGGCCGGCATCGAAACACTGATCAAGCGATTCCAGCAGGTGTTGGTGGCCATGGCCACCGACCCGACACAGCCGTTGTCGTCAACGGACCTGCTGGACGGCGGTAAGCACGCCCGGCCCGATGCGTGGGCCAACCGAGCGCTGTTGACCCAACCCGCACCCACGCCGGTGACCGCACCCGAATACCACAACAACGGCGGTGGTGATCGCGCCCCGGCTACCCGGGTCGAGCAGATCCTGGCCGGCATCTACGCCCAGGTCCTGGGGATAGACCGCGTCGGGGTCGATGCGTCGTTTTTCGACCTGGGCGGGGATTCGCTTTCCGCGATGCGGGCGATCGCCGCGATCAACACAGCCCTCGATATCGAGCTTGGCGTGCCCACCCTATTCGACGCGCCGTCCGTTAGAAGCTTGAGCCAGCGGTTGAGCGAACAGGCCAACTCGGTAGGAGAACTTCCCGCCGTCAGCCCGGCCGGCGATCTGTAAGACCACGCCGACGACATCGAGGCCGAGCGAAAGCCAAGGGCGAAGGGATCTAGTTTTGAGTCCGTGCAACGGCTATGCAAATAAGGAAGACACCACCGAGGTGTACGCCTACTACCAGCTGCGGCACACATCCAGCTGACCGGCATTCACCCGAGCCGAAAGTCGGTAGTTTCAGTTGTACGTCGTGCGGCTGCTACCACATACGTGGCACCAGGCGATAGCGAACCTTCTGCGTGTACTCGTGATATCCGTCCAAATCTATTTGGAGCAGCTTTTCCTCGTCGCGGATGCGTGAGGCGAGCACGATTAGTCCAGGAACGACGAAGACGAGTCCCCAGTAGGAACCGAGTGCAAGCGGGATGCCGACCATCATGATCACATTGCCGGTGTACATGGGGTGGCGCACCAGCCCATACAGACCGGTGGAGACGACCGTCTGGCCTGCCTCCACCCGGACGGTTGCGGCCGCATAGCTGTTCTGAATGATCACCAGCGCCACCACACCCAGTCCAACGGCTACCAGAACATCACCAACCAAGCAGATTGCCGTTGGTACCGGCGACCAGCCAAAGCGATGGTCAAGGGCGCTGACCACGACCATTGCTGCCAGCGACAAGTACAAGCCGGCAATAACGACCTTCTGCGCCATTCGGGTCTCCGCTGTCGGCCCCCCACGCATCCGCCTCTGAAGCGCAACGGGGTTCGTACGCAGCAAGTAGATGCTGGGGATCCACGCCGAAAGGGCAACCACCACCAGAAAAACCCATGCTTGCCAGTAATTGAACGTGCCTGCCGGGAAAAACAGCATCAAGCCAAACACGACAAGCTCAACAAGACCGAATACCAACAACTTGGGAATGGTTTTCACCGATCCTCCTTCGTCGGTCCGGTACCGCACGCCAACAGCGCACATCGCGGCGCCGGATAACCGCTACTCCCAGCGTGTCAGTACCGCACCGATCGCCAGGAGCCACAACGGCGGCGCAGGACTGAAACTACCGCCGCCTACCCGGAGGATGTGCGCGAATGTGTCATTTGCCGCTAGCTACTTCGACCTGAAAAAGTCGGAGTTTTTCACGTCGAAGTAGCTAGGGGAGCACCTATTTGGCTCAGCGATCGTGATGGTGGCGTGTCGGCGGTCCTGTGACGTGGTTGCATTCGTCGGGACCGCGGTTGCGGGCGGCGGGTCCCGAGACGCCGAACGGACGGTTCTGTCGACGTCTGGCTCCCAGTGCGCTGGAGGCACGAATGATGGGCGAGGGAGGCGATCGAAAGATTCTGCAACCGAACACGTCTGTTTGCGCTTAGTATCGTGAACGGGTTCGGAGGTCAGCAATGTCGTTTGTGTTCGCAGCGCCAGACATCATTTCGGCAGCGGCGGCGGACGTGGCTGCCATCGGCTCGTCGCTCAACGCAGCACATGTGGCGGCGGCGGCCCCGACCAGCGGGTTGATTGCCGCCGCCGGTGACGAGGTGTCGGTGGCGATCGCGTCGGTGTTTTCCAGCGTCGGCAAGGAGTTTCAGGCGTTGGGCGCTCAGGCGGCGGCGCTTCACGCCCAGTTCGTGCAGGTCTTGACCGGGTCGGGGGGCGCATATGCGGCCACCGAGGCCGCCAGCACCTCCCCGTTGCGGGCCGCGCAGAGCGCGGTGGCGGCGGTCACTGCCTCGCCCGCTAAGGCCGTCCAGGCCGCGGTGGCGGCGGCCAATGCGCAGTCAGTGGTGACATTCGGGAGTCCTGTAGTCGGCAACGGCGCAAACGGGACAGCGACCAGCCCGAATGGCCAGCCCGGTGGGTTCCTGATCGGCAATGGCGGCAACGGCTACAGCTCCACCACCGCCGGCGTGGCCGGGGGCAACGGCGGGCAGTCCGGGCTGATCGGCAATGGCGGCAGCGGCGGAACCGGCGGGGCCGGTGCGGCCGGTGGCAACGGTGGGGCGGCGGGTTGGTTCGGCGCTGGCGGCAGCGGCGGGGCCGGCGGGGCCTCCACGACAGCGCTGGTGGTCGGCGGTAACGGCGGGGCCGGCGGGGTCGGGGGGTTTGTCCTCGGTAACGGCGGGGCCGGCGGGATCGGCGGGGCCGCGACCAGCGGGAATGGTGGTGTCGGCGGGGCCGGCGGTGGCGCCGGGTATCTCGGCACCCCCGGCACCGGCGGGGCCGGCGGTAACAGCGCGACCGGTACCGGCGGGGTGGGCGGGGCCGGCGGGGGCGGCGACGTGACCGGCGGCACCGGCGGGGTAGGCGGCAACGGCGTTGTCGGTGGTGTCGGCGGCGAGGGCGGTCCCGCGGTCAGCATCGGATACGGAAACGTCACCGGCGGCACCGGCGGAGCGGGCGGCGTCGGCACGACCACCGGCGGCGTGGGTGGCCAGGGCGGCGCCGCGGTTAATGGCTACTACCCTTTTAATCCGGCTGCGACTACCGCCACGGGTGGCGTCGGCGGCGTTGGCGGCGCCGGCCCCACAGGCGGAACCGGCGGCGTTGGCGGTCTTGCATACAACTTCAGCAGCAGCGGCTTGGCCGTCGGCGGCGTCGGCGGCGCCGGCGGCGCAACCGCGGGAACAGGTGTCGCGGCCGGCAACGGCGGGGTCGGTGGCAACGCCTTCGCAATCGTGGTAACCAATGCCAGCGGAGGGAGCGGCGGAGCCGCTGGGGCCACCACCGGCGGCGGCACCGCCGGTACCGCAGGCGGAAACGGCACCGCCGGACAGGCGTAGGGCCCTTTCCAGGGCTTTCGGGTCGCGCCCGTCGGAAGATCGCTCAAATCACCTCGGCGATGGTCGATGTCGCACGCCTCGTAGGCTGAAACCCCATGAACGTCCCCGCGCAGGCACCGATCGAGGTATCACCGCTGGCATGGCTGGACGCGGTCGCAAGGCAGCGCCGCGACGCCGGGCTGCGTCGCTCGCTGCGGCCGCGTCCGGTCGTCGCCACCGAACTGGATCTGGCGTCCAACGACTACCTCGGCCTTTCGCAGCATCCCGACGTCATCGAGGGTGGCGTCGCCGCGCTGCGGGTGTGGGGCGCCGGTGCCACCGGGTCCCGTCTGGTCACCGGCGACACCGAGTTGCATCAGCAATTCGAGTCCGAGCTGGCGGAATTCGTGGGCGCGCCCGCCGGTCTGTTGTTCTCCTCGGGGTACACGGCCAACCTCGGGGCCGTCGTGGCCTTGTCGGGCCCCGGATCGCTGCTGGTATCGGACGCCTATTCGCACGCGTCGCTGGTGGATGCGTGCCGCCTGTCGCGGGCGCGGGTGCTGGTGACGCCGCACCGCGACGTCGCCTCCGTGGAGGCGGCGCTGAAGTCACGCGACGAGGAGCGTGCCGTCGTCGTCACCGAGTCGGTGTTCAGCGCCGACGGCGCGCTGGCCCCGGTCCGGGACCTGCACGAGGTCTGCCGCCGCCACGGCGCGCTGCTCGTCGTCGACGAGGCGCACGGTCTCGGAGTGCGCGGGGGCGGGCGCGGGATGGTGCACGAGGCGGGGCTTTCTGGTGCGCCCGATGTAGTGGTGACGACGACGTTGTCCAAGGCGCTGGGCAGTCAGGGTGGCGCGGTTCTGGGGCCGGCGGCGGTGCGTGCGCACCTGATCGATACGGCGCGGACATTCATCTTCGACACCGGCCTGGCGCCGGCGGCGGTGGGTGCCGCGCGGGCCGCGCTGGAGGTGCTGCGGGCCGAGGCCTGGCGGCCCGACGCGGTGCTGCGCAACGCCCGCGAACTGTCCGCGATCTGCGGAACCAAGGGCGAGCCGCAGTCGGCGGTGGTGTCGGTGATCCTCGGCGATCCCGAAGTGGCGCTGGCGGCCGCCGTCGCGTGCCTGGACGCCGGGGTGAAGGTGGGTTGCTTCCGGCCCCCAACGGTGCCCGCCGGAACATCGCGGCTGCGGCTCACCGCCCGGGCGTCGCTGGACACCGCCGATCTGGAGATCGCTCGCCGGGTGTTGACCGACGTGCTAGCCGTGAGGCGCCGTTGACCGTCCTGGTCGTCACGGGCACCGGCACCGGGGTCGGCAAGACGGTCGTTACCGCGGCGCTGGCGTGTCATGCCCGTCAGGCCGGCATCGACGTGGCGGTGTGCAAACCGGTGCAGACCGGCACCGACGCCGGCGACGACGACCTCGTCGAGGTGGCCCGGCTCTCCGGGGTGACCGAGCTCGCCGGCCTGGCGCGGTATCCCCAGCCGCTGGCGCCGGTCGCCGCGGCCGCGCACGCCGGGACGGCCTTGCCCAC
>NZ_JBKQQD010000364.1:0-2600 GCF_052144515.1 Mycobacterium sp. | reverse complement strand
GTGGTGTCGCCCGAATTGTGCCAGTTGCGGATTGTCAGAGTGAGGTGATCGAATGCGGACACGGTGTCGCCGTGTTCGGCCTCAAGTCGTGCCAGAATCAGCGCCTGGGCTGACGCGTGGGCGCGGTTGCCGCTGTCTTGCGCGATCACCAGGCCCCGGCGCATGGCTTCCAGCGCGCGGACGGGATCTGCGTCACGGAAAGCGGCACCGTAGGCAGCGAGCGCCCACGCGAGCATGGACGGGTTGCCCGTTGCCTTCGCAGCCTCGATGAGGCCATCCGCGCAATCCATCGCCTCCCCACCGGAACCGGCCACTGCAAGGGCGACAACCAGCCATGACCGGATGGTGACGTGGGTGTCGCGGCGGCGTGCGAGCTGGGCGCGGCACAACTCGGCCATCCGCTCGGGCTGCCCGATGGCTAGGTATACAGCTCCAAGCCCGGCTTCGATGCCGTATGGCAGCGCATCGCGGCTCCTGCCGAGAACGATCTGGCCAGCCTCGCTGTAGCCGACAGCCGCCTCGATCCGTCCGGTCGTGTAGCACATCGACGCAATCGCGTACAGGAACGCCAGCCGGGGGTGGTCGACCGCGCGGGCGGGCTCGATCAGCTCTTCAGCCCAGGCGATCGGCTCGAAATTTTCGACCATTACGCCGAGCAACCCCACATAGGTGGCGATGGTGGCGGCGACATCCAGATCGCCGTGGTCGGCGGCCCAGCGAAACGCGGTGCGCAGATTGGCCAGCTCGGCAGTGAACCAGTCGTAGGCCGCAAGCTGGCGGGGGCCGTCCCACAGGGCCATGATGTCGGCTTCGCGTCCGGCGAAGTAGCGCGAGTGCGCGGCCCGAATCTGGGATGCTTCGCCGCGGGCGACGAGTTGTTCCTCGGCGAAGTGGCGGATCGTTTCCAGCATCGCAAACCGGGTCCGTCCCGAAGACCGGTCGGCGACCAGCAGCGACTTGCGCACCAGGGCATCGAGCAGATCCAGGGTGGCGAAGTCATCATCGGAACCCGCTACGGCGCAGGCGCTGTGCAGGTCGAATCCACCGGCGAACACCGAACACCGATCTAGCAGCACCTTTTCCGGCTCGTCGAGCAGGTCGTAGGACCACGCGACGGCGTGGCGCAGGGTGTGGTGGCGTTCCAGTCCGCGGCGGGAGCCGACCAGCAGCCGGAACCGCTGATCGAGACGATCACGCACCTCGATCGGCGTCATCGACGCCATCCGCGAGGCCGCCAATTCGATGGCCAGCGGGATCCCGTCGAGGCGGCGGCAGATCTCCACCACCGCGGCCGCCTCGTCAGGTGCGCCCACCGAGAATCGGGAGGCCACGCTATGGGCACGTTCGACAAACAGGTTCACTGCTGCCGAGTCGATACCCGCGGCGACGTCCAGCGACGGCACCAGCCACAACTGTTCGTCCGCGACCCCCAAACCTTCGCGGCTGGTAGCCAAGACCCTCACCGTCGCCGAGTGCGCGAGGATGGCTTCGACCAGGTCGGCCGCGGCGTCGCGCACGTGCTCGCAGTTGTCGAACACCAACAGCCGCACCCTGCCCTCTAGGGCGGCGGCCACGCTGTCGGCCACGCTGCGGCCGGGTTGTTGGGTGATGCCCAGCACTGCCGCCACTGCGTCGGGCACCGCGGCCGGATCGGTGACCGCGGCCAGCTCGAAAAACCACACCCCGTCGGGGAATTCGTCGACCAGCCGCCCCGCTACTTCGAGCGCCAGCCGGGTCTTGCCGACTCCGCCCACCCCGGTCAGCGTGACCAGCCGATGAGCCTTCACCGCGGCTTGCAGCTCGGCGACCTCGGACTCGCGCCCGATGAAGCTCGTGGTCGCAGCCCGCAGGTTCCCCGGACTCGCATCCAGCGCCCGCAGGGCCGGGAACTCCGTGCGTAACCCTGCTGCTCGTACCTGGAACACCCCGATTGGTGTCGGCAGATCCCGCAACCGGCGCGGTCCCAGATCGATGAGATCAACGCCGCTGAGCAGACCCGCGGTCGACTCGGCCACAAGGATCTGCCCGCCGTGCCCGGCGGCCATCACCCGCGCCGCGCGGTTGAGCACCGCACCGAAGTAGTCACCCTCCCGAAGTTCGGCCTCGCCGGTCGCAATCCCCATCCGCACCGGCAACTCCAGGGCACGCTGTGCGGCTACCGCCGCATCAACCGCGGACCTGGGCGAGGCGAATGCGGCGCACACCCCGTCACCGGTGTGTTTGAACAGGTAACCGCCCTGCGCCTCGATCACCCCGCGCAACACCTCGTCATGGGCGGCCAGCGCGGCCCGCATGGCATCGGCGTCGTTCTCCCACCGACGGGTCGAACCCTCGACATCGGTGAACAAAAACGTCACCACCCCCGATGGGGTAGCCGCCGTCACGGCATTGCCTCGGCCCACGCGATATGTCCCTCGAAGCCAAGCGTTTTCGCCATGTCTCGGTAGCGATCCCGATAGTCCCGGTAGGCGTCGTCGTCGCCGTGGGCGCGGGCCAGCAGGGCCCGCATCCGCAGCAGCGGCAGTTCGTGCAGGACGAACCCCGGGTCGGTCGGGACCGCCGCCAGCGTGTCGATCGCGGCCTGTGCTTCGGCAATGTCG
>NZ_JBKQQD010000363.1:0-3843 GCF_052144515.1 Mycobacterium sp. | reverse complement strand
GGCACCCGGCCCTTCGCCTTCACAGCAGCCCGAACGACGCCAGATGACCCACCAACCGTGAGGTCGCATAAGTCAGCGTGGGCGCTCACGGCACTCCTCACAGCACACCACGCACTCAGGCCAGGTCTTCAACGCCGACAACCACCGGCGACAATGCCCCACGCACACCACATGACTTGACACGACCTACAGCCAGCTAGGCGGGTTTTGCCCACGCCGCCAGCGCCGGTCAACGTCACAAACCGGTTCTCAGCGAGGATGTCGCGCACGTCGACCATTTCCGCATCGCGCCCGACGAAGCTCGTCAGCTGAACCGGAAGATGTTGGGCGACAACGGCTCCGCGCATCCGAAGGGGAGGAAACTCGTTGCACAGGTCGGGATGGCAGAGCTGCACCACGCGTTCCGGACGGGGTAGATCGCGCAGCCCATGAGTGCCTAGCTCGGTCAGCCATGCGTCATCGGGGAGCGTGTCGGCAACCAGATCGCTGGTGGTGCCCGAAAGGACCGTCTGGCCGCCATGCGCGAGCTCGCGGAGTCGCGCGGTCCGGTTGATGGCCGGCCCGACATAGTTGTTCTCGTCACGCAATTGCACCTCGCCGGTATGCACCCCGATCCGCAGTCGCAACGGCACCAGAGGCGCCCGCTGCAGCGCAAGCGCGCAGGCCACCGCATCGGAGGCTCGGCTGAACGCGATGACGAAGCTGTCGCCTTCGCCCTGCTCGACCCGAACCGAGTACCGGCGTGCCTGCAAGAAGAACGAGTCGGCACCACAACTTGAGGTCGAGGCGGCGTACTGGATCCCGGTGGTCGCCGACAGCCTCGACAAAGTTGCTCAACGCGCCTTCGGGGACCGCTTTACCGACTGGACACGCCACCTCGACCAGCTCGTGCACCGCATCGACAATGGATCGTTCCTGGCGATGCTGCCGTTGCTCGTCTCGGGATTGCTGTGGCGCCTGCCACGGCCGCCGAAGGTTCACTGGCCCACCCTGCGCTGGGCATTCACCTACTTCGTCGGGGACCTAGTCGCCTATCAAGACGCCGAAGACACCGACGGCAACTACCACGCCATCCATCGATGCATCGATGATGCCCTGGCCAAACTGGCCGAACGCGCTCCAGAGGCACCGCTGTGCGTAATCGCCCACAGCCTGGGAACCGTGATCGCGTCCGATCACTTCTACGACCTGCAGCACGCCGAACCTGACTTTCCGACTGCCCTGCAACGCGGCGAGACCCTGACGTTCCTCTACACCCTGGGCAGCCCGATCGCACTGTGGATGGTCCGCTACCCGAGCTTCGACAAGCCCATAGGTCTGCCCGGACGCGATCACGAGAGTCCCGAGACCCGAGGCGCCGCCGAGTGGGTCAACTTCTACGACCCCGACGACATTGTCGCCTATCCCCTGAAAGCACTGAACGAACAATATCGGCGGGCGGTCGATCGTGACCAGGTCGTGCGTGTCGGGCCGCCGATACTTGGTCGCACCCCCGTCTCCCACGTCGCGTACCTCAACTCACCGCGAATCATCCGGCCCATCGCCGAACGCCTCGCCTGCCTCGTCACGAAGATCCCGCGGCCGTAGAGACCCGCCACTGAGTAGCTTCTACCCAGCCACCGTCAGCTCCGGCAAATCCTAGGCCGTGATGTAGCTGGCGGCGTTGCGGCACTGGGCCATCCGATCTCTCCGAAACTGAAGATCGCTGACCGCGGGGCTTTTGCAAGCGAGCACCAGTTTCGGCCAGCCTGAGCCGGCCGTCGTACGCGGCGAGCATGGCCCTATCCGGCCAGCAGTCGCAACTCGCTGTCGATGGTCTCCTTGTCGCGCAGTCGATGTGGCAATCGACATCGTCGATGAGGCGCATCCATTCGCCAGCCTCTTGCCTATCAAAACAACTTGACGCTTATGGGGCACTGTCTGCCGCATTGGCTGTCATCCTTAGTTTCATGGCCGAAACCAAACACGTCGTCTTGATTCACGGCTCCTGGGGCCGTGAGTTGCCTTGTCTCCGTTGGCCTTTCACCGCCGCCGAACCCCTACCCGACGACCTCGCCGAAGCCCTCGCCAAGATCAACTCACCCACCAGTGCGCACTAGCTGGATAAAAGTCAGGTACGATGCTCGCGATCGACAACGTGAGAGGTATCGGCTAAGAAAATGACCGACCTGAGGCCATATTACGAAGAGTCGCAGTCTATCTACGATGTTTCCGACGAGTTTTTCGCATTATTTCTAGACCCAACGATGGGCTACACCTGCGCATACTTCGAGCATGATGACATGACCCTCGAGGAGGCGCAAAACGCGAAGTTTGACTTGGCGCTGGGAAAGCTGAACCTCGAGCCTGGGATGACGTTGCTGGACATTGGCTGCGGCTGGGGCGGAGCGCTGCAGCGAGCAATCGAGAAGTTCGACGTCAACGTCATCGGTATTGCGCTGAGTTGCAATCAGGTCGAGTACAGCAAGGCCAAACTGTCCGCGATCCCCACCGACCGCAACGTCGAGGTACGGCTGCAGGGCTGGGAGGAGTTCGAGGACAAGGTCGACCGGATCGTCACCATCGGCGCCTTCGAAGCGTTCAAGATGGAGCGTTATGCCGCGTTCTTCGATCGCGCCTACAACATCCTCCCCGACGATGGCCGGACGTTGCTGCACACAATTTTGGCCCATAGCCAGAAACAGATGCACGAGCGCGGCATCAAGCTGACAATGAGCGATATCCGATTCACGCGTTTCCTAGCTACTGAAATTTTCCCGGGCGGACAGTTGCCGGCGCAGGAAGATATTTTCAAGTTTGCCCAGGACGCCGGGTTTTCAGTGGAAAAGGTGCAGTTACTGCAGGAGCATTACGTGCAGACGCTGAACATCTGGGCAGCCAATCTGCGCGTTAATCGCGAACGTGCCATCGCCATCCAGTCCGAAGAGGTCTACGACCGCTACATGCATTATCTGACCGGGTGTGAGAACTTCTTCCGCAACGGCGTCAGCAATGTGGGGCAGTTCACTCTGACCAAATAGGCGACAGGCGGTTAGCGTCGGCACAAGGTCACACGAGGTCAACCGCCCGGCGGTTCTGTTAGGCCGCAACGTCGATCCTTACGGGGTCGCTAAAGACATCCCCCAAATGTGGGTAAACCCGTGGGCACCGATCCCGATTTCATACACACCCTCACTCACACCGCCAGCGACGACGGACAAATCGTCTCCACCGAGGGAACACTCGCCATCCACGAGGTGTTTGGCCTTAACGCGGAGTGGCCCCAAGTCGACGAGCCTGGATAGTGAATTGGGCGACGGATCTGGCGCGTTCATTGCGCGATCCAGGTCAGCGGCAGGCTGGCCAGCTTCTCTATCGCGCTTCATACACTGCCACCACAGCCAGTGCCGCTAAAGCGAGTACGAAGAACCAAACCCGCCTTGAGCGTATCCAGCAACGTCACGCGTCGGTTACTTCTCCAGCGTGTACTGGGCGCAATCGAGGTAGCCGTCGTGGAACGCCTTCGCACCTCCACTCAGATATCTGTCATAGCGGTTGTAGACTTCTTCACCCTGTAGCGCGATGGCCTCATCCTTATGTGCCTTCAGCGCCGCCGACCACATATCCAAGGTCTTGCAATAGTGTGATTGCAGCTGCTGGATGCGGGTGCAGGTGTAGCCGACCTTAGCGGCATGGTCTGGCACCATATCGAGTGTTGGGAGCCGACAGCCGGGGAAGAGAGGTTGTCCCGGGTCTCGTGGAAGTTGAGGTGGCGGTCCCCCGCTTGATTCCTGCCGTGTGGTAGGTGTCGGGCGTTCCGCCAAAGAACACCAACAGCAAGGGGACCGCCGTGAAGAAGAGTAG
>NZ_JBKQQD010000362.1:0-5771 GCF_052144515.1 Mycobacterium sp. | reverse complement strand
CCGGCCATCTCCACCCTGCAGGACGCAGCCATCTCGCTCACAATGGAGGTCAACCCGCTGAGCAGCATCGCCGACCGGATCCCGCTGCCGGGCCGCCGACCCGGACGACGGCCGTCGTCACGGCCGGTGCGCTCGCAACGCATCATCGACAGCGACGAATGACCGATTAGGCTTGGACGCGGTTTGTCCGCCTCCTTAGCTCAGTGGTAGAGCACTCGCCTTGTAAGCGAGCGGTCGTCAGTTCAATCCTGACAGGGGGCTCCCCAGAAAAGGGCAGGCTCAATCGATCGCTGCAACACCTGATTGGTTTAGGGGTGTTGTTCGATGGCGTTTCGGAGGCAGGGCAGCAAAGATGTTCCGGAGTCGAGTGCTGACTTCACAACGTCCGGCGGACCCGTCTATGTCAGCCAGGAGTTCGCTCAGTACCTGACAACCACTCAGGTCGATATCGACGGGGAGCCCACGATTCGGCGCAGACGCCTGCACTTCTGAGAGACGGTTCACGTCACTTTTGGCGCACACGTCACATTCGAGTGCGCCCGACAGCGTTGGACGCCAGCCCGACAACTGCCACCGCAGCGCTCCACCTGGACCCCTGCCGGACTCCTCCGTGGAGCTCAACGTAATTCAAACAGACCCACTACCCCTGGTCTCGGGCGTTGACTGGGGGTTGGGAGTGCCACTAGGGCATTTAGCCGCAGATCGGCACCCGCGATGGAGACGCACGGGGGCCGAGAATTGTCCGTCGCCATGAAAAAGTACCCACTGACGAGAATCTGCCAGAATGCGGCGCCGTCGGAGCGCCGGCGGTCGTGGTCCGCCTCGACCTGAGTCGCATTGGAACTTGTGGGTGGTTCCAGGGCAAGCGGCGGGAGCGGATGGTAGTGCGCGCGGGCAAGCTGATTGGTTTTCGACCGGAGCCGACGCTGCGTGCTCTATTCTCATTTCACCAACGACGGATCGGGCGATGAAGTCTTTTGCGCGCGCGGCGCTTGGCGTGGCGGTGACGGCCGCGATGCTCGGGGCGGCAGTCGTCGGTTGCGGCGGCAGCCATGACTACAGCGACCTGCTGCTACCGGGGCCTATCCGGCTGGATCCGGCCCACCAGTTCTATTCCGGTCCGGTCGTACATGATCCAGGCGGAAAGCCCGGGGTGTCAGAGACTTACACGAGTTGGGATCGCACGCTCGTGGCCACCATCGTGGTGTTGCCCAGCGCCTCGGCGGCGGCCGACGCATTGAACCAAGCCAAGGCGGACCTGCCTAAAACCGTGACCGGCGCAAGCGCAGAATCGGTGGCCGTAGGTAGCGGTGGCACGGTTGTCTCTGGAACGTCGCCTGACGGCTCCAAGTCGGTCAGCGTTCTGCTGTTCACCGAGGGCAAAACGTTTACCACGTACGAAATCACCAGCGACCCGAAAGATCCCGTGTCAACGCAGTTCCTTGTCCCCGTGGGACAAGAACAGGACGCACGTATCAAAGCATCGCACGTATCGTGACCGGGGGTGACCCACATATACATCGCACACCGTGCTCCACCCAGCAAGCCTAAACACGGCGATCTGCACGTCGCGGTACCGCTTGCAAAGGCATCCGAACAGCGATGCCTCTAACAACCCAGCGATCGATCAGACCTGGCGGGGCATCGCTGTGCCATCCGTGCGGGCTGCATACTCTTCGGCATTACTATTCTCGCGTAGTTGATGCTTTCGCCGCGCGCTTCGGAGATCGGCTCTGGATCACCGGCGGCTGGGTGCGCGCCGAACTGTCCGGCTCAAATTATCTCGGTGACATCGACTGCATCATCGTCGCGGGCGCCCAACAGATAAAACAGTTTGCCATCGCCGCGGGATTCGACCTGAAAACCGCGCCGCTCGGCGCTCCGCGCGTCGTGCTCTTCGACCGCAACCACATGGACATCATTCCGGCGTCCGGGCCGACCGCCGAAGACGCGGTGCTGCAGGCGATCAGCGCATACAATTTCTCGATCAACTCTGCAGCGGTGAACTACGTCACCGGCGCCGTGGTGCGGACGCCGCACAACGCGGAGGATGCTGCGGCCGGCGCGTTTCGCGTCAATGACGGATTCGATCACCGCTGCTCCGACCGGGTGCTGGCGCGGGATTTCGAAATCTTTGAAAAGTACTACGGGCTCAGGCCGGTGCCGACGCCGCCGACAGTGCGGGTGCAGAAGCTTGTGACGGCCTATGGGGCACGCGAGGGGGGCGACGATGCGACGCAGAGTCTTGGCGCGAGATCGGATGAGGTCGCGCCGTGTCTGCCGGCGGCGGCAGAGGCCTGGATCGTGAGGGGCACGGTGCGCTGTGCGCTGCTCGGTCAGATCAAGTACTGGGACGACGTCGACGTCATCACCACCGCGTCCAATGACGACATCATCCGGCATCTTGCCGAGGCCGGGATTCCGTTCTCGCCGAATTATTTCGGCACGCCCAAGGTCATAGCGCCGAACGGCCTCAAGGTCGATATCTGGGCGCTCGGCGGGCACGCTCTCGAGACCGAGCTGGTGGGCTACCCGCACAATCTCGACGCGATCGCGTGGTCGGTCCGCGACCGGCGCCTGTGCGATCCGCTCGGCGTGGCGGAGGCGATTGCGCAGCGCCGCCTCGACATCAGTCCCGCCTTCATCGGCAATGCTTCGGCGCACGACCTGCACTACACCGCGCTGAAGTCAATCTATCTGATCATCCGTCATGCGCTGATCTTCTCGGATCGTGCCGCCGAGCTGATGCGGACGCCGATCGTGCCCGAGCCGTTTCTGATCAAGCACCTGATCCGGCTCTTGCGTGAACTGTGCCTGTGCCTGCCGCCCCAAACGATCACGCGGGCGATCGCTGACCTGGAAAACAAACTCGGAGCCTGCGACGCCATGCGGCTGGTGCACACCTACGGCTGATTCGCGGTCCTCGCTGCAAACGGCGCGACCGCCGCGCGTGCCACCAGGATTGGCGCGAAGCGCGCTGCGGTCAAATGGGATTCGGGCCTTCTCGTTTCGGCGAGATCCGGGGCTGACCGGGTCGGCGATGAGTTGGCTACCTGGCCCCGGGGTCGCGCACCCGTTACCGCATCGCACCCGTCCTCCGGCAACTGGGCGGGGAGCTCGTCAATCCGACGCTGTGGTTTTCGGGCGTCACACGGCGACACGCGGGCATCCGCCACGGGACCCACTTTGGGATCACAAGTTATGCGCGCCGGTAAACGATCTGCGCTCCTGTGAACGTTATGCGCGGGCGCCGCGAGCCCACAGAGTGTGTGTGACCAGGTAAACGTGCTACCGCTATTTACTGGGGATCAAGTGGTCGCAGATTCAAATCCCTTAAGCCCGAGCACAGTTCCCGCAGGTCGGGAGAGGTCTCGGAGAATCCGGAGCCGCTTTTCATACTCTCCGGGGTATGGATGGCAACGGCCTTGAACGGGCTTCCTTAATGAATGTTATGTGGCTGATTCGGCGGAAACCACTGGTGCTTAACGAGATACACCGCGGTCAGTCACCCTGGAAGCGGCGACTGGAGTGAGGCCGGGCTGCCCGCCCCCGGTGGGATCGCCCGGATGAGCATCGGCGTGCCCCTCCGGGTGGACTGCGCAACGGAAGCCCCACTCCCGGTGTGCGAGTGTGATGCTAACCAATACCTGCCCCGACGCGCGGTGCCAAACGGTTACCAGCGGACTAGCTTTACGCGGAAGGCGACCATGACCCAACATCCGCACTGGCAGCCCCCCGGTAACTACCCTCCGCCGCAATACCAGGGCGGTGGGTATTGGCCGCCGCCATGGGCGGCCGGCGGAGGGGGTGGGTGGCCCCACAGCCCCTACACGTCCTGGTTTGAACGCGTAGGCGCCGCGGTCATCGACGGACTGATTCCGGCGGTGATCGGCGTTATTGGGCTCATTATCGTGGGCGCGATGGGGCAGCCCGGCCTCGAATGCCCGGGGCCCTCGACCCCCTTGGAACGCCTGGGACGTTACCCCGACAACGATTGGCCGTGGTATTGCCACCTCACCTGGACCAATGGGGCAGCCATCGTGATTGTCGTCGCGGGACTGCTGGCGTTGACCTTCGGCCTGTGGAACCTCTATCGGCAGGGCAAGACCGGGTCCACCATCGGCAAGTCGGTGCTGAAGTTCAAGTTGGTCCACGAAAAAACCGGGCAGCCGATCGGCTTCCCCATGTCGATCGTGCGCCAGATCGCGCACATCGTCGACGCCGCCGTCTGCTACATCGGCTATCTGCTGCCGCTGTGGGATCAGAAGCGGCAGACGTTGGCAGACATGATCATGTCGACCGTGTGCGTGCCGATCGACGCGGGAGCTCCCCGAACGCACTGAGTCGACGGTGGCTTGCCTTGTCTACTCACCGCGATGCCGTCGCCATGCGCTGGCGTGCGTGCTGTATGAGTGTTTAACCGGCAGCACCCCATATCCCGGGGACAGCCTCGAACAGCAAATCACCGCGCATCTCCACGCGTTGCACCTGGTCGTTCTCGTGGCGCACGAGGCGGCGAACGAGGCGAGGGGGGTCGGCCTGTGCGGATCGCTGGTCGGCCCAGCGTTCAACGTCGGTAGCATCAGCGAGATGCGGCGGGCCAACTCCGTTCGCCATGGATCATCCTCCTGGCTCTCAAACGTAGGCATTCTCCAATGGATCACGCGTTGAGTCAACGTGTGACCCTTGAACGCATCCGATCGGCAGCGCCAGGATCGCGGGTATGAGTAAGCGGTGGGAGTGCCGCTGCTTCGCACCGTAAGCTGACGACAGTTTTGACGACAACCGTGACGACAGTTGCCGTCCTAGCGACGCCCCCTACACGACCATTTACGGCCCATCGTGCCTGATCACGGCGTCTGCCCGGTCCTGCGACTATCTCGAAACTCCGATGAGAAGCAGGCAATTCGGGCCGGTTCCCGGTCATTGGCGGTGAATAAACGGTGACCGCCAGCCAGCCTGTAACCATTCCACCAAGACACCTCCGCCGCCACCGCGCGACCCTAATCCGGTTGTCGCACAATGAGAAACGGGCAATAACGGGAACTATCAAGACCTAAGGTGCTAATCCGTCGGCCGCGGGTTCAAGCTCGCCTGGTCACTGCCTTACGGCTAGTTAAGGCCATCCTCAATGACCGGCGCATCGGGTGAACGGAGATCGCCTCGTGGCTTGCTTATCAGCTTGCCGGGTGATCAGTGCTTCAGGCACGACCAAACTCTCCCGCGCCCAGGCACTCACGGCCATGGCTACCGTCCCGCCCCCGGGACCATCACAACCACTCCCACCATCCAAGGCCAGGCCATCCCCATCAATCCTGCGGCGGCCCAAGGCCATCCCGACACGCGCCACCCCATCAGCCAACGCGACCATGCATGCGCCGCCCGCCCCATCCACTCGCCACTGCCGCAATGGGGGGTGGGGGGAACCCGTCCGGGGGGGTCACCCGTCGCATGGCCGAAACGGTGAATCTTGGTTTGTACGCTTCCCAGGATTGTTCTTCCAACGCTTACGCTGGGATCGGCTGGCCCGGATTTCGGGTCTGAGCTGCCCATACAGCCACGTTCAGGGGTGGTCGGCGCCGGGCCGGCTTTCCTCAGCGGAGCCGAACTGCGAGCACTGGTCCGTATATGTCGTAGCTGCCGATTCGTCGGCCTGAGTATGGCACCGGCTGCCGGACGAGGTTCAGGTTTCGAGTAGCTGACCTGTGGGCTCAGGGCGTGGTGTGCACGATCAGCACGTCGGTCTTGGACCGGCGCGCGACGTTGGCCAG
>NZ_JBKQQD010000361.1:0-25756 GCF_052144515.1 Mycobacterium sp. | reverse complement strand
CTACTCTTCTTCACGGCGGTCCCCTTGCTGTTGGTGTTCTTTGGCGGAACGCCCGACACCTACCACACGGCAGGAATCAAGCGGGGGACCGCCACCTCAACTTCCACGAGACCCGGGACAACCTCTGTTCGAGCTGCCCGTACGGTCATCGCTTGCGGCCTGGCGCCTTGTCGGGCATCAACCGTGCAGTACGAATGTTGGTCGGTGCGGCAGCGGTGCGTTAGAAGGGTGCCGTCGCGGAAATCGGTCGATGGTCAAGTCGATGACGACGAGTTCACCATCGGCTTAGGCGATGTGACCTAGCGCCGTTCGGTGGTCGTCGTATAGGTCCATCAGTGTCACGTGGCGCCACCATGACCTGACTTGGAGGTGTAGCCAGTCGCGCAGTTCTTCTACGGTCATGTCGCGCCAGTCGCCGTAGCGGTGGCGTTGGTTGGGATGTGTGTTCATCGGTGGTGACGTCCTTTCATTCGGGTTAGGCGTGCCACACCGCGCGGTGCCCGGAACACGTCGACGTAGCACGCGCCCGTGCCGCCGGATGGCACCGACCGGTGCAGGCATGTGCCGCAGATCGCGGTGACATCCCAGGTGTATGGATGCTTATACTGGACTGGAAGTATGGTATACGCCACCCACCAATCTTGTAGTATGTAAGCGAGCATTTCAAGTGATTGTCGGTATGACGTATTCAAGTGCCGCCGCGTAAGCCCCGCGGTGGCGCGCACCCGGCCAAGGGGCCGGGTTAGCTGTGTGACTGGTCTGACTTACAGCACGGTTGTGCACGTTGCGTGCACGAGGCCCAGCTCCAGCCTCAAAACCATGCTCTGAGCTGCGAGGATTATGGTGCACGATACTGGGATTGAATCAGTCACGGCTTGCCAAACGGCGAGGACGCCTACGCCTAATCTGCTATCTCCGAACGTTTGTGGTGACGTGGACATTGGCCGACTTGGCGGGGCATTACCTCGCCACGGCCAAGCGGCGCGAACGCCCGGCGGCAGACATTCGAGGCCGCCGACGAGTAATTCCATCTAGTAATTATCCAGGCAGCGCGGGTCAGGACCGTCGCGCAGCTACGAACGGGGATCCGCCAGCGCTTGGGCTAGCTCCTTAGCGTCCGCACCGGATCGGGCGCCGACGCCGTCCGTGGCCGAGGCCCCCGGCTCTCCGGCGTCGTCTCAGTGCCGCCCTCGCGGATTGTCACGTCCACAACTCCCCTCTCTTCGAACACCGGCTCGACCTGGGGCCGGTGTTCCGGTCCCGTGTGGATGACTCGCATGGCGGTCATTGCTCCTCCTTTAGTACCTGTCCTCTTCGCTGTGCCAGAGCACCCGAAGCGAACTGCGGCAGAACGCCGCGGGAGGCACGCTTTTCGCCAGTGGGTGATGAGGAACAACGTGCCGTTTCGACCCCAATCTGGGATTGCTCGGCTTCAGCGACAGTCCGCACCTGGTCAGCAGCCTCCTTTGCGGTCCTTTTGACGGCCACGCGGGAGGCCCGAACGTTCACTCCCGGGTGGCCCCGTTCGCGCCGCCGCTGCGGGCACATCCGGTTTCCCGCTCTGTCTGTGGCTACGGCGGCGGCGCCTAAGTGCGGTCATACTGCCGATACACTTGAATTAGCATCTTGCATACTAACAGATTGGAGGTTACATTATATCAGACTTCTAGTCTGGCTCGGGAAGTTTGGCGGGCCTCGAACAGGGCCGGGCCGCACGCAGGGCGATCCTTCAAGACAGGCAATCAAAGGCTCCCGAAGCGAGCGGCCCGGCCCCCCGCTCCAATCGGCGTGGCGGGCAGCGCGACATCGGGTTGCGGGGTTGTGTTCATGTTCATGGTGGTGGCCTTTCTGCCCTTAGTAATCACCTCTTGTGACTACCCAGGCAGGTGAATAGGGGGTTATTCGCCAGCGCGGATGTTTCGGCGTCGGTGGCATCTGAATGCGACTCACCTGTCAACGATGTCGGGGACTCTCGGACGCCGCAGGGAAAAGCAGTAGTCCACTACTGCATACCGATCTCAAAGGACAGGCACAGACTGGGCTGGGGACGGCTAGGAAGCGGACGGACATGTCGTATGTGATAGCGGCGCCCGAGATGATGAGCCACTCCTGGGCACTCCTTCTCGTTTTCGCCCCGTCGCTGCGTGAGGTAGGCGTGGAATTCGTAACGTGCATCCGCGAGTCGGCGCTCCGAGCTGATCTGCGGTCCTTCTGGACCTGGCTGATCGCTGAGCGCGACCGTGCGGAAGTAGTGGTCGCAGTCTGAGTTCAGGGTCAGCTTGAATAGGGGCTGACCTCCTACGTCCGTCGCCGCCACGTAATTCCTTTTGATGCCCTCAGCGAGGGTTTGCGCCGTTGGGTCGCGTAGGGAAGCGAGTTCCCGGCGCCGCGTCCAGAAGCAGCACGATTGTCGCAAGCCGCTGCTGCCCATCGACGATGTCGTACAGGCGATAGCTCTTACCTTCGGCGTCGAGCTTTCGCGCAACGTTGGTCTGCTCATGGAGTATCACGAGACCGGTGAAGTGCTCGCATGTCAGAGCCAGGACTTCGAGGTCTTCAAGAAACTCGGTGGGCTAGGTGGAGGACTATTGCTCTGCTTTTGGGGTGTACAGCGTGTACGACGTACACCCCCCTACCATCTCCGAGAATGCCGTCCAGTCGGGTAAGCAGATATACATCGGCGCCCCCAAGGCCCACAAGCAGCGCACTGTGCCGCTCCCCGAGTTCCTGCTGCGCTATCTGGCCCGCCAGTGCGAGGGGAAGAGGCCGAGACGACCTACTGTGGTCAGGTGACGACGGCGGGCACCTGAAGCGGCCCCACCCCACGTCGGGGTGGTTCGCCAAAGCCGTCGCCGAGTCGGGATCCGCGTGCCACGCCGCACGATCTTCGTCACACCGCGGCCAGCCTTGCGGTGTCGGCCGGGGCGAATGTCAAGGCGGTCCAGAAGATGCTTGGTCATGCCTCGGCGGCAATGACGCTCGACATCTACGCCGACCTGTTCGACGACGATCTAGAGGCGGTTTGCGACCGCGTTGGATCAACGCTCGCGCTCGCGAAAGTGTGTCCAAAATGTGTCCACGGGGTGGGCACACGGTGGTCCAGCCGACCGACCGATAGGCCGCTGTCCGATGTCCCTGACCGACCATTAGGCCCGGTGACCTGCGCGTTTAGAAGTCCCAGTCTTCGTCTTCGGTGTTGACGGCCTTGCCGATCACATACGACGACCCGGAGCCGGAGAAGAAGTCGTGGTTCTCGTCGGCGTTGGGCGACAACGCGGAGAGGATCGCCGGGTTCACGTCGGTCTCGTCGCGCGGGAACAGCGCCTCGTAGCCGAGGTTCATCAACGCCTTGTTGGCGTTGTAGCGCAGGAACTTCTTGACGTCCTCGGTCAGCCCGACCTCATCGTAGAGGTCCTGGGTGTACTCCACCTCGTTGTCGTACAGCTCGAAGAGCAGTTCGTAGGTGTAGTCCTTCAACTCGGCGCGCTTGGCCTCATCCACCAGCGCCAGGCCCCGCTGGAACTTGTAGCCGATGTAGTAGCCGTGGACGGCCTCGTCGCGGATGATCAGCCGGATCATGTCGGCGGTGTTGGTCAGCTTGGCCCGGCTCGACCAGTACATCGGCAGGTAGAACCCGGAATAGAAAAGGAAGCTTTCCAGCAGCGTGGAGGCCACCTTGCGCTTGAGCGGTTCGTCGCCGCGGTAGTACTCCATCACGATCTCGGCCTTGCGCTGCAGGTTGGGGTTTTCCTCCGACCAGCGGAAGGCGTCGTCGATCTCAGCGGTCGAGCACAGCGTGGAGAAGATCGAGCTGTAGCTCTTGGCGTGCACCGACTCCATGAACGCGATGTTGGTGTAAACGGCCTGTTCGTGCGGGGTCAGCGCATCGGGAATCAGGCTGACCGCCCCGACCGTGCCCTGGATGGTGTCCAGCAGCGTCAGCCCGGTGAACACCCGCATCGTCAGCTGCTTCTCGCCGGCGGTCAGCGTCCCCCACGACGGGAGGTCGTTGGATACCGGCACCTTCTCGGGCAGCCAGAAGTTGCCCGTCAGCCGGTCCCAGACCTCGGCGTCCTTCTCGTCTAGCAGACGGTTCCAGTTGATCGCCGAGGTCCGGTCGATCAGTTTCATGTTTTCGGACACCAGAACCCCACTTCACCTGCCGGTTTTGGATGTAGTTACCTAGGCCACAAACACTACCCCTGGTGTCCGACTAGCCGGTGCAACACAAGGGCTTGTGTTTGCGTGTCGCGACTACGACGCAGCCGCGTTCGCAACGTAGTGCGGCCGAAGACCAAGGCGCACCATCCGGTCGAGAAAGCGATCGGACAGCACGCGGGCCAATCGTACGAGGATTGCGGCGTCACGTCCTATGGTGTACCGCGTTCGCGGACGCGGCGCGGTCGCCGCGTTCGCGATCACTTTCCCGGCGCGTTCGGCGGAAACACCGTGCTTACCGAATGAACGGGCTTGCTCCGAGATGGCTACCACGAGATCGCCATAACGCTCGAGTTGATCGGTGGTCATGTCGGCCCTCAATCGATCGGCGTTGGCCACCCCACGCTCCAACATCTCGGTCCTGACCGCGCCGGGTTCGACGACGACGACCCTGACCCCGAGATCGGCGACCTCGCGGCGCAGAGAATCGCTGGCGGCTTCGAGGGCGAACTTGGTACCCGCGTACGCCCCATAGGTCGGCAACGCCACCTTCCCGCCGACGGAACTGATGTTGACCACGGTGCCCGAGCTGCGCAGCAGGGCCGGCAGGAGCGCCTGGGTCATCGCGATGTGACCGAACAGATTGACCTCGAACTGCCGGCGCCACTCGGAAATCGGCAGCGCCTCGACCGGTGCGTTGACCGAGATCCCGGCGTTGTTGACTAGGGCGCGCAGGGGCCGACCGGGCGGGTCGTGGGCGACGCGGTCTGCGATGGCTGCAACATGCGAGTCGACCGTGATGTCAAGGATGTGCGGCTCCATCCCTTCGCCTCGTAGAGCATCGGCGTCGATGTCGCGGCGGACGCCTGCCAGCACGTGAAAGCCCCTGCGGGCGAGCTCCCGGACGGTGGCCGCACCCATGCCGGTCGAGGCGCCGCTCACGACGACCAACTCATGGCGATCAGGGGGATTTGATGCTGTCATGAACTATCTCCTGCTGAGTTGACAATGTCATCTGAAAACTATTTCCTGCTCAGTTGACGTTGTCAACTCAAATGGTGGGCCCTATGCTGCTGGCGGTGGCTACGCGATCAGAGACTGCCGCGATGACCCGCCGTTCGTTGCTCGAAGCCGCGGGGGCGCTGCTCGACGCCGGCGGACCCGAAGCGGTGACGCTGCGTGAGGTGGGCGCCCGGACCGGCGTTTCGCGTTCCGCGCCGTATCGCCACTTCGCCAACAAAGAGACGCTATTCACGGTCCTCGCCACCAACGCGTTGAGCGAACTGGGCGACGAGCTCGAACGCTTGGCCGCCGGCGACGACTCGCCGGCGGGGTCCCTGCGCGCAGCGCTGCTTTCGCTGCTCGCCGTCGGCCGGACCAGGCCCCATCTGTACCGACTCATGTTCACCACGCCGACGGGCGATCCGGCCGCGGCGAGTGCGGCGGTGCAGGCGGTGCAGGCGGCAGAGCGCACACACGACCTGTTCCTCGAAATGGTGGGCCGCATCGTCGGCCCCGAGCGGGCGCGGCACTACGGGGCTCTGCTGCTGGCCTGCGCCCACGGCATGGCTGGCCTGGAGTCGGGCGGCCACCTCGTGTGGGAAAAGTGGCAGACCAGCGCCGAGCAACTCATCGATTCGATGATCGACCTGCTTCCGACCGAAAAATAGCGGGCCTCAGTCCAGCCCCGCGTCCCGCAGGGTGTGGGTGAGGCCGTCCTCCAGGGTGCTCAACGCGATGTCGGTGAGGCGGCTTAATTCGTCGATGTCGTGGCCGCCTTTGCTCATCCACTCTTCCAGCGCGACAAACACCGCGGTGGCCAGGCTGTGCGCCGCGATGTCGGCGATCATGGCCCCGTCGGCGGTGGGTTTCGATCGTTGGTGGATGAAGCGGCCGATCTCGTCGGCGACCTGATCGCGCATCCGTCGGATGTGAGTGGTGATGATGTCCTGGTCGAGGTCGCGAGATCTAATAGTGGCCGCTTCGCGGACCATCGCGAAGTCAAAAGGGAAGGCGTCCACGGCTTTTCGCACCGACACCGTGATCGGTTCCCCGTGCGGGCGCAGCGCCAGCGCGCGAGCGAACCATTCGAAGCCGATGTCGTAGTCGGCGAAGATCACCGCGTGCTTGGACGGGAAGTGCCGATAGAAGGTTCGTTCGCTGACCCCGACGTCGGCGACGATGTCGGCAACGCTGGTTTGCTGCACGCCGTCGGCAGCGAAGCGCTTCATCGCCGCCTGTTGCAACGCCTGACGCGTGCGCTGTCTACGAGATTCCACGGTGTCAGCACACACCAAATGTCACCATTGACGCAAATATGTCAGGTATGACATTGTGCGTTCAATCCAGGGATCACCACCGAAGGAGTCAGCATGGCGGACTATGACGCGATCGTCGTCGGGGCAGGTCACAACGGTCTGGTGGCCGCCAATGTGCTGGCCAAGGGCGGCGCGAAAGTGCTTGTCCTGGAGCGCGCGCACTTCCTCGGGGGCATGGCCGCGACCCGGGAACTCTTCGATGGATACAAGCACAGCGTGGGCGCCTGGGCGGTGCTGATCTGGCGGCACGAGATGACAGACCGCCTGGAGCTGACCAAGTGGGGCTTCGAACTGATGGACCAGTGGACGTCCACGTGCACGTTCGGGGCGCCGGAAGACACCCCGTTCGTGATGTACAACGACCTCGAGCGCATGGCCCGCCACCTTCTCGACGATCACGGACCCGACGTCGCGACGGGCCTTGGCGGTTTGTTCGCGCACCTCGGCCGGTTCGCGCCCTACTTCGTCGACTCCGCGTTCGGTCCGCCGCTGGACATCATCGAAGTGATCGCCGCGCAACCCACGCCCGAGGACCGCCACGACTTCGCCCAGATGTGGTACGGCAGCACCATGGACACGGTCCGCCGCTTCCTGGCGCCCGAGCAGGGCCGCTGCATCCAGGGCTCGCTGGCCGCGATGTCCATTGACGCCTTCGACGGCGGCCCGTGGACGCCGGGCTCGAATGCGTCGACGCTGTATCACTACCTGATCGGCGGCGGCAACGTGGAATACATCATGCCGCGCGGTGGCATCGGCTCGCTGAGCACCGCGCTGTGCCGGCGCGCCGAATCGTTGGGCGCCGAGGTGCAGATGAAGCAGCACGTCAAGCAGATCCTGGTCACCGACGGACGCGCCACCGGCGTCGAACTGCGTGACGGCACAACGATTTCCGCCGACGCCGTGCTGTCCTCGCTCGACCCGTACACGACTTTCGTGAATCTGGCCGGCGCACAGCACTTTCCGCCCGACTACATCCGCAAGATCAAGGAGATCAACTTCAACCTGGGCTACATCCAGGCGCATTTGACCATCGACCAAGCCCCCCAGTGGATCGAACGGCTGCAGCCCTACATGCAGGACAACGGGCAATGGTGTCCCACCGTCGCCTACGCGCCGTCGCCGGAATACATCAGCGACGCCTGGGAGCAATACCGTAAGGGGCAGCTTCCCGACGCCCCTCCCACGTATCTGTACATACCCAGCATAGTCGACTCGTCGTTGGCGCCCGAAGGTAAGCACAGCGCAACGATTTTCACGCCTTACTTCCCCACCGGACTGGACGCCGACGAAAACCGAAGCTGGAAAGAGCAATACGCCGACACCTGCGTGAACATCTTCGACACGTTCGCGCCCGAGTTCGCCGACTCCGTCACCAACCGCGTGGTGTTCTCCAACCGGTACTTCGGCAGCACCTTCAGCGCGCACGCCGGCGACTATTCACATGGCCTGTTGCAGCCCAACCAGCTGTGGACCGGCCGCGTCGTCGAAGGAGCCGACAAGTTCGCCACGCCGGTCGACGGGCTCTACCTGTGCGGCCAATGCACCCACCCCGGCCCCGGGGTGACCGGTATCCCCGGCTGGAACGGCGCCGAGGCGGCCCTCAAGCACCTCGACGCGCGCGTTTCGTAAGGGCCTCAACAGGGCATAGGCAAAGCCCGGCACATCATGTACCATTTGGTACATGATTAACGAGGACAGTATCGAGATCGATGCCCCCGCCCAGCTCGTCTGGGATGTCTTCAGCGATGTCGAGCGCTGGCCCGAGTGGACGGCGTCGGTAACTTCCCTGGTCGGGCAGGACGGTTCCGCCCTCGCCGTGGGCAGAGGGTTCGCGATCAAGCAGCCCGGCCTGCAGAAGCTGGTGTGGAAGGTCACCGAGATCGAGCCGGGCGAGTCCTGGACGTGGGTGCATTGCTCCCCCGGCGTGCGGGTGACCGCGCGCCACTATGTCACCGCGCAATCCGGCGGCCGCACCCTGGTGCGCCAGCAGCTGGACCAGGGCGGTGTCCTCGGCGCGCTTGTCGGGCGACTGACCGTCAAGAGAACCAAGCGCTTCCTCGAGCTCGAGGCTCAAGGCCTCAAGGCCCGGTCTGAGCAACTCAGCCGCGCCGATGGCCCGCACACCTGACCTTGCGCGACGCCGGCAACTGCTCGACGCACTCTTCGACGAGTTCGCGGCGGGCGGTGTCGGCGATCGCTCACTGCGCGAGGTGGCCGCGGCGGTCGGCACGAGCCACCGAATGTTGTTACACCACTTCGGTTCTCGAGAGAGCCTGCTGATCGCGATCGTCGAGGAGGCCGAGCGCCGCCAGATGGCGCTCGTCCCCGACCTGCCGATGAATCCGGCCGAGGGCTTCGCCGCAATGTGGGCCGACCTTCGTCGCCCCGAACTGCGCCACTTGGAACGCCTCTTTTTCGAGTGCTACTCGCGCGCGGCCCAGGGGGAAGAGCCGTTCACGCGCATGGTTCCCGCCGCCGTCGACGGCTGGCTGCAAGAGGTCGAGGCCGGGAACATTGGAGCCGACGTTCCCTACGATGGCGCGATGGCAAGGCTCGGGCTTGCCGTGACCCGTGGCCTGCTACTGGATCTCGTGGCCACCAACGACGAAGCGGGCGTGGACGCGGCTGCGAATGCGTTCGTCAGGCTGCTAGGCGGTGACGGCCCGACGGCGGGCACCTGAGCCCGTGCCCACCCCGAAGAACTGGTATTCCTCGGGTTTGACCGACCGCGTCGCCATCCAGTACTGCCAGGTGTAGCCACCCCAGAGCACGGTGTTTTTGCCGTGCTCGTCGAGATACCAACTGGCGCAGCCGCCGGTGTTCCACACCGAGTGAGCCAGCTTGGCTTGCAGCTCATCGTTGAAGCGGTCCTGCGCGGCGCGCGTCGGCGCCAGCGCCTGCGCACCCAGCTTGTCGCACTTGGCGATCGCGTCGGCGACGTAGTGGATCTGCGATTCGATCATGAACACCACGGAGTTGTGCCCCAGCCCGGTGTTCGGTCCCAGCAGGAAGAACAGGTTGGGCACATCGGCGACGGTGATCCCGCGATGGGCACCGATGCCCTCGCGATTCCACCGATCGACCAGATCCTCGCCGTGCTGCCCCTTGATCTGGACGTAGGTGTAGGAGTCGGTGACGTGGAAGCCGGTGGCGTACACGATCACGTCCACCTGGTGTTCGGTGCCGTCGGCGGTGACGATGCCGTCGCGCGTGATTCGGCTGATGCCGTCGGTGATCAGTTGGGTCTTGGGGTCCGCGACGGCGCCGTAATAGGTGGAGGAGTTCAGGATTCGCTTACATCCGATGCGATAGTGCGGGGTCAGTTTGCGGCGCAGCTCGCGGTCCTTCACCGACCGGCGGATGTTGTATTTGCAGTAGGCTTCGATGAACTTCAGCGCGTTCGGCCGCTTCGTCATGCCGAAGCCCAGCGCCTCCTGCGCCCAGTAGATCCCCAGACGCGTCAGCGCGCGTAGCCCGGGGACGTTCTCCATTGCCCGCCGCAGCGCCAGCGGTAGGTCCGGGTTGGACCGCGGCACCACCCACGGCGGGGTGCGCTGGTAGAGCTGCAATTCGGCGACCTGCCCGACGATCTCGGGCACGATCTGGATCGCGCTCGCACCGGTTCCGATGATCGCCACCCGCTTGGCGGTCAGATCGACGCTGTGGTCCCATTCCGCGGAATGGAAAGCGGGACCGGCGAATTCGTCGCGACCGTCAATTTCGGGGACGGACGGGATGTGCAGCGCGCCGGCCCCCGAGACCAGGAACTGGGCGACGTATTCGCGACCGTCGGTGGTGAACACGTGCCAGCGGTATTCATCGTCGTCCCAATAGCCGCGGTCGACCAGGGAGTTGAACTCGATGTAGCGGCGCAGCCCGTACTTCTCGGTGACGCCCTTAAGGTAGTCCCAGATCTCGGGCTGGTAGGAGAACGGGTTTTTCCAGTCCGGCTTGGGTTCAAAAGAGTACGAGTACAGGTGCGACGGGATATCGCACGCGCAGCCGGGGTAGCTGTTGTCACGCCAGGTGCCGCCGACGTCGTCGGCCTTCTCCAGGATGACGAAGTCCACACCCTGCTTCTGCAACGCGATGGCCATACCCAGACCAGAGAATCCGGTCCCGATGATGACGGCGCGGGTGTGCACCGGTGGCTTGTCGTGGGATGCCGTCTCGCGCCTGGTCATGGCATTGGTCATTGGTGAATCGGTCTTTCTGTGCGGGGCCGTGTTACCCATCGCAAATACGGGCAAATACCCAGTACCCAGGGTATCGGATAGAACGAGTGTTGACGACCGCCGAGACGATGTCAACGTGCCAAAGGTCCTCGGTTCACGCAGAGTTGCGCGGCACCACGTTCTGAATCGGCTGGTCAGGATCCATCGTGATGCCCAGCGCCTCGGCGGTGCCGACAATGACCCCGATCATGATGGTCGTCAGATGGGCTTCGAATTGCTCACGCGGCATGCGTCGCGGGCTGTCCGAATCGGGTCCCAGCCACCACTCGGTGGCCGACGCGGCCGACCCGAAGGCCGCGTGAGCGGCCAGTTCGACCGCTGCGGGGTCCAGCTCCATCTCCCGCAGCTCGTTGTCGAACATGTCGGCCATGGCCAACGTGATCTCGCGGCCTTCGTTGAGAATCCGCACCGTCGACTCGGAGCTGGCTCCGGAGCGAGCCTGAATGAAAACGCGCAGCACGTTGGGATGCATGTCGACGAGGGTGACGTACTCCTCGACGCTGCGCCGGATGACCTCGCGGGCCGAGTTGGTGGCGAAGTTGATCGACGGGAAGATCGCCGCCCACAACATGTCGCGCAGACGCTCCCCGATCGCCTGGAACAGATCGGACTTGTCGTGGAAATGCCGGTAGATCTTCGGCTTGGCGGTGCCGGCCTCTTCGGCGATCTCCCGCACACTCAGATCGGGCCCTAGGCGGTCGATCGCGCGAAACGCCGCCTCGACGATTTCGCTGCGCACCTTCTTGCGGTGTTCACGCCAGCGTTCGCTGCGCGCGTCGACCTTCACCCCGGGCTTCACGCTGGGATGGGGTCGCGGAATTCTCACCACATCAAGTCACCTTACCCGTTGGCACTGCTGACCTGGTCAGACGGCGCATTTACAGCATGCAGGACACGCAGCCCTCGACCTCGGTGCCTTCGAGCGCCATCTGGCGTAGCCGGATGTAGTACAACGTCTTGATTCCCTTGCGCCAGGCGTAGATCTGCGCCTTGTTCACGTCACGCGTGGTGGCGGTGTCCTTGAAGAACAACGTCAGCGAAAGCCCTTGATCCACATGCTGAGTGGCCGCCGCGTAGGTGTCGATGATCTTCTCGTAACCGATCTCGTAGGCATCCTGGTAGTACTCCAGGTTATCGTTGGTCATGTAGGGCGCCGGGTAGTAGACCCGGCCGATCTTGCCTTCCTTGCGGATCTCGACCTTCGACACGATCGGGTGGATCGACGACGTCGAATGGTTGATGTAGGAGATCGATCCGGTCGGCGGCACCGCCTGCAGGTTCTGGTTGTAGATGCCGTGCGCCTGCACGGATTCCTTCAGCCGGCGCCAATCGTCCTGATTCGGGATGCGGATGTCCGCATCGGCGAACAGCTGACGCACCTTGTCGGTCTGCGGCTCCCAGGCCTGCTCGGTGTACTTGTCGAAGAACTCGCCCGACGCGTACTTGGAGCGCTCGAAACCCTTGAAGTGCGTGCCGCGCTCGATCGCGATGCGGTTCGACGCGCGCAGCGCGTGGTAGAGCACCGCATAGAAGTAGATGTTGGTGAAGTCGATGCCTTCTTCGGAACCGTAGAAGATGCCCTCGCGGGCCAGGTAGCCGTGCAGGTTCATCTGCCCCAGCCCGATCGCGTGAGAGTCGTTGTTGCCCTGCTCGATCGAGGGCACCGACCAGATGTGGGTCTGGTCGCTGACGGCGGTCAGCGCGCGGATCGCCACCTCGATCGTCTGGGCGAAGTCCGGCGAGTCCATCGTCTTGGCGATGTTCAGCGACCCCAGGTTGCACGAAATGTCTTTGCCCACTTTGGCATACGTCAGATCCTCGTTGAACAACGACGGCGTCGACACCTGCAGGATCTCCGAGCACAGGTTGGAATGCGTGATCTTGCCTTCGATGGGATTGGCCCGGTTGACGGTATCCTCGTACATGATGTACGGGTAGCCCGACTCGAACTGCAGCTCGGCCAGCGTCTGGAAGAACTCCCGCGCCTTGATCTTGGTCTTGCGGATCCGCGCGTCGTCGACCATCTCGTAGTACTTCTCGGTCACCGAGATGTCGGCGAACGGCACGCCGTAAACCCGCTCGACGTCATAGGGCGAGAACAGGTACATGTCGTCGTTGCGCTTGGCCAGCTCGAAGGTGATATCGGGAATCACCACACCGAGCGAGAGCGTCTTGATCCGGATCTTCTCGTCGGCGTTCTCGCGCTTGGTGTCCAGGAAGCGGTAGATGTCGGGGTGATGCGCGTTCAGGTACACCGCGCCGGCGCCCTGACGCGCGCCGAGCTGGTTGGCGTAGGAGAAGGAGTCCTCGAGCAGCTTCATGATGGGGATGACTCCCGAAGACTGGTTCTCGATGTTCTTGATCGGTGCGCCGTGCTCGCGAATGTTGGTCAGCAGCAACGCAACTCCGCCGCCCCGCTTGGACAGCTGCAGGGCGGAGTTGATCGAGCGCCCGATCGACTCCATGTTGTCCTCGATGCGCAGCAAGAAGCAGCTCACCGGCTCGCCGCGCTGCTGTTTGCCCGAGTTCAAAAACGTCGGGGTGGCCGGCTGGAACCGGCCATCGATGATTTCGTCGACCAGCTTCTCCGCCAGTCCGGTGTCGCCTGCCGCCAACGTGAGCGAGACCATGACGACCCGGTCCTCGAAGCGCTCCAGGTACCGCTTGCCGTCGAACGTCTTCAGCGTGTAGGAGGTGTAGTACTTGAAAGCGCCGAGAAACGTTGGGAACCGGAACTTCTTGGCGTAGGCACGGTCCAGCAGCGTCTTGACGAAGTTGCGCGAGTACTGGTCGAGGACCTCACGCTCGTAGTAGTTCTCGCGGATCAGGTAGTCGAGCTTTTCATCCTGATTGTGGAAGAACACCGTGTTCTGGTTGACGTGCTGCAGGAAATACTGGTGGGCGGCTTCCCGGTCCTTGTCGAACTGGATCTTGCCGTCCTTGTCGTACAGGTTCAGCATCGCGTTCAGCGCGTGGTAATCCAGTTCCGCCGGGCCCCCCGAAAAGTGGGGGTGCACAGCGGTTACAGGCTCTGCAGTGAAGGTTGGTGGCACGTCTGTTCCTTCCAAAATTCAGCGAGCCCCGCGCGGACGGCTTCCACGTCGTCCGGGGTTCCCATCAGTTCGAAGCGGTAAAGGTAGGGGACGCCGCACTTGCGGGAAACCACGTTGCCCGCATAGGCGAACTCGGCGCCGAAGTTGTTATTGCCGGCGGCGATGACGCCGCGGATCAGCGAGCGGTTGTGCTCGTTGTTCAAAAACGCGATGACCTGCTTGGGGACATAGCCGCCGTCTTCAATATTCGAGCTGTCCGGAGTGGCCCGCCCGCCGCCGTAGGTGGGCAGCACCAGCACGTACGGCTCATCGACCTCGATGCGACCATGCAGCGGTATCCGCGTGGCGGGCACACCCAGCTTCTGCACGAAGCGGTGGGTGTTCTCCGACACGCTGGAGAAATAGACCAGGTTGCGCCCCGTGATGTCCATGGCACCGCAACCTCCTTAACTAATCTCACCCATCCTCGGCCGCGCTACGCGGTCAGCGCGGCCTCGGAGAGCGACTTGATGCGGTCGGGCCGGAAACCCGACCAGTGGTCGTTCCCCGCCACCACGACGGGAGCCTGCAGGTAGCCCAGCGCCATCACGTAGTCCCGCGCTTGGGAATCCACGCTGATGTCGACCTTCTCGTACGCGATGCCCTGCTTGTCCAGCGCCTTGTAGGTGGCGGTGCACTGTACGCATGCGGGCTTGGTGTACACGGTGATGCTCATCTGAGATACCGCTCCTTTGCGGAAGGTGGGGAACTTGATCACGGACTGGCAACTACTTGGTACAACGTCTGCGCTATCTTCAGCGGTCCGTCAAGTCCCAAGATTCCCGTCCTGCGGCCGACTAGGTCGAAGCCCTGACTTCGACATATTCAGGCCGATTCCGAGAGGTCCACCAGGCCGGAGCGGCTTGGTGATCCTGGGATCTGCCGACCTGCGAAACACTACACCTAGTGGGTGACAAGTTGCCCAGATACAAGATGTTCTGAATAACATTTTTGAAATTCCCTGGTCGTTACGCTTTGTCCGGCGCAGCGCTCGGCGTGTCGCAAGTCACAAACGCTGCCGGCACCGCCCACATGCATAGGTCTATCACCGGCCACCGACAATCCCCGCCCGTGCCCGGCGCGCGCACACCGCCGGCCCGAAGCCAGCAAAGCCGCCAGCCGCGACTGGCGGCTTCTACTGCGCATTTGTCAGCTCAGATGTCAGCTGACCTCGGCGGTGAGCTTGCCCACAACGTCGCGGACGTTTGCCGACAGTTCGGCGTGCTCCGCGGGAGCCTTGCCTGCCAGGGTCTTGAATGGCACCGACAGCTTCACCGCGTCGACCACACGCGCACCGGCGATTCCGAACGACTTGCGGGTCTCGTCGTGCGCCCACACCCCGCCGTATTGGCCGAATGATCCTCCGATCACGGCCAACGGCTTGCCCTTCACGGCGCTGTTGCCGAAGGGGCGAGACAGCCAGTCGATCGCGTTCTTGATCACCGCGGGAATGCTGCCGTTGTACTCGGGGGTCACCACCAGGACGGCATCCGCATCGGCCGCCGCGGCCCGCAGCGCCTCCACCAGGGCGGGCGCATGCTCGACGGCATCGTTGGTCGCATCGTCGATTTCCTCGTTGTAGAACGGCAGGTCCCCCAGCCCGTCGAACAGGGTAACGGTGACGCCCTCCGGAGCCACCTCGGCCGCCAGCTGCGCGATCTGGCGATTGACCGACGCCGCACGCAAGCTGCCCACCAACGCCAATACTGTGATGACGGAGTTCTCTACGTTCTCTGCCACTGTTCCGGTCCCCTTCAAATCGTTGGTCTACATCTTTTCACGACTGAAACGGACTTTAGTCCGATTTATTCCAACCGCGTTAGAGTGCAGGGGTGAGCGGTGTCGAGCGGGTGTGCGAATTGCCGGTGTCCGCTGCACTAGAGAGAAGTGACGCGGCGCGCAATCGCGCACTGTTGATCGACGCCGCGCGCAACCTGGTCGCCAAACGCGGCGCCGACGCGGTCACCATGGACGACGTCGCCGCGGCCGCCGGCGTCGGCAAGGGCACGCTGTTCCGCCGGTTCGGCAGCCGGGCGGGCCTGATGATGGAACTGCTCGACGAGGACGAACGGGCCAGTCAACAGGCATTTCTCTTCGGCCCGCCGCCGCTGGGCCCCGACGCGCCGCCGATGGATCGGCTGGTGGCGTTCGGCCGGGAGCGGATCTGCTTCGTCCACACCCACCACGCGCTGCTGTCGGCGGCCAACCGCGATCCACACACCCGCTACGGCCCCGCCGCCGCGGTCCTGCGCACGCACGTGCGCGTACTCCTGCAGTCGGCGCATACCAGCGGCGACCTCGACGCCCAGACCGACGCACTGCTGGCGCTGCTCGACGCCGACTACGTCGACCATCAACTCAACGACAGCGGGCACACCCTGCAGACCTTGGGCGACGCGTGGGAGAGCTTGGCGTGCAAGCTGTGCGGGCGGTGATCCGCCCCACGGAAAGCTGCGGCGAGCCGACGCCGGGCTGGGTCCTGCACGTCGACCTCGACCAGTTTCTGGCGTCGGTGGAACTGCGCCGCCACCCCGAACTGGTCGGGCTGCCGGTCATCGTCGGTGGCAACGGTGATCCGACCGAACCGCGCAAGGTCGTCACCTGCGCCTCGTATGAGGCCCGCGAGTTCGGCGTGCACGCTGGCATGCCATTGCGCAGCGCCGCCCGCCGCTGCCCCCCAAACTCGGGGGCCACCTTTCTGCCGTCGGATCCGCCCGCCTACGACGCGGCGTCCGAGCAGGTGATGGGGCTGTTGCGGGACCTGGGACATCCCGTCGAGGTGTGGGGCTGGGACGAGGCGTACCTCGGGTTGCCAGCCGGAGTGGCAGCCGATCCCGCCGAGGTCGCCGAGCAGATCCGCACCATCATCTCCTCGGAGACGGGGCTCTCCTGCTCGGTGGGTATCAGCGACAACAAACAGCGCGCCAAGGTCGCCACCGGCTTCGCGAAACCAGCGGGCATCTTTGCCCTCACCGACGCGAACTGGATGTCCGTGATGGCCGACCGTCCGGTCGACGCGCTCTGGGGCGTGGGCCCCAAGACCGCGAAAAAGCTTGCAGCCCTTGATATCACAACAGTCTGGCAGCTTGCGCACAGCGACGCCGAACTGCTGACGTCAACGTTCGGCCCGCGCACCGGCCTCTGGCTGTTACTGCTCGCCAAGGGGGGTGGCGACACCCACGTCAGCGCGCAGCCGTGGGTGCCGCGCTCCCGCAGCCACGTCGTGACCTTTCCGCGCGACCTCACCGACCGATCCGAAATGGACCAAGCGGTAACGGATTTGGCCCGGCGAACTCTGGACGACGTCGTGGCCATCACATCCAGGGCGCGTATCGTCGCGCGGGTGGCGGTCACCGTGCGTACCTCGACGTTTTACACGCGCACCAAGATCCGCAAGCTGCCGGAGCCCACCACCGATCGCGACACCATCACCGCCGCCGCCCTTCGCGTCCTGGACCTGTTCGGGCTGGACCGCCCGGTCCGTTTAATCGGAGTCCGGCTGGAACTCGAGATGCCTGAGTAGCTTCAGTGGGGCGCCGGGCTGGGCCGAAGTGCGCGCGTGAAGAACACATTGACCCGACGCATCACCAGGCTGTAGGGCCACCACGCCAACCGCTTGAATGCATACAGCGCTCGGATGTCTGGCGACGTATAGATCAAGTACCTGTTCTTGGCGACCCCCGCCAAGATCTTCTCGGCTGCTGTTTCCGGTGACACGGCATGAGCGGCAAAGCGCTCGACCCATTGACTCACCTTGGGGTGGTCGCGGTCGACGCCGGCGATCTCGACGGTGCTGACCAGCGGGGTCTTTACCGCGCCGGGCACCACGACCGACACGCCGATGCGGTGCCGGGCCAAGTCGAAGAGCAGCACCTCGGACAACCCACGCAACCCGTACTTGCTGGCGCTGTAGGCGGCATGCCAGGGCAGCGCGACCAGCCCTGCCGCAGATGACACGTTGACCAGATGCCCGCCCCGGCCGGCCGCCACCATGGGCGGGACGAACGACTCGATGACGTGGATCGGACCCATCAGGTTGATCGCGATGATTTTGCTCCAATGCTCATGCGTGAGCTGGTCGACCGTTCCCCAGGCCGAGATGCCGGCGATGTTCATCACGACATCCATGCTGGGATGCCGGGTGTGGATATCGGCCGCGAACATGGCTACGTCGTGGTAGTCGGAAACGTCGAGAGCGCGATGCTCGGGCACCTGTGCGCCCAGCGCGCGGGCATCGGTCACGGTTTGTTGCAGACCGTCAGTGTCGCGGTCCGTCAGATAGAGCTCGGCACCCTGCGCGGCCAGCCGCAATGCGGTGGCGCGGCCGATGCCACTGGCCGCACCGGTGACAAAACACCGCTTTCCCTCGTAATACCGCCCCGTCTGCGCCATGGCCGTGACGATACCGGGGGTAACGCATTTGCCTTTACTGCCTAAGGCTGTCCGCCCCAGAGCGCGTGCAGCCACAACTGCTCGAGTACCCGCACGCGGCGCTCCACGCCATGATCGCGGCCGGCGAGAATGGGGTCGCCGGTCAGCACCAAAGCGGTTGCGCCCGCCAGGGTGCGGACCAGTGTCGGGATGTCGTCGCTGATCGGATGCGCGGTTCCGGCCTTCATCTCGGCCTCGACGATGCCGACGATCTGGTGCAGCAGCACCTCGAATTGTCGATCGAGAATTTCGCGGATCTCAATATCGTTGTGGCGCGCGACATTACAGGCCGCCATTACCGGGTCGTTGTCTGCATAGACCGCGGCCGCACTGCCCACCATCCGTTTGGCGAATTGCTCCGGTGACTCGCCCGGCTGACGGGGCGCGAAATACTGCGTGAGTTCTTCGAGTTCTTCGGCGGCCTCGGCCATGATCTGGGCGAGCACCGAGTACTTGGAATCGAAATAGAAGTAGAAACCAGACCGGGCCACCCCGGCTCGCAGGCTAATGGTGCTGACCGAGAGCTCGGCGAACGGTTTCTCCTGCAATAGTTCACGCACCGCTCCCATGATCGCTTGCCGGTGCTTGTCACCGCGGCGCCGCACGGCCGGCTCGCCCTGCTCCGGATTCACCGCGGTGTTATCCATCCCCCTGACCTTGCACTACGGCGCACGAAAAGCAAACTTGACAGCCGTCAAGTTCGTCCCGAAGGATAGTTGACGAGTGACAGGTGTCACGTCGCCCGGGCCCGCAAAGGAGCGTCTATGGCCACCACCATCAGCACCCCGCACTACCTGCTTGACCAGGCGCGGCGCCGGTTCACCCCGTCGATCAACAACTTCCCCGGCATGGGCCTGGTCGAGCGCCGGCTGCTGAACACCCAGTTCCCGGAGCGCAAGCTGGCCGACCCGCCGCCGGGCAGCGGCCTCAAGCCGGCCCTCGGTGACGCGGGCCTGCCGATCATCGGGCACCTCATCGAGATGTTGCGCGGCGGGCCGGACTACGTGATGCACATGTACAGGACCAAGGGTCCGGTCGTGTTCGGGGACTCGCCCGTGCTGCCGGGCGTCGCCGCTCTGGGCCCGGACGCCGCGCAGGTCATCTACTCCAACCGCAACAAGGACTACTCGCAACAGGGCTGGGTCCCGGTGATCGGGCCGTTTTTTCACCGCGGGCTGATGCTGCTCGACTTCGAGGAGCACATTTTCCACCGGCGGATCATGCAGGAGGCATTCATCCGGTCCCGGCTGGTCAGCTACGTCGAGCAGATGGACAAGGTCGTTTCGCAAGTAGTGGCCGACGACTGGGTGGTCAACGACGCGCGCTTTCGGCTCTATCCGTCGATGAAGGAACTGACCCTCAACATCGCCTCGATGGTGTTCATGGGACACGAGCCGGGCACCGATCACGAGCTGGTGACCAAGGTGAACAAGGCGTTCGCGATCACCACGCGGGCGGGCAACGCGATCATCCGCACCAGCGTTCCGCCATTTACCTGGTGGCGTGGCTTGAAGGCGCGCGAACTGCTGGAGGACTACTTCCGTGAGCGCGTCAAGGAACAACGCGGGAAGGACGGCAGCGACCTGCTGTCGGTGTTGTGCCAAAGCGCGGACGAGGACGGCAACCGGTTCTCCGACGAGGACATCGTCAACCACATGATCTTCCTGATGATGGCCGCGCACGACACATCGACGTCCACGGCCACGACGATGGCGTACAACCTGGCCGCCCACCCGGAGTGGCAGCAGCGCTGCCGCGACGAGTCGGACCGCCTCGGCGACGGGCCGTTGGACATCGAGTCGCTGGAGAAGCTGGAGTCGCTCGACCTGGTGATGAACGAGTCGATCCGGCTGGTGACGCCGGTGCAGTGGGCCATGCGGCGGACGGTGCGCGACACCGAACTGCTGGGCTACTACCTACCCGAGGGCACCAACGTCATCGCGTATCCCGGGATGAATCACCGGCTGCCAGAACTGTGGACGGACCCGCTGAAATTCGACCCGGAGCGTTTCACGGAGCCGCGCAGCGAGCACAAGCGGCACCGCTACGCGTTCGCGCCGTTCGGCGGCGGCGCCCACAAGTGCATCGGGTCGGTGTTTGGGACGTTGGAGATCAAGACGATCTTGCACCGGCTGCTGCGCCGCTACCAGCTGGAGCTTCCCCGGCCCGGCTACAAGCCGAGCTGGGACTACGGCGGCATGCCCATACCGAAGGACGGCATGCCGATCGTGCTGCGCCCGTTCTAATTTCGGCCACCAGCCGGTTGGCGCATGCGATGACCGCGCGCAGCGCGGACTGCGTCGGATCTTCCGCCCAGCCCATCGCCCATTCGGCGCGGATCCCGTCGCTGCCGCAGACGAAGGTGGCGGTGTATTCGCCGGATCGCATCTGATGAAACTTCAACGTCTCCACCGTGATCCCGCGCTCGTGCAGCATTGCGGTGAGAGCGGCGACGGGCCCGCTGGCGGCGGCAGTCGAGGTGCTGATGCGGTCGCCGACGGCAATGACGGCCTGGAAGTTACGGGCCTGCGGTCCCAGCCGCGCGGCGGGCCGCTGGGTGTCGGTACAGGCCCAGTGCCCCAGTCGCAGCGGGCCGGCGGTGTGACCGTAGGTCGCGACGAAGCTCTCCCAGGACATGTCTTCGGCCTGCTCCCGCAGCCCACGGGGCAACGCGGCGCCGAAGTGGTCGCCGAACCAGGCATTGGCCACGCACTGGCGTTCCGCGCCGTCGGAAAGGTCGGAAAGGTCGGAAAGGTCGGAAAGGCGAGAAAACCTGGAAAGAATTGTCATGGTGCCGGTCTTCTCTGGTCGGGAGGAGCGACCGACGGTAGTAGCTTCCGACCCACAGCGGGGGGTCGGTCTGGATCAGACCCCGCTGCGGGTGCTGGCTACTACGGCAAGAAGACGCACGAGCGCCGACACTAGACGCCGAGCGCCGGCGGTGCAAGTTCATTAACGCCGACGGCCAAGACCGTTCACGGACAATCGATCTACCGGCGGTTTCGGGCCAAAACCAGGAAACGACCCCGTGCGATGCCGCCGATACCATCTGCCAGACTTGCCGTCGCAGAAACACGCTTACGCACTAGGCCATGAAAGGCGCCACCGATGAGCACGAAGGGCAGTACGAGGACGCTGGCAGTTCGGACCGTGGTCGCAGCGCTGATCACCACGTTCGCGATGCTCGCGGTGGGCTGCACCTCAGAACTCCCTGCACCGACTCAGCCGGCGCCGGGAACACCGCAACAGCGCTAGATCGGACGCGTCAGCCAGTCGGTCCCGGCGACGGCTCCATCCTGAGGTACGCCTGGATGGTGGTGCCGCTCGTCGTGGTGTGGGTGCGGACCAAATCGGCCATGGCATTGACCAGGAACAGTCCGCGGCTGGCGGTGCCGCTGTCGCCCGGGGGGCGGCGGCCGGCCAGCGGGTCGTCGAACTGTCCGGTGTCGCGCGCCTCACACACCAGATGCTGCTTGTCCCGCCAAAAGGCCAGCTGGCACGCGCCGTCCGTGTACATCAAGCTGTTGGTGGCCAGCTCGGTGGCAATCAGTTGCAGATCCTCGGTGCCGTCCTCGGATAGTCCGACCCAACTGGCGTAGCTGACGGCGAACGACCGCGCCGGACGCAGGTCCGCGGTCTTCCGGACCGTAAACGTGACCGCCCCCGGATTTACGGGCAGCGGTCTGTTGCAGCGTGCCAGCGCGTCATCCGGCGCGTATTCCGCACTGCGATGCAGCGATCCGCATCTCCACAGCAGCGGATGAGTCGCCCGGGCACCCGCCAGCACGTCCTCATCCAGGCGATTGGCGTCGTAGAGACACAATCCCAGCACCTGGTGGCCCTCGAGCGCCTCGTTGACCAGCGCCTCATCCTCTACGCAGGCGAGGAGCTCGTCATCGGTGCGGCCCGGCCAGACGAGTTGGCTGACGATGCGCACCCGTCGATCGCGGTATTCCTCGGCGAAGCGGCTCTTTATCGCCAGAAACCGGCTCGGGTTGCGGGCGACCTCGGTGATGTCGGCCGTGTGCAACCCGGCCGGTATGCCGTCGCATTCGCGGCGCAGCGCGTCGCGCAGCAGCGCCAAGTTGTCGCCGGGCACCGCGATCAGCACCGGCTCGCTTGCCGCCAAACCGTCGACCGCGAAGCTCAGCACGAAGTCCAGGTATTCCCCCTGCGACTGGTAAAGCAGCGCGGAATGTACGAAGCCCTGTTGCTCGGCGTCCGTGCGCGTCGTCATGTAAGCGCTCCCGCCGTGTGTCACTGTGCCAACCCCCTGACGGACCGGCCGTCGGTCTCCTTTCCAATACCCCAGACGGCCCTTCGCTACGCGTGCGTGGCTAACGGACACGCCGACTCAGATCTGTCGGGTGCTCTTAGAGCCACCAGGATGCGGCGGCGTCCAGATGACGACGGATGCGGTAGCGAGCCAGGCTGTCATCACCGTCCCTGATCGCCTCGAGAATCCGCAGGTGAGCGCGCTCAACGGCGACAACGTCGCTTGAGGTCGGCAAGCCCTGCCCGGTGCTGGACCAATGCCGGCGGAACAGCTCGACGATGATCCGCAGGAACAGATCCAGCAGCGCATTGCCGGCGAGTTGGGCAAGTCCGATATGAAATCGTGACTCTTCGACAGCAGCGTTGCGCATATCGTCGGCCGTTTCACACTGAGCGGCACCATGGGTGTTCAGGAACGCCGTCACCTCAGATTCGCCGCGCCGCTCGACGACCTTGGCGACGACTTTGGTGACACTGTCGATCTCGATGGCATCCCGGACGCAGCGAAAGTCCTCGCGACTGGGCTGGCGATACTGCAGGTAGAGGGCGATGGTGTCAATGCTGGCCTGCGCCTCCGGTTTCGTGACGATCAGCCCGCCACCGGGTCCGCGGCGCATGTGTGCGACGGCGTGATGTTCGAGCAGCCGCACGGCTTCGCGCAGCACCGACCGGCTCACCCGGTAGCGTTCGAGCAGCTCGCTCTCGGTGCCGAAGACCGAACCGACCCGCCAGCCGCTGGCGGCGATGTCGTCGCCGATGGTGGCCGCCAGCACCTCGGCCAGCTTGCCGCGCGGTACCTCCAGGTCGAGCCGCGTTTCTCGGGCGCCGGTTGGCTGCACTTCGTCGCCGCGCTGATGCTCCTGCAACCACGCGGTGACCGCTTCCACGTGCCGCTCACTGAGTGTCGTGGCCCGCGCCGCATCGCCGGCGGTCACTGCGCCGACGATGTCGGAGTGGTCGGTGTGCATCTGGTCGACCAGCTCGATGGCTTCGCCGGCGGAGCCTGTCCGCGACTTGCGGGCATAGCGCGCGGTCAGGCGCATCACCACATCGATGAACAGCTGCAGGACAGGGTTTTTCGACTGCTGCGCCAGCGCGATGTGGAATTCGTCACGTGGCGCGTCCAGACCGGGTTTCCACTGTTGTTCGGCGCGCAACACGGCTCGCAGCCTGTCGATTCCGGCTTCGTCGATCCGTTCGGCGGCCAGCGACGCCGCCAGCGGCTCGAGCACCAGGCGCGCGTTGAGCAGATCGCCGAGCGTGGTGCCCAGATACTCCAGATAGATGACGACGGCGCGGGTCGCCGGGCCGGCATCGGGCTCGCAGATGAGCAGGCCGCCGTTGGGTCCGCGGCGCATCCGGGCAACCTGGTGGTGCTCGACGAGGCGAACGGCCTCCCGCAGCACCGATCGGCTCACCTCATAGCGTTGCTGGAGGGCGTGCTCGGAACCCAGCGACTCTCCAATGGTCCAGCCGCGGCGCACGATGTCCGCCTCGATCTGGCGGGCGATCTTCGATGCTCGTTTGTCCGCCGGGCCGGTCTCGCGGCTCATGCGCGGCTCAATCGAGTTGTCCCACAAGGTGTCTCAACAGGTGAGCAGCATGCATCCCGCGACGGGACCACCGCCCACGGAGACGACACCGACCTCGGGGCGCTGCGACACCTGCCGCTCTCCCGCCTCGCCGCGCAACTGCAAACACCCCTCGTGCAGCGCCCAGTAGCCGTGCATGCGTCCGGCGGAGAGCTGGCCACCGTAAGTGTTCAGCGGCAGCTGGCCGTCGCGGGCGATCCGCGCACCGCCCTCGACGAACGGGCCGGCCTCGCCGTCGCCGCACACTCCGAGCGCTTCGAGCCACGCGAGGGTGAGAAACGTGAAACCGTCGTACGACTCGGCGACGTCAAGGTCGGCGGGCGTCAACTCGGTGCGCGACCACATCTGCGCCGTCGCATCCGACATGGCCATCTTGGGGTAGTCGTCGCGGTGGAACCAGCCGCCGGCACCGTCGGACCCGCCGATCGCCTCCACCGCCACCGCGCGGTGCGGGCAGTCGCGTGCGTACTCGGCGTTCGATACCACCACCGCGATCGAGCCGTCGATGGGGACGTCGCAGTCCAGCAGCCCGAACGGCGTCGACACCGGCCGCGCACCCAGGTAGTCGGCCATCGTCATCGGTTCGCGATAGACCGCAAGGGGATTCAATGCCGCGTTGCGCCGGCCGTTCAGCGCCACCCAGCCCAGCTGCTCTTTGGTGGTTCCGTACAGCTCCATGTGACGACGGCAGTTCAGCGCCAGCCAGTTCGCCGCGGAATACGCTTGCGCCGCAACAAGATCGTTGACGTCGTCCATGGCGCCGACAGCCGGGCGCGGGGCCCCTGCGGGTGTCTCGAACATGCGCGCCAGCGGCGGGGCGGGGGCATTTTCTTCCTGCTTCACCGGGACTGTGCCGCCGAGCATTTGGATGGTCCGGTAGATCACCACGTGGCGGGCGCGTCGCTCGGCGACCGCACGGCACGCCGACATCACCGGGCTCAGCAGGCCGCCGGTGCCGAAGCCGCTTCCGCAATCCGCGGCTTCGATGCGCAGGGCGGCGTTGACCTCGCCGGGCGGCGTATCACCGAGGGTGGCGATGCCGTCGATGTTGGCGGCGGCCAGGCCCGCGTCGGCGATGGCGGATCGCACCGCCTCCATGGTCAGCTCGAAGCCCGGAATGCCGGTGCGACGGCCGATTCGCGAGATTCCGATGCCGGAGATGATCGCGTCTTTTTCGAAGTAGCTCATCTGCACCTAACCCGTGAGACCTAAACCCGCCGCATGCGCCAAAACAAATAGAGTGTACTGTATTGGTCGTGTCAGCCGAGCCCACGTCCCAGCTGCTCATTGAGCACTGCGACGCGTGCGCACGTTGGGTTCATCCGCCCGCCGGCGACTGCCGCGACTGCGGCGGCCCGTTGATCGCACGGGCGGTGTCCGGACAGGGCACGGTGTTCACCTATACGGTCAACTACCACCCCTACAACCCGGAGATCCCGACTCCGTATGTGATCGCCATCGTCGAGCTCGCAGAACAGAGCGGACTTAGAGTCGCTGCCAATATCGTTGGCTGCGAACCGGATTCGGTGAAGGTCGGGATGCCGGTTGACGCCCGGGCCGAACGGGGCGCGGGCGGCGCCCCGTTGTTCGCGCCGGCTTAGAGGTGGCGAGCAGACGCAAAAGCCCACACACGCTCGGCGTGTCGGGGGCTTTTG
>NZ_JBKQQD010000360.1:0-8319 GCF_052144515.1 Mycobacterium sp. | reverse complement strand
CCGTCGCCGTCGGCAATGGCGCACAGATCGCGGCGGTCTACTTGCTGAAGGCGCTGCACCTGAACGCATTGGCAAATTCAATGGCCGCTCAGGTCGCGGTCGGCGGGTTGGCCGTCGTCGGCTTGCTGCTGCTATGTCTACGGGGAATCGAGGTCACCGAGCGCACACAGGCTGTGCTGGTGGCGGTGCAGTTCGCGATGCTGGCGCTGGTCAGCGTTGTCGCGTTGATGAAGGTGTTCAGCCATCACGCGGGTCCGCAGGCGGTGATGCCACGGTGGAGCTGGCTGTTTCCGGCGGGACTATCCGCCGCGGCCGTTGCCCACGGGGCCATCCTGTGCGTCTTCGCGTACTGGGGGTGGGATGCGTGCCTGGCGATATCTGAGGAGACCAAGCAGCCGCACAAGAACCCGGGCAAGGCCGCCGTCTTCGCAACGATCCTCATGCTCGGCACCTATGTGCTGGTGAGCTTTGCGATTCAAGCGTTCGCCGGGTTCGCCACAACGGGCATCGGCCTGAACAATCCCCAGAACGCCAACGACGCCCTCAGCATCCTGGGAGACCCGGTGGTCGGTAGGGGCCTGGCCGTTGTGCTGCTGCTCGCGATCAGTTCTTCCTCACTGGCGTCGGTGATGACGAGTCTCGTCAAAACCGCGCGGGTCATGCTGGCCATGGCGGTCTACCGGGCCCTACCACAGCGCTTCGCACGGGTGCACCCGCAATACCGGACACCGTGGTTCGCCGTCCTCGTGATCGGTGTCGGTGGGTTCACGATCTATCTTGTTATGACGCTGGTCAGCCAGAATTCGTTGGCGGACATGGTGGCGTCGCTGGGGCTGGCCGTCAGCTTCTACTACGCCACCGCAGCGTATGCGTGCGTGTGGACCTACCGGCGCACGCTGCGGCGATCGGCACGCGACTTCTGGCTGCGTGGCGCCTTTCCATTCATCGGCGCGGTTGCGATGACGTGGGCGTTCGTGCAGAGCGCCATCAATATGTACGCGCCGCACTACGGCAAGACCCACTTTGGCCCGGTCGGTGGTGTATTCGTCCTTGGCATGGGCCTGCTGCTGCTCGGCATCCCAATCGCGGCGCTGAGCGCAATCGGTAGCCGGGACTTCTTCCGCGGCAAGACCCTCGACGCGGGGACCGAAATTGTTGTGCCCGGTTCCGGGGTGCGCTGAACACTGATGAGCTACAACATGATTCGACGGACATCACAAGTGGCGCTCGCTTGTAGACGATAGTAGGGAAGGGCACAATGGCCACCGACCATCGGGAATTTAGCCTCCTGCCCGGCGAAGTCAGTTCTCGTAGCGTCAGCAGTAGCGCGTAGGTCGGGTCGGTGCCGTCATGGATCTACCCAGGTCCCGTTGTTGTTGTGACCGATGATCATAGGGAGAGTGAAATGGCTGACTGCTCAACACGTTGCGAAATCGTGGTCGGTGTTGACGGATCCGCGTCATCGACCGCGGCCGTGCGGTGGGCTGCACGCGAGGCGGCGATGCGCCATGTGGGATTGACTCTTGTCCACGGCGCCGCCCCGCTGGTAGCGGGCTCATCCACCGTCATCTGGACGGCACCCATCCCCGCCGATCTTTTGCGCGCGCAACAAGAACAGTCCGAGCAGCTGATCGACGACGCCGCCCAGACTGCCAGCGGCAGCGACGAGGGCGTGCAGATCCACCGCGAGGTGATCGTTTCGGCACCCGTACCCGCGCTGGTCGATCTGTCCAAGGAAGCCCAGCTGATCGTGGTGGGTCGCCGCGGTACCGGGCAATTGCCCCGCGTGCAGCTCGGATCGGTCAGTACGGCGATGATCCATCACGCGCACTGCCCGGTAGCCGTCATCCACGACGAGGCCCCAGCCGAGCACGAACCTGCCTCCTCACCGGTAGTCGTAGGCATCGACGGGTCACCGGCATCGGAGCTGGCCACCGCGACGCCTTCGACGGGGCCTCACGGCGTGGTGTCGAAATGGTAGCTCTGCACGCATCCAGCGACAGCGACCCGTTCGGTATTCGTGCGCTGGAATGGGGCGTGGCCGAACCGCGGGCGCATGAAGCCCTCGCCGAACGCCTGGCGGGCTGGCAAGAGCGCTACCCCGATGTGCGCGTGCGTCGTGTCGTTGTTTTCGATCGGCCCGCGCATCACCTGCTCGAGCAAGCCGAGACCGCCCAGCTGGTCGTCGTCGGCAGCCATGGCCGCGGGGGATTCGCCGGAATGCTGCTCGGCTCTGTCAGCACAGCAGTGGTGCACGCGGCCAGTACACCCGTCATCGTCGCGCGCCAACGCTAACGGACGAGTTGGAGTCTTGGCTTTCCGGTCACCGGCGGCGGGTGCAGGCCAAAGGCGAGCAGGTCATGCTGCATCCTGCGATCACTGAGTTTCAGGAGTTGATCGACTCTGATCCGGTGGTGCGCATGTATGTTCACCGGATGGTCGCTGAGGTGCCCCACGCGAAGCGGTACCGCAAGAACCACCTGGACAGTGTCGAGCAGATGCTGCGGCTGATCAACGAGGTGCTGACAATGGCACCGGAGGCTTGGTGATTACCGCGGAACGAGGAGTCAAGAAGGATGACCGACCGGACGTCATCGGGAAGCTTCGCGGCATATTCTCAGTCGTGGGGTTTGTCATGGTGCGCATTAACAGGGTGGAAAATCGCCCCGCACGGAGATGCGCCCTGTGGTAACGAATTGGCCCACCTGTGCCAAGGTGGAGCTGTGACGGGTGTGGCGGACATCCTTGAATGGGCCAGGCAGCAGGTCATCGCCCGGGTCCCCAAGGCGGATCTGGACCAGCGCGACCCGGACTACATCCGAGACCAGTTGCCCGGCCTTTGGATGCTCGCCTCCCTGTACTTCCGGGCCGACGTTCGTGGACTGCATCGCATTCCTCCGGAAGGGCCGGTGCTGCTGGTGGGCAACCACAGCGGCGGCAACGTTCCCCCGGACACCTTCGTGTTCACCCTGGCGTTCTGCTCCTACTTCGGTGTCGAGCGACCGTTCTACCAACTCGCGCACAACCTCGTCGCCATCTACCCGGTGTTGCGTGGGCTCCGCAAATTCGGCACCGTGGCGGCCAGTCCCGAAAACACCCGGCTGGCGCTTGAGTCCGGCGCCGCCGTGTTGGTGTATCCGGGTGGCGACTACGAGGTGTACCGCCCATCGTGGCAGCGACACGTCGTCGAGTTCGGTGGCCGCAAAGGCTTCGTGCGACTCGCCCGCGAGACCGCCGTGCCGATCGTTCCAGTGGCCAGCGTCGGCGGCCAGGAGACGGCGTTGTTCCTCGGACGCGAGCAGTGGCTGGCCAGACTGCTGATGCTCGACAAGGTGCTGCGGCTCAAGAGCGTGCCGATCTCGGTGGCGCTGCCGTGGGGCTTGAACATCACCGACTGGTTAGGCCACATCCCGCTGCCGGCCAAGATCGTCATCGAGGTGCAGGAGCCGATCGAGGTCAACCACGACGACCAGGCGGTGTACGACAAGGTCGTGGCCAGCCTGCAGGCCGGCGTCGATCGGTTGGCCGCCGAACGTCGATTCCCGGTGATCGGCTGATGCGCATCGAACGCCGGATCGTTGTCAACGCGGATCGCGACACCGTGTGGAAGGTCCTCGGTTCCCCGGACTGCTACCCGTCTTTGCTACCTCACCTGGAGCGGTGGGAGACCATAACCGAAGGCCCACCGCGGGTCGGGTCGCGCTACACCGTGCTGTGGAAGATCGGCTCGATACCGGTGGGTGGCATCGCCGAGGTGGTGGAGTTCGACAAGGCGCGGGACCTGGCCTGGATCAACATCACCGGCGTGACCCAACGCGGCCGCTTCCGGCTGCGCGATGCCGGGCCGGGACGAACCATCGTGACATTCCGGCTTGCCTACCACTCAGACGGCGGGCTGCTCGGCCTGATCGCCGACCGCATCGCGGCCCGCCAAGTCGGCCGCTCGCTCTCCGAGAGCCTGAAAAACCTTCAGCGCCTTGTGGAGTCATAGACCAGACGCGCCGAACCGGGCGAGTTCGCCCACCCCTAGACGCATGGCCTACTGATGCCTGGAAGAGCCAAAATTCAAGTCGGCGTATCGACTTTGGCTGGATGCGGCTAGAGCATCAACCACGGCACCGATCAGCTGCGGCAGGGCCGTTGGCGCAGTCGGCAGCGGTTGGCCGCTTTCTCAGGAGGAAGGAACCGCAATGGGTGTCGGGCAACTCGCGGGACGACGTGCCCTCGGCACAGGAGGCTCACGCGGGATCGGCGCGGCCATCGTACAGCGACTCTCAGACGACGGTGCCGATGTGGCGTTTACCTTCGCGACCTCCGCCGACGCGGCGCACAAGCTGCGATCCGACATCGAGGCAAAGGGCAGGACCGCGCTTGCGGTTCAAGCCGACAACGCCGACGCTGCACAGGTCGTCGCAGCTGTCCACCAGGCCGCGTCGCGGCTCGGCGGCCTGGACATCCTTATCAACAACGCCGGCGTGGACAGCTTCGGGCCGATCGAAGCCGTCCCACTCGACCAGTTCGACCGCGCGGTCGCGATCAATATCCGCGGAGCATTCGCCGCGATCCGGCGAGCCGTGCCTCACATGACCTCGGGCAGTCGCATCATCACGATCGGAAGCGTGCCAGCCCACCGAGTCCCCGTGCCGGGCGTGGCCGTGTAGGCGATGACCAAGGCGACGCTCGGCGGGCTGACCCGCGCGCTGGCCCGCGAACTCGGGCCGCGCGGAATCAGCGTCAATCTGGTTCAGCCCGGTCCGATCGTCACTGACGCCAATCCAGAGTCAGTGAATATTCCGATGTGGCAAGAAGGGAACCCGAAATCAGTGGCCGGCCGCAGATCGGTGCCGATCCCCGAACGAACGACTCGTCCCGTCATTTAAGCCGCGTATCGACGGCCGACCGCACGGTGCGCCAGCGGTCGGTGCGCTGGCGCTCCGCGGTCGCCGAGATTAGCCGCGAGAAGTTACGCGTCCACGATTATGCCGACCTGCGCGTTATGCCGACATCGGCGCGATCACCGTTGTGGCATAAGGACTCTCGCTTATCGATGTCGGCATAATCAGAGGGCCTCCAGGAACTTGAGGAGCGAGTCGGGTGGCCGGTAGCGGCCGGGTTTGGTCGCGAGTGGTTTGGTGCGGTCGATGGCTTGCTGCTTGTGGGTCATGTCGGCGTGCAGGTAAATGTTGGTCGTTGAGAGCTGCTCGTGGCCCAACCAGAGCGCGATGACGGTGACGTCGTTGCCGGCGAGCAGGAGCCGCATTGCCGCGGTGTGACGCAGCGTATGCATGGTGACGGGTTTCGGCCGCAGCGATGGGCAGCTGGCGGTGGCGATTGCGACGTGGTGGGCGAGGCGCCGTTCGATCGCATCGCGGCTGAGGCGGCTGCCGGTGATGGTCGGGAACAGTGGATCGCTTGCAGCGCCGGGATATTCGCGGAGCCACGCGTGCAAGATCGCTTTGGTGGGCGCAACGAGCGGCGTGCGTCGCTCTTTGCGGCCTTTGCCGATGGTGTGCACGTGGGCGCCGACGGTGAGGGTCACGTCCTGGCGTGTGAGTCCGGCGAGCTCGGAGATGCGCAGGCCGGTCTGGATGGTGAGCGCGAACATGGCGTGATCGCGCCGTCCGATCCAGGTGTTCTGATCGCAGGCGTTCAGCAGCGCGTCGACCTCGGGGTCGGTGAGGTAGGTAACCAGGTTGCGTTCGGTTCGTTTGGGTGGGATGGCGAGCACGCGCGCGATGGAGCCGGCGTGTTCGGGGTGGTGTAGGGCGAGGTAGCCGAACAGGGAGTGGATGGCGGCCAGGCGGTTGTTGCGGGTGGCGGCACTGTTGCGCCGGTCGCGTTCGAGGTGATCGAGGAACGCGGCGATCAGCGGCGCGTCGAGCTCGGCGATGTCCAGTGCGGCGGGCATCTTGCCGAGGCGTTTGGAGGCGAAGGTCAACAGGAGCCGGAAGGTGAGCTTGTAGGCGCCGATGGTGTTCGGGCTGGCGGCCCGCTGTCCGATCAACCGGTCGCTGAAGTAGGCCTGCAGTGCGGGGGCAAGCGCGGTCATTGTCGGGCTCCGTATCGCGCGTGCAGCCGTTGGGCGGCCAGTCCCATCAGCTCCGGCGACGCCGACAGATACCAGTAGGTGTCGGCGGGGCTGACATGGCCGAGGTAGGTCGACAGGGTCGCGATGTGCTCATCGACGCTCAGCCCGGATCGCTGCCATCGGATCAGGGTGTCCACGGCAAAGCTGTGCCTGAGGTCATGTGCCCGCGGGTGGACGGACTCGGTGCGCATCCCCAGCGAGGTGGTGATCTTCCTGAGGGTCTTGCTCACGCCGCTGCGATCGAGCCGGGTGCCCGCGGAGGAGACGAAGAACGCCCTGCAGCGGGGCCTCGGGCAAAGGTGGTCACGCTCGGCCGCATAACGCGACAGCGCCTCGGGGACCGTCGGGTGCAATGGCACCAGCCTGGTGCGGTCGAACTTCGCTTGGCGGATCGTAATGACCCCGGCCTGCAGGTCGACGTCGTCGCGGTCGAGTCCGACTGCCTCGCCGACCCGCATACCGCAGGTAGCAAGCAGCCCAAACAGCGCCTCGTAGGTCGCCGCCCGCAGAGCTGGGCGCAGCGCTCGGGCGCTCTGCAGCAGGCGACAGATGTCGCGCTGCGACCACAGGAACGGCGTCGGCCGGTGCCGGCGGGTTGCGAACACGCCAGGCGGCGGGACCTCCGTGGCCGGGTCGAGCGCCTGCAGGTAGCGGGCAAACCCGCGGGCGATGGCCAGGCGCTGTGCCCAGTGGTTGGGGTGGGCGTGCTGCGGCAGCCGCGCCCAGGCGATCGCGAGATCACTGGTCACCGTCGCCGCGCCGGCGGCCTCCAGGTAAGCCACCAGCTGCGGGAGCAAGTGCCCGGCGCGCTCGAGCTTGAAGCCCAGTGCCCGGCGCAGCCGCAGGTAGTCCTGCACGTGTCCGCTCAGCTCGTTCATCGCTGCGCACCTTCAGGCCATGGCGCCGCAACAAGGCGCAGCCGATCGAGGTCGACGCGGGCGTAGGCCGCTGTGGTCTGCAGGCTGTGATGACGCAGCACCTGCGCGATCTGTGCCAGCGGAACCCCGACCGCGACCATCTCGCAGGCCACGGTGTGGCGCAGCCGGTGCGAACCCACCTCAGCTACCCCTGCTCGCCGGCACGCCCGGCGCACCGTCGAGGCGACCGTGCCTGCCGCGATCGGATCGAACGGTGCCCGGGCCCGCAGGAACACCTCCCGCCGATCGCTGGCCGGGCGCCCCCGCCGCAGATAGGAGGCGATCGCCTCACCAACATCGGCGGGCAGCGGCAGACGGTCCTGCCGAGCGCCCTTACCCACCACAACCAACTCGCCTGCCCGCCAATCGATGTCATCGAGGCAGAGGGTGGCCACCTCGCTTCTGCGCAAGCCCAGCCTCAGCAGCGTGATGATCAGCGCGTAGTCGCGCCGCCCGAGCGCCGAGCGTCGATCACAACTCTCCAGCAGGGCCCGGGCCTCGGCGGCAGTGATCCCCCATGGCAGCGCAGAGCGTCGCCGGCCGGTCACCGGCAGCGCCGCCTGAGACAGGTCGACGTGCATCAGCCCCTCGACAACGCAGAAGCGCAACAACGCCCGCAGCCCGGCGACGAAGTTTTGTGTCGCGCTCACCGAGACCGCCGCGGACTCGCGCAGCACGGCCTGCGTCACGTCTGCCGCCGTCACGTCGGCAAGGCCTCGGGGCGAGAACCCGGCCAGGAACCGGGTCGCGTGACGCACGTAGCCACGAGCAGTACCAGCCGCCAAGCCGCGCTCGGTGAGCAGGTAACGCTCAAACGACGCCAGCAACGCATCCGTCGACGAGCCAGCCTGCACGGGTTCCTCGGCAGCAAGCACCCCCAGCCGTCGCAGCACATCCAGCAGGCACAGCAGGCCCGGACGTGACCACTGAGCGCGCCAACGCCCGGTAGCGCGCTGGAAGGCAAGGAACTCCTCGACACGCTCGCCGGTCAGCTCGGCGACGCCCAGCTCCAGCACCTCGAGCCAGTTACTCAGCCGCGCCACCTGCCGCAGCTGGACCACCGACGTCAACGGCGTATAGCAGCGCTGCTTCAACTCCAGCACGTACGCGTCTGCGAATGGAGCCAGCGGCCCCGTCATCAAGACCTTGCTCACCCTGCTCGCGGGCCTGACCATGCTCGTCTCCTTCTCTCCGGGAATGGGAAGAAGACAATGATCGAGCTCGGCGTCGTTATGCCGACCTCACCAGGCGGAACCCATTGCGCCACAGGGACGATCGCGCCGATGTCGGCATAACGCGCAGGTCGGCATAATC
>NZ_JBKQQD010000359.1:0-5179 GCF_052144515.1 Mycobacterium sp. | reverse complement strand
ACGCCCTCGAGCACTTGGTCCAGCGCCCGCCCAGCAGGTCCAGCCCGGGCTCGTCGCCGCGCGGTAAGCGCATGTGCTCTCGGTTGGCGGAGGCGGCTCGTAGGCCGACCCGACCGCCTCAGGGCGTCGGGCGCGGAGGGCAAGCCTGGCGGATCACGTGCAGCTTCGGGATCTCGACGCCCGGTCGATCCGAGCATCGTCTGGACCGCCCAGCCAGTCGACCGGACGCCGGGTGTGGTGGTCGACGAGCGCAAAAAGAGGCGACGGTGGTCATGCGCGAGGAAGACAAACCAGGCGATCGTCACCTCGCTGAACTTCAGCGAGGAGTTCAAGTTGACGTGGCCCGAGTTCGTGCGGGCGCGTGAGATCGCCGACGCCGTCGCTGAATTGCGAGACAACATGCTGACCCGCAACACGACGCTGTCGGACAAGGAAGAATCCGACATCCGCCGGCGGGTGGGCAAGAAGTTCGGCATCAAGACGGACAGGGTGACGCGCTACTGCAAGCTGATGGCCTGGGCGGAGGAGTTCGAGGACTTCCACCGCGACCAGGACCGCGACGAGAGCGAGATCGCCACGCGGACGGCCGAACTCACCCAATACTTCGTGGAATTGGACGCGGGCCGCGGCGACGACAAACTCGCCACTCAGTTCAGGGCCGACGAAGGCTTCCGGGCCATCGTCTTCGACCTGCTCTTCGATGACAAGATCAAGAACTGGTCCCAGGTCCGCGAGCTACGCCGGGTATACGAGACGCCAGACGCACTCGACCAACTCAAGGCGGCGCACCGCGAGCCCGACCGGGCGCAGGCCCGGGAGAAGGTCATCGATGCCGTCGACATCGCCCGTCAGCGGTTGCTCGCGCAACGTCAGGTCGGTAGTGTCGTCGAGCTGGGTCGCGTGGCCAAGTGGCTGCGGGAGAACGCAACACTGGCTGTGCTCAGCAAGCTGGACGTCCAGGTGCTGCGCGAGTTCCGTGACGCGGCCCGCGCGGTCGACAGCACGATCTCCGTTCTGGTGGGCGATATTCCTGCGGCTCCGGCGTCGGAGGCCTCGGCCTCGTGATCGTCGCTGACGTCCACGCAGTCGGTACTTTCCTGCGGTTCGCGCCCCGGCCGAGGGGCCGACCTCACAGGCGTCCTCCGAGCCCTGCGGGGCAAGTCCGCACCGGGCACCGTCCGGCGCGACGGCAGCGCCCTGACGGCCCCGGCCCGCGAGATGACTTGGCTGCTCGATAACGGTGAGGCCGAGGGCCTCGGTGTCGCCCTCGACGCCGAGGCTTTGCGTGCCCTGGTAGTCCGTCGGCGTGCCGCCAGGGTGCACCAGGAATACCGCGACCACGTGGGCAGGCTTCGCGCCGGCGGTGTCGAACTGGCCCGAGCGGAGCTCATAGCCCGGCCGGCCGATCAGGACATCGCCGTGCTGGACGACCACCAACTGGTCAACGTCGCCGCCATGACTGCGCCGGAGGGCTACGGCATGCTGCTCTTCGACGAACAGGGCGCCGGCAAGACCGTCTCGGTGATCTACGCCTTCGACCGGCTGGTGGGGCTCAACATCCTCGACACGATGGTCGTGGTGGCCCCGAAGTCGATGGTCGGTGAGTGGGCCAACGACATCGGCAAGTTCATGGGCTCATCGCGGAAGTCGAGGCGCTCGATGAGAATCAATTCCTCAAGCAACTCGGCACCCTCCTAGCCCGCCGCATGGCACTGCTGCGCATCACGTCCAACCCGGCCGGCGTCTTCGAGACCTACGACGAGCTGCCCGGCAAGCTCGTCGCGCTGGACGCCCTCATCGAGCGGCTAGTCGAGCAACGCGGCGAGAAGCTGGTGATCTGGTCGAGCTTCACCCACTCGCTGGACACCATCGTGCAGCGGTAGGCCCGGCACGGCACCGTCCGCTACGACGGGTCGGTGACTTCGATCGAGGAGCGCCGCGAGGCGGTGCGCCGGTTCCAGAACGATCCCGGGACGAGAATCTTCGTCGGCAACCCGGCAGCGGCGGGCGCAGGACTGGCGCTCCACGCCGCCCGCTACGCGGTGTACGAGTCCTTCACGAACCAGGCTGCGCAGTACCTGCAGAGCCTCGACCGCATCCACCGGCGGGGGCAGACGCGCGAGGTCGAATACTTCGTGCTGCTCGCCGACAACTCCATCGAGTCAGCCGAATTCAACAACCTGGTCCGCAAGGAGCAGCGAGCCCGAGACCTTCTGGGCGACGTGGTGCCGGAGCCGATCACTCGCGAGCAGTTCCTCGCGGAGCTGCGTGCCAGCTGGTCTGCCGCCCCTTTGCAGGCCGCGCCGTGACCACCGTCGTCGATCGCCGCGGCGGGCCGAGCGACCTCCACGAGTACCGTGCTGCCACGCTGGCCACGATGGCGACGCTCACCGGCCACACCCACGCCCTGAGCGTGCTGCCGGATGGCTCGCGGCCAGACGTACTGCAGCTTCGACCCAGTGACGACTCACTGTTCGTCGGAGACGCGAAGGCGACGGAAACACCCGGAAACATAGACACGTTCGCGCGCTTGAGCCGTTACGCTGCCTTTCTTGCAGAATGGGTTCGGCAGGGCGGCTCGGGGGTGTTGGCTCTGGTCGTCTCGGACCGGGAAGCCTTCGACTGGCTGCGGGTGCTCCGGGATCTCGCCATCGTACCGTCGCGTGGCATCCGCGTCCGCGGACACGTCGACCCCATCGAGGTGGGCACGGCTGTCGTGTGGCAATCCTTCATCGAGGAGCGGCGTGGCAAACGACGCGGGATCGGCTGGCGTTCTTGACTGATGAGGAGCTTTCGGCTCACAAGCGCAAACACTATGGCGATCCATGCATGACCCTCGCGAGGGCACTGTCAACTTGAGCCAACCTAATTGGCCGATGTGATGATTCGGGGTGATGAGCCGTGGCTTGGACGAAACGTCCTGTCCCAGTCGCCGATTCAGGCGGCGGCCGTGGTCGTCGCCCCGGTGATCTCGTTCCAGACCGCGAAGCGGTCGGCCATGACCTGTCGGTAGTCGGCCGCCGACAGCAGGCGCCGACGGGGCCGAAAGTGCGGCGAGATGCCGCTGAACGCCGACAGGAACCGTTGCGCGTGCCGGATCGACTTGAAGCGTTTCATCGCCCGCTCGCGTTGCCGGGTCGGCTGGTGGGAGTTCTCGGCGCGGTTGTTCAGGTACTTCGACCGGCGATGCTGCACCGACGGCACGAGCTCGCGGTGCGCCACCTGGTAGCTGGCGAGCTTGTCGGTGACGATCACCCTGGGCACGTACCGCAGGCCCTTGAGCAGTCGGCGGAAGAACTTCTTTGCGGCCACCGCGTTTCGGCGCGACTGGACCAGAATGTCGAGCACGTTGCCGTGCTGGTCGACCGCGCGCCACAGGTACCGCTGTGCGCCGTTGATCTGGACGAACACCTCATCCAGGTGCCATTTGTCGCCCGGCCGCGGACCACGACGGCGCAGCTGGTTCGCGTACTCCTGCCCGAACCGGTCGCACCAGGCCCGGATCGTCTCATAGGACACGTCGACACCACGTTCGAGCATCAGCTCCTGCACGTCGCGGAAGCTCAACGGGAACCGGTGGTACAGCCAGACGCAATGGCTGATGATCTCGGGCGGAAACCGGAACCCTTTATACGACGAGCCTGCAGCGGTCACGATCGTCGATCCTGCCCCACCTCACCTTCCCGGCACACCAACCTGACAGTGCCCGAGCGGGGGATTTTCAGCCGATTTGGTACCCAGCCGAGTATGTCAGCAAACACCAAAGGCCAGGCGAAAACCACGCCTGGCCTGCGCGCCGTCAGGGTTTCGAACCCCGGACCCGCTGATTAAGAGTCAGATGGTTCACGGTTCCGATGAACTGACAAAGCGGCTGGACGGGATGGACCGTTGCGCTCCCTTAGCGGGATTGAACAGACCTCACTACCACAGCCCAGCGTTGCGCTCCTGATGGTGAGGGGGCGGGTGATGACGGCTCTTGACGCCGTCAAGACTCGAAAACAAACCCGCAGGTAACGAGCGGGACTGAATTGGAACGAGACGGAGCGAACCTGCAGGTCAATCGGTATTTCCGCAGGTAGAGGCAGGGGTTCGAATCCCCTTAGCTGCGCCGTGTGTGGCTGACGTTCATCGGTTCACAAACGTGACGACATCCCAACTGCTGCGGCCATTTACGGCTTTGACACCCAGTAGCGAGGCACAGCCAGTCAAGCTGCTTGGGTATGGCATGGTGACGGTGGCCGGTCAAGAGAGCGTCGATAACTACCCCGAGGCACAGGCGGTGGCCTACGCCCAGTGGTTCAGCTACGCGTTCGCCCTTTGGGAGGAGCAGTTTCGTGGCCGGATTGCGAGCTACTTCGATCAACAGGTAGACGAGAAGATCCGCAAGTCCGACGTCTTGGTCGACTACTTTGGTGACATCCGGTTGATTCGGAACGACTTCGTGCACAACAAGGGCATCTGCAAAGAATCGGCCAATCTCAAAGTCCTGAAGTGGGATCTCGTTCGGGGTCGGCCGATCGAGATCTCCGCCGAACAGATGATGTCCCTTATCGATCTGTTCCCTCGCGACGAACTGCGCAATGCGCCTTCACCACAACCTTCAAGTGAGATGCAGCGAGTTCCCGGCAAGGTGGACCCTCACCTTCTCGAAGACGTCCAAGAACGCGCTCACGAGATGGGACTAACGGACAATCAGCTTCTCAATTCAGCACTTACAAATTGGTTGGCCGTCGGAGGTCGCCGTCGATGACTTCGATATCGCGCATGCGCGGAGGCGGGGCGCAGTTGGGGGAGCGGGTTGTGAACGGATTTGTGAACGAAACGCCGCGCAACTGACGAGATCGCATAGCAGGTGGCGGCACAGATTAGACGAATAACGGCCTGCGACCTGTGCGTTTGAGACGCGCGACACCCCAGGAAACTGTCACCGGCTAGACATAACCCAGAGGTCGCGATCGCGCGCCGTGTCCCCGTCGTGCTCTGATCACAGGTCAACGCTCGGGACCGCAATCTCGCTTGTCCTCTGTAACGGTTGTCGACGTTGTCACGGACTTGTCACATTGATGACGTTCAAGCGGATGTGTTGATGATGGTCTTGCCAGTCGGCTGCCGGTGGTGACTCCCGTTGTCACTGACACCCCGTGGGTTGTCTTTCAGTTGATCTGTCCCACCGGTGGCG
>NZ_JBKQQD010000358.1:0-6101 GCF_052144515.1 Mycobacterium sp. | reverse complement strand
ACTGGCACGCCGTAGCGCGCGGCACGTCAGGCAATAACAGCTTCGTGGTCGTGCAGTGCGTCAAGCCCGCTCCACCGCCCGGTATCTTCGGCGGTCTTGTGCCGCAAGTGACCGGGCCGATACCGGCTCCGCCCGGCAGCTGCCAGTAGGGCTGGGCATTGACTTTCTGACATTTTCACGAGCGGCCTGAGCTGCGATAACTGGGTGCCCCCGGCAGGATTCGAATTAGCCGCTGACTATCGGCTCGCCGTATGCTCTGACCTGTGGAAATAGCTGTCTAGCTGCGTGTTTAGCCCCCAGCCGTGTTTGCGTGTGATGACGAGCAGTGACGGGGTGTACCGTAGATTAATCGCACGATAATCGCACGCAACACCCCGACAGGAAGTGCTGCACATGGCGCGCACCAAAGGCAGCCGGGGTTGGGGTCACATTCGGCGGCTGCCGTCCGGCAACCTTCAAGCCAGCTACATCGGGCCGGATCTGGCGCGCCACACCGCGCCGACGACCTACACCAACAACAAGGCCGGCAAGACCCGCGCCGAGGGCTGGCTGGCCGACGAACGGGCAATGATCGAACAAGGCACCTGGACCCCGCCCAAACAGCGCGCAGCGGCCCGCACAGCCCGCGCAACGACCCTCGCCGACTACGCGGCCAAATGGGTCGAGCACCGCAACGTCAAACCACGCACCCGCGACGAGTACACGTCCAAGCTGCGGCTGCACATCGACGACACGATCGGCACACTGGAAATCACCGCCGTCACGCCCGAGGCGGTGCGGAAGTGGTTCGCCGCGCTGGGCACCAAGCACACTCGCCGGAACTCGCACGCCTACGGCCTGCTCCATGCGGTCCTCGCGACCGCGGTCACCGATGGCCTGATCCCGTCCAACCCATGCCACATCAAAGGCGTGATGAACCCCGCGCGTAAACGCGAGCCGATCATCTTGTCGGTGGCTGAGGTCGCCGAACTGGCCGACGCGATCAGGCCGGAGCGACTGAAGGCCCTCGTGCTGCTGTCGGCGTGGTGCGGCGTCCGCTGGGGTGAGGTATCCGAGCTGCGCCGCAAGGACATCGGCGAGGGGTGCGAAATTCTCTACGTGTCTCGCGGTGTGACCCGGCGTGATCGCGAATACCAAGTCGACACACCGAAATCCGGCAAGGGCCGCGCGGTTGTCATCCCGCCGCACATCCGCGACACCCTGAATCATCACCTGGCCACCTATGTCGGAGACGGCGACGAAGCATTGTTGTTTCCGGCTGTGCGCGGCGGTCACATGAACGATCGCGTCTTCAGCCGCGAATACTTCGCGGCGGCACTGCAAGCCATCAACCGCAAGGGTGTTCGCGTACACGATCTGCGGCATTTCGCCGGAACCCAGGTAGCTCGCGTGGGCAACCTCGCCGAGTCGATGGCCCGGCTTGGGCACAGCACGGTCAAGGCAAGCCTGGTCTATCAGGGCATCGTGAGTGGCCGGGACGCCGAGATCGCCGCCGCACTGTCGGAGCTGGCCTCAGCCGAGTAGCCGCTGCCGACACGCCGTCACGCTCGTCACTTCCCCTTACTGTGCGCAGGGGATAGTCTGGTCGCCAGATTCACAAGAGTCAGCCCGGACTGTTTGGGCTGGGCTAGCGCAGTCGAAATGATTGCACGCTCTAGTGCCGAAAGCTCTGCTCCGAAATGGGTGAACCGAGTCAACTCGTGTCCCCACTTTCGGAGGTACATCGGAATGCCCAGTTCCAGTTCTGCCGCCATCGGCGAAGCTCTCGACCTCAAAACCATCCAAAAGCGTTACGGCATCGCCGTCCGCACGTCGCGTGACTGGATTCGGACAGGCAAACTGCCCGCATACAAGGTCAACGGCTCACTGGTGCGTGTGCGTGTCGAAGACGTAGAAGCATTGTTCACCCCCATCGGCGGTGCGTCGTGAGGCCGCCCGAAGTCGGCGATGGCCGGCCCCCCGAGAGGGAACCGGCCAACGTCGAAAAAGTGGGTTACCAAGCCACCAACTACACCAGCACCAGCCACCAGCCAAGTGGTCGGCACACTGCTGATTGTAGCGTGCGGCGGCCCCACACCGGCCGGTACGCCTGCGGGTGGCGTGATGGTTTCCGCGCAGGCGCTGCCGACGCTCTGCGCGTGGCCGGCCGCCGGCTGCCGGTGGAGACCTGGCACACCATCGAAGCGCTCGCCGATGCTTATGAACTGGCGGGCGGCGATGGATAGCGGCGTGTCATCGTCCCAGGTGTCCTGGTGGTCAGTCCACAAATTCGTTGGCGCCGTCCTCAACCAAGTCAACGACTGGCCGACACTCGGCACGCCCGCGTGGTTCGACCTCGACGACAACGACCCGCGGAAATGGGCCGCTCTGCTCGACGGGGCGCAGCACTGGGCGCTGCGGCTAGAAACCTGCCAGGAGGCCCGCTGCGAGGCCAGCCGCGCGGTGTCTAGCGCGGTCGACTGGCCGGCCGTGTCGAAGGAAGCCCAAGACCTCCGCGAGTTTCACACCACGCGGCCCTGGCTGAAGCGGGTGAGCGCATGACCGATGACACCGATCGCTCCGACGAGGTGCGGGAGATGTACGCGGAGGACCAGCCGCCGACTGTCACCCGCGACGGCGGCCGCGTGTGGGTCGACGTACCGCTGGACTCCCCGTACGCGATGCGGATGCGACGGCTCGGCGCCCACTGGGATTCCGACGTCAAGCGGTGGTGGGTCGGCATCGCCAAGGCGGCCGCGCTCGAGGAGCGGCTGAACCAGCCGCTGTCAGAGGAGCCTTACTCTTCTTTTTCTTTCCCCCCGGAAACCGGCGCAACCGCGCAACCGCGCAGGTCAACCGCTATGCCGGGGCTTGCGCGGTTGCCGCGCATCCTCGACGCCGTCGCCGATGAGGTGGCGTCCCGCGGCCTGGTCGGCGAGGAACGGTTAGCGAAGACGCTGTACCTGATACTGACCTCCCGGCTGCTGGACAAGCAGGTCAGCGCCGGGGTGAAGGGTCATTCCGCGTCGGGCAAGTCATACACCGTCGAGATCGTGACCCGATTCTTTCCCACCGAGGCCTACCTCGAATTTACGGGCATGTCCGAGCACGCACTCATCTTCTCCCCCGAGGAGTACGCCCACCGCACCCTCATCGTCTATGAGGTGGTCGCCCTGCGGGAAGGCGTCGAGAACGATCAAACTTCCTACTTCGTGCGGTCGCTGCTGTCCGAGGGCCGTATCGACTATGAGGTGACGATCCGTGGCGCTGACGAGAGCGGTTTCACCACCAAGAAGATCGTCAAAGAGGGCCCGACCAACTTGATCTTCACCACCACCGAGACGCGGGTTCACGCGGAAAACGAAACCCGCATCCTGTCGCTGGCCACCAACGACTCGCGCGAACAAACAGCACGGGTGATGCTCCAACTCGCCGACGAAAGCAACGGTGACGGTGCCCTGGAGGAATGGCACGACCTGCAATGCTGGCTTGCCGGCGCTGTGCGTCAGGTGACCGTTCCGTACGCCCAGCGGTTGGCGCAGCAGGTGCCGCCCGTGGCCGTGCGGCTGCGCCGCGACTTCGGCTCGCTCCTCGCGCTCATCCGCGCCCACGCGGTGCTGCACCAGGCCAGCCGGGAGCTTAACGACGCCGGCCACATCATCGCGACCCTCGACGACTACGCCGTGGTGCGCGACCTGGTGGCCGACACCATCGCCGAAGGGGTCGGGCAGACGGTGTCCGAGACTGTGCGGGAGACCGTAAACGCGATCGAAGCACTCGCGTCCCGCGAGGGCATCATGGCCCGGGCGGTCGCCGAGAAGCTGCGGTTGGACAAGTCCAACGTGAGCCGGCGGCTACGCATGGCCGCGGACGGCGGCTACATCCGCAACCTGGAGGACAAGCGCGGCAAGCCCGGCCGCTGGGTCGTCGGTGACCCGATGCCGGGTTCCGCCGACCTGTTGCCAACCCCAGCGCAACTCGCAACCGCCGACACCCCACTTGACCTGCGCGGTTGCGCGGTTGCGGTGATATCTGAGGGGAAAGAAAAAGAAGACGGGCTCTCGGTTTTGCCCACCGACGGCCACGAACACTCAGCCCACAACGGCAACGTCGTAGACGAACGCTGCACCTGCGGCATGTTCTACGTCAACGCCGGGTATCACCGCGGCGACTGCACCGCCAGCAAACAATCGGAGGTGATCAAGTGATCTGGCCGTGGGGAGCTGGCCGGGCGCCCGCGCTGCGCTGCGACGAGTGCGGTAAACGCATCGGCCAGCGTCGGCTTCATTGCGTACTCGACCCGGCCCGCATGATCTGCGGTAGGTGTTTGGGCAAGCGGCAGTTGCACGCGACCTACTACCCGGACTGCCCGAAGGATTGGCACGACATGTACGACCATCCGCTCTCGTTCGCCACCCGTGCCGCCGCCTGGTTCGTGCTGGACGACCCGGAAAGCCGGCGAACACCATGACCGATCACCCCGTCGCCGAGGTGCTAGCCGATCGCCGTTACGGCGGCCTACGCACCGCCAGATGCCTCTGTCCGGGCTGCGGCCGCACGCATCTTCACCGGTGGCCCACCAACACCAGCACCCCGCTTGTCGGGCCGTGCGGCGCCGTCTACACCCTCGGCGGTCACCGTGGCTGAGGTGGTGGTGTCAGTGGCCGAGGAGCTGGTCCGCAACGGCTCACGCGCCACCGGGCGCGGCCGGAACTGGGCCCGGCGAACACATTGCGAGTACAACCACGAGTTCACCCCCGAGAACACGATGGAGCGGGTCGACTCCTCCGGGCGCCGCTGCCGACAGTGTCAGCGTGAACGCGGGCGGCGTTGGTATCGGGAGAAAGGTGCGGCGTTGCGGGCAGCCCGCCGACGCGGCACCCAAGGAAAGGACAGCCATGACTGATCGCCCGCTGACCAGCATGTGCGATCTGTGCGGCGAACACCCCATCTACGCGGACACCCTCTACTGCATGCCCTGCATCGTCGAGATTCGCGAGTGGTCCAGGTGCCCGGACTGCCTCAGCTCCGGGGAGATCAGCATCTCCGCCCACCAGCCCGGCATCGTGTCCGTGATTAAACACTCCGATACTTGCCCGTTGTGGGCCGCTAAACGCACGGCCGGCGAGGTTCACGAAGTCCGACATCTAGGAAGGAAACAGAAACAACCATGACCGACGACCTCAGCAGAGCCATGATGAACGCGCTCGTGGCCGCAGTGAAATGCCCGGACTGCAACGTCCTGGTGGGCACCGACACCGAGACCGGCCAGACGCGCATCCAGCACGGCAGCGGATGCCCGACGCTGGGCGCCGATAAGCGGGCCGCAGGTGTCGCCAACGACCAACCGCTACACGGAAGTGTGATAATCGAGTTAGACCTACAGGAAGGCAAAGACAATGGGACTCACACCGATTGATGAATTTGACCAGGCCAACGCGGGGCCATGGGATCCGCCGAACTACTCGACCAGCTTGGACGACTGTGTTGCACTGGCATCCGGTATCGGTCGCGGTGACAACGGAATGGATGGCCCGATGCCCTCCAGCGTCACCGTGGTGCACGGCCCGGCGGACGACGATTTGAACGCGCTCTCCGGTGAGCAAGCCCGCTACTCGCAAGCCCTGCGGGATGCGACTTTCCAGCACGACGGCGTGACGTTCAGCCAGGACACCGTAGGCCGTCCTGGCGACATGGCGCTCTAGACAAGGAGAAATGACATGCCAGACACATTGCGGCCTCTAGGCCCAGCCGATCAGGCCCCGCAGAATCGCGACGACGGCCTCGGGACCGCCCCAGGCGACTCCCAGATCGACGACAACACCGGCCAGGACCACGCCGAGCTGAGCAAGCGTGACGCGCGCTACCGGGAACAACGCGACCAGTCCAACGACCTCGCCGCCCAAGCCGTGAAAGCCGCAGCCGACCTCGCCGGCCAGCTCGAAGCGGTCCAGAAGGCACACATCGAAACGTTGGTGTCATCCCGGCTCAAAGATCCACAATCGGTGTGGTTGACCGGGAAACGCCCATCCGAGTTCTTCGCAGACGACGGAACCCCCCTCGTGGATGAACTCGCCGGACACGTCAACGACCTGCTCACCGCAACCAAACCGGCGCCGACG
>NZ_JBKQQD010000357.1:0-3379 GCF_052144515.1 Mycobacterium sp. | reverse complement strand
TATCGACCCATCGGGTGGTAATTGACGCGGATACCGACTCCTTCGCTACGGGATCTGGCACGTGTCTGGCACGCGCATCTAGCGGACGGGGTGGCCATGGCGGCATCCAGCAGCGCCGGCTGCAGCCACTCGGGTGGGAGCACCGCACCAAAGGCCAAAGCGGTGCCATCAGGGGTGCGCGCGCAGGTCCATCTGCACCCTGTAAAGCAGAAACGTGACAGTGAGACCACGGGTTGCTGCATAGCTTTCGACGTGGTCCCGCACGGACTTTTCTGGCTGACCGACGATCAGGATGAGGTGCGCGGAGCACCCCCGCTTCCTGGCATATCGGCAACGCGGCGAGCCGACAGGACGGATACTTCGTGTGTCGGCGGTAAGGAGCGGAAATTGGCTGAAGCGCAATCGCGCGTCGGTTCGGTGTTCGGGAAGTACAAACTCACCAGGCTGATCGGCAAGGGGGGCATGGGTGAGGTGTATGAAGCGTACGACACGGTGAAGGACAGGCACGTCGGATTGAAGATCCTCCCGAAAGAACTCTTGCAAGACGAGAGGTACCGGGCCCGGTTTCAGCGTGAGTCCCACGCGGCCGCGATTCTGCAAGAGCCCCATGTCATTCCGATTCATGACTGGGGCGAGATTGACGGGAATCTTTATATCGACATGCGCCTGGTCGAGGGTCAGGACCTGCATGAATTGCTCACGAAGGGACCCCTGGAGCCTGCACGGGCGGTCGCGATCATCGCGCAGGTTGCCGCGGCGTTGGACGCCGCCCATGCGCAGGGTCTGATCCATCGCGACGTCAAACCTCAGAACATCCTTGTAACCCCGGCCGATTTCGCATACCTGGCCGATTTCGGTATCGCCGAGGCACGTGATGAAACCCACCTGACAGTGGCGGGCACGCACATCGGCTCCTTCGTCTATATGGCGCCGGAACGGTTCGGCGATCAGCCCGCCACGCCCGCGGTCGACGTGTACTCGCTGGCCGCGGTGCTCTACGAGGCGCTCACGGGTGACACTCCATTCCCCGCCGACAGCATGGAGCAGCTGATCGCGGCCCATATCTCGTTGCCGCCGCCTCGGCCCAGCATGGCCAACTACCGCGTTCCGCCATCTTTCGACGATGTCATCGCGCGCGGCATGAGCAAAGAACCCGACGACCGCTACGGCAGCGCAGGTGCGCTGGCTCGTGCCGCCGCCCGCGCGCTGCACGCCGAGGGCTCGGGGCCCATCACGTCGCCGAACGCGATCACCCAGCTCGCCCCGGCCATGGTACCTCCGGCGGAATGGCCTACCGAGGGCGTCGTGGAGCCGTCATATAAACAGGGTCAGGATGCGCGTGGCCGGCCGTGGCTGCTGCCCACAGTCATCGCGGTGGCCGCGGCCCTGCTGCTGGGCGCTATCGGAGTCGTGATCGGGCTGCTGGCCCATCAGAATTCCGCACCGCCCACAGGCGGGGGACCGCAACCCGGAAACACGCTTGAAGGTCCCTCCCCATACAAGCCCCAGTCGCCGCCGGCGCCGCCACCTCCCGCGGCGCCAGCACTACCGCCATTGGCGCTCGGGCCCGACAACGGTGTGGCCCACCAGTCGTGCGATGAGGGCTTCTCGTTGACGAATGTGACTGGGTTCGGCGCTCATTCGGGACGCGGCTCACCCGAGACGTCGTGCTATTTCGCTCGGAGCGTCCTGATCTCCTATTGGAACCAATATGGCAACGCCAGTCGCGAGCCTCGCATGGTGTCCGCGCCGGGCAGCGTCGACTGCAACGGCGTGGAGGGTGCGCGATGCGACGGTTCGAACTTCGTGATGGAGTGCGCCGCTTACGGCTCGGACAACTGGATCACTTGCACGGGCGGTAACATCGCGCGAGTTTTCCTGTACTGATACGCCTTAAGACTGCTTCAGGAGTCGCAGCGTCCCGCGGGCAGTGCCGCCAGGTGGATGACAAGCCAGTTAGCCAGCTCCGTAAGCTCTTGAGCGCCTTCATCAAACGACCCGGCAGCGGGCTCGACGGCCATGGCGACAGCGGTGGCGCCGGCCGCGGTGGGTATGACGCCTATCTGGCGAACGAGGTAACGTCCAGCCGTTGACGGTCCCCAACCTCCTTTGAACTCCGCGCCCGGAATGGTGCCCAGACCCCACTGCTGGTCTTTGGCGATGTGTCCCATGAGATCGAAGATCGGCCTATTGCGGCCGTCGCATACGGCAGCGGAGATGAACTCGGCTTGGTTGACCAGCGACCAGTCTGTTTGGCCGAAGGCGGTGTACTCGGGGCGTACCTTCTTCGACTGAACGGTTGTCGGGTCACCGGTTTCCCTCAGCACAGCCTCAACCTTCGTGGCGGCAGTCGCCGCGTCTCCGAGGTTTTCCCAGATGGATTCGGCCTCCACGTTGTCAGACTCGGTGATCGCGGCGGTCATGGCGCCCGTCACCACGGAGGGGTTCTGTTCGCGCAGCGCCGCGATCACCAAGGGAACCTTGATGGTCGACCAGGCCGGACCGCTCTGCCAATCCCCAAGCACGACTGGTTCGTGCTGACCGCCGACCGCGGTGAGGACCACCCCGATTTGCGCGTGCAGCTTTGCCTGCAACTGTGCGAAATCGGCCGGCAGAAGTTTCGGGCCGGCTGACGGGTTCGGCGCAGAACCTTGCGCGGCCGTGGGCGGTGGAGTCGCTGAAAAGGTCGCGGTGCCATGCAGTGGCGGGGCTGGCGCGGGTGTCGGTACGGAGAGATGACGGCCTAAGGCGACGCCGCCGGCGACGAAGGCCCCAGCCGCAACCAGGACCCCTACGCCGGCAATTGCCCATGTTGTTCGTATGCGCGACCGCCATTGTGTGGCGGGGGCAGCGTGTCGTGGTTGCCGGAACGATCGGGTGGGCCGCCTTGCGCTCATAGCTTCAATGTTGCAACCTCACTCACGCCGAGGCCCCGTAGTGAATCGGCTGGGATGTCCGGAGACTTTCTGGGATGGGATCTCAGCCGGCGGCTGGCGTCTGATCAACCGATCGGGGTCAAGCCATCCGGCGTTGAGCGCAATAAGCAGCCTTCGAGTCCCAGGCCGGATGAAATAGGAAGGAAACTCGGGCTCCTCTAACAACGCATTGGAGCATCGTTAGGCCAGGCTGGAATACCGATTTACACCGGCGACGGCGGCGGTAATATCCGCGCATGTCGTTGGCTCCTGGCGAGGTATTCGCGGGGTACACCATCATCCGGCTGCTGGGGTCTGGAGGGATGGGCGAGGTGTATCTGGCCCAGCATCCGAGGTTGCCGCGACAGGATGCGCTCAAGATTCTGCACATCGACGTGTCCGCTGACCAGGACTACCGCCAGCGTTTCATCAGGGAGGCCGACCTGGCGGCCACGTTGTGGCAC
>NZ_JBKQQD010000356.1:0-5655 GCF_052144515.1 Mycobacterium sp. | reverse complement strand
TGGTCCCAGCACTGGAACCTCGATCCCAAACCGTTCATCTGGAAAGCCAGCGCCGACGACATCATCACGAAAGTCCAACGTGGCCGCGAGACCCTTCACCAGATCAAATCGCAGACGGAGCACTAGCGCACGTCGCGCGGCCGGAACTGGATGCTGACCCGCGGCCCCGCGGGCGCGGATGTCTTGGGAACCGCGTGTTCCCAAGTGCGTTGACATGATCCGCCCATCACCAGTAGATCGCCGTGGGCCAGCGGCAGTCGCAACGAACGGCCGCCGCCGCGTCGGCGCAACGCGAAGGTACGGGTGGCGCCCAGGCTGACGATCGCCACCATGGTGTCCTCCGAGTTGCTCCGGCCGATGGTGTCGCCATGCCAGGCGACGCTGTCGGAGCCGTCCCGGTAACAACACAGGCCGACGGTGGTGAACGGCTCTCCGAGCTCGCCGGCATAGATGTCGTTGAGCCGGCGGCGCAGCCGCGTCAGGTCTGGGTGCGGGGGCTCTTCGATGGTCAGGTCGTGAAAACTCACCAGCCGTGGCACGTCGACCACCCGGTCGTACATCTGGCGGCGTTCGGCACGCCACGGCACGGTCGACAGCAGCGCGTCGAGCAGGCCTTCCCCACCCGTGGTGGCGTTCGAGAGCCAGCCGGCGCGGATCTCGACGAAGGCGCCGTCACCGAGTTGCCTGCGCTCGTTGTGCTCGAACAGCGAGCCCTGTACCCCCTGTATTCGGGTCCCCACGGCCGCCAGTCTATCGCACATCCGTTCGATCAAACCGTGCATGACGCGACCGTCGCGATCGGCGCGGCTACGGTCGTAGGTGTGAGTGTTGCCGAGTGGGGCACCGATTCCGAGGTGGGAGCGCTACGGGTCGCCATCCTGCATCGCCCCGGCGCCGAGCTGCTGCGACTTAACCCTCGTAACAATGATCAGCTGCTGTTCGACGGGCTGCCGTGGGTTTCGCGCGCGCAGGAGGAGCACGACCAATTCGCCGAGCTGCTGCGTTCGCGCGGCGTGGAAGTGCTGTTGCTGTCCGAACTGCTGACCGAGGCGCTGGACAGTGGGGCCGCCCGAATGCACGGGGTGGCCGCCGCCGTCGATGCGCGCCGGCTCGGAGCGCCGCTGGCACAAGAGCTTTCGGCCTACCTGCGAGGCCTTGAGCCCGCCGCGCTGGCCCATGTGTTGATGGCCGGCATGACGTTCAACGAGCTCCCGTCGGACACCCGGACTGACGTGTCGTTGGTGCTTCGCATGCACCATGGCGCGGATTTCGTGATCGAGCCGTTGCCCAATCTGGTTTTCACTCGCGATTCCTCGATCTGGGTCGGGCCGCGGGTGGTGATCCCGTCGCTGGCGCTGCGGGCGCGGGTGCGCGAGACGTCGCTGACCGACCTGATCTACGCCCATCACCCGCGGTTCACCGGCGTGCGGAAGGCCTACGAATCGCGAACCGCCCCCGTCGAGGGTGGTGACGTGCTGTTGCTCGCGCCGGGTGTGGTCGCGATCGGGGTGGGTGAGCGAACCACTCCGGCCGGTGCGGAAGCGTTGGCGCGCAGCCTTTTTGACGATGACCTGGCGAACACGGTGCTCGCTATGCCGATCGCGCAGAGACGCGCGCAGATGCACCTGGACACCGTGTGCACGATGGTCGACACCGACACAGTGGTGATGTACGCGAACATCGTGGACACGCTCTCGGCGTTCACGATTCAGCGCACGCCCGACGGTGTCACCATCAGCGACGCGGCTCCGTTTCTTGAGGCGGCCGCCAACGCGATCGGGATCGACAAGCTGCGGGTGATCGACACCGGTTTGGACCCCGTGATCGCCGAACGCGAGCAGTGGGACGACGGCAACAACACGCTGGCGTTGGCGCCAGGTGTCGTCGTCGCCTATGAGCGCAACGTGCAGACCAACACTCGCCTGCAGGACGCGGGCATCGAAGTGCTGACCATCGCAGGCTCCGAGTTGGGTACCGGCCGTGGCGGGCCCCGCTGCATGTCCTGCCCCGCCGCGCGCGACCCTCTTTAGCGCAGACACCGCGAGCAGACGCAAAAGCACCCGACACGCCGCGTGCGGGTGCTTTTGCGTCTGCTCGGCCCTAGCGCCAGCTGGGCAGCCAGATCTCCATGTTCCAGGTCTGTTGTGCGATCGGCAGACCGGTGAGCACAGGAAACAGCCACGCGAAATTCGTCACCACCAGAGCGACGTAACAGGAGACGACGATTAGCCCCAGGGTGCGTCGTTCGGCGCTATAGGCGCTATGGGCAAGGGAGCCGCGACCGGGCCGGTAGAGGATGCCGCCGAGGATCAAGGCGATGGCCATCACCAGGAACGGGGCCATCGTCGCGGCGTAGAAGAAGTACATCTGCCGGTCGATGTCGGCGAACCACGGCAACCACCCGGCGCAATAACCGACCAGAACGGCCGCGTAGCGCCAGTCTCGCCGAACGGCCGTGCGCCACGTCGCGTAAAGCAAGACCGGCACCGCCAGCCACCACATGGCGGGCGTGCCCACCATCATCTCCGCCTTGACGCAGGACTGGCCGCCGCAACCGGGAAGGTTCTGCTGGTCGATGGCGTAGAGCACCGGCCGCAGCGACATCGGCCAGCTCCACGGTTTTGATTCCCAGGGATGGTAGTTGCCCGCGGAATTCGTCAGTCCGGCGTGGAACTGGAACGCCTTGGAGGTGTAGTACCACAGCGAGCGCACCGCATCGGGCAGTGGGAAATCCGAGTGCGGACCGATCGTCTGGCCCACTTCGTGCCGGTCGATTGCGGTCTCGGACGCGAACCACGGCGCATAGCCGGCCAGATAGACCGCGAACGGGATGAGCGCCAACGCATATCCGGTGGGGAACAGGTCGCGTCGCAAAACCCCCAGCCAGGGCCGGGTGACCTGGTACTGGCGGCGCGCGGCGACGTCGAACGCCAACGACATCGCACCGAAGAACACCACGAAGTACAGGCCGGACCACTTTGTCGCGCAGGCCAATCCGAGCAGGACCCCCGCCAGGAAGCGCCACCAGCGCACGCCGAGCCGCGGGCCCCAGTCGGTGTCGGTGGTGCGGCCCTCCAGCAGCGCGACGTACATCCGTTCGCGAACCTGATCGCGGTCGACGATGAGTGCGCCGAATGCCGCGACCACGAAGAAGGTGAGGAAGCCGTCCAGCAGCGCGGTCCGCGCGGCGACAAAGCTGACGCCGTCGCAGATGAGCAGCAACCCGGCGATGGCGCCGACCAGTGTCGAACGGCTGATGCGCCGCACAGTCCGCAGCACCAGCGCCACCACCACCACGCCGAGCAGCGCGCCCGTGAACCGCCAGCCCACCCCGTTGTAGCCGAAGATCGCCTCGCCGATGGCGATCAGTTGCTTGCCGACCGGGGGATGAACCACCAGGCCGAACCCGGGATTGTCTTCCACCCCGTGGTTGTGCAGCACCTGCCAGGCCTGGGGCGCGTAGTGCTTCTCGTCGAAGATGGGTGTGCCCGCATCGGTCGGTGAGCCGAGGTTCAAAAAGCGGGTCACCGCAGCGAGCAAGGTGATCACGCCGGTCACGATCCAGCCGCGCACGGTGTCCAGTGGTCCGAAATCGGCGACCGGAACTAGCGGTCCCGGGCTGGCCAACTTTGAACGGGGCAGCAGACGCTCCTGCACACCGACGGGGGATTCGCGGGGCGGGGCGGTCATCAGGTCGATCGTAGGCTGTCCGTCATGACCGAAGGTCGGCTGTTGCTCGGTGCGACGCCCTTGGGCCAGCCGTCGGATGCGTCGCCCCGGCTGATCACGGCGCTGGGGTCTGCGGATGTCGTGGCCGCCGAGGACACCCGACGCGTCCGAAACCTGGCCAAGGCGCTCGGCGTCGCGATCACCGGCCGGGTGGTCAGCATGTTCGATCAGGTCGAGGCCGCGCGGGTGCCTGCTCTGGTCGACGCGATCCAGGCCGGAGCGACGGTGCTGGTGGTCAGCGACGCCGGAATGCCGGTCGTCAGCGATCCCGGCTACCGCCTGGTTGTGGCCTGCGTCGATGCCGGCTTACGGGTGCAGTGCCTACCCGGGCCGTCCGCGGTGATCACGGCCCTGGCCGTTTCCGGGTTGCCGGCGGAGAAGTTCTGCTTCGAGGGTTTCGCGCCACGCAAGAGCTCGGCGCGCCGGACCTGGCTGGCCTCGCTGGCCGACGAACGCCGCACCTGTGTGTTCTTCGAGTCGCCGCGCCGGTTGCCGGCGTGCCTGCGCGACGCGGCCGAGCAACTCGGCGGCGCACGCTCCGCTGTGGTCTGCCGGGAACTGACCAAGGTGCACGAGGAAGTGGTGCGCGGATCGCTCGCCGAGCTGGCGACGTGGGCGGCCGACGGTGTGCTCGGCGAGATCACCGTCGTGCTGGCCGGCGCGACTCCAAGCGCCGACCCGATTTCGCTGGTGGCGCACGTGCAGGAGCTCGTCGCCGGCGGGGTGCGCGTCAAGGACGCCTGTAACCAGGTGGCCGCCGCGCATCCGGAGGTCCGTTCTAGCCAGCTCTACGACGCGGTGCTGCGGTCACGCCGCTGAGCGGGGTGGGCTGCGCGCTATATGCAGGGCCGGAAGAAGCCGATCGCCGGCCCGCACAGCACCGGGGGAGGCGGCAGTTGGGGCAGCGGCGGCAGCGGCGGCAGTTGGGGTGGCGGTAGGGTCTTGAGGCCTGCCACAAGCGCGGGGACACTCGGAAGCGCGGGGAGAGCCACCGCCGGGAGGGCCGCTGCCGAGAGAACGGAGAGAACGGGTAGGGCGGGGAGATTAGCCGCTAGCGCCTGGACACTCACCGCCGGCAGTTGCGCCGTACCGACGGTGGGTGCCAGCAGCGAGAACAGTTTGGCGGCTCCCGCGAGGTTGCTGCTTGTGCCGCTGCCGTTAAGCCGGTTCAAATACGCCAGGGTTACCAGCAAGTTGAGGCCGGACGTGCCTACGCCCGCGACGATGCCCGCCGCCCCAAGGACTCCGCTTGTGATCGGGCCGATCGTACTCGCGGCAACATCTGCGCCAACCACGCCGTTCACGAGCGCGTAGGCCTGGTTCAAGAGGCCGGGCAAATCGTAGCCTGATATGTCGGTCCCGGGCAGGCCCACGCCGGGCAGGCCAGGAATGCCCGGCACGCCAACGCCCGGTACGCCGACGCCCGGAACGGTGGTCTGGCCGGGGACTCCCGGCACGCCCAACCCGGGCACGGCGGCTGACGGCACACCTGGTCGGGGAGCCAATCCTGGCGCGATTACCTGGGCTGCCACCGGGTGCGGCGCAGGCAGGGCGTACGACGGCCCCGCCGCTTGCGCCGGAGCCGGTGGCGCCGGTACGGGCGCCGCCAGCGCCGGTCCCGTCGCCTGTCCCGCCGGTCCCGCCTGCGGCGCCAAGACCGAAGCCAGTCGCTCGCATGATCCGCCGGCGCCGTTGCCGCACGCCCCTGAGCCGCGCACCGGTGCGCCGGGCGTATCCAGTGGCGCAATCGCCAGCGTCGCACCCAACAAAGCGGCCCCGGCCGCGCCCAGGACAGCGACTCTCATTACAGATCCCCTGCCATCAACTCGCGATTTGACTGGGTCTTAAGCCAGCTACGCCCTGATATGTAGTTGGTTTTGTCAAGTGGGCAGGGGGAAGCGGGTGCCATGACCGTCGTCGTGGCAC
>NZ_JBKQQD010000355.1:0-6433 GCF_052144515.1 Mycobacterium sp. | reverse complement strand
CGAAGCGGATGAAGACTGACGGCCACACCGCCAAGGACATCGCCAAATACCTTGGGGTCAGCCGCGCCACGCTCTACCGCTACCTCGCCGCCTAACACCACAAGCGTCTGGTCCTCTCCTCCCGACCCTGCCGCCCACCGCCGTCCTCGATCCACCCCAGCAGCGGCCACCCGGCCCTGCGTGACGAGAGGAGACACCAAGATGACCCATTGGAGCCACAGTGGCATCGCGTTCACCGAGGGCCACGACGACACCGAGATTCTCTGGGGCTATCCCCCCGCCGACAAGATCGACGAGGGAATACAGCGCCTCATCGCCCGCTTGTACGCGGAGCTGCGCCGCTACCCCACGGTGGCCGAAATCGACGAGCAGACCTACGGCCCCACCACAGCGCCGGAGATTATCGAGGGCATAGCCAACGCAGGCAGGGTCTTCCGCGAGGACGTAGGACGCGACCCCACCCCCGCCGAGGTGCAGGCCGGACTGCTGCTCGCCGACACCGAGACCGCCTTGTTCACCTACATGGAACACGACATTCAGGTCGGCGACCGGGTGATGTGGGCAGAGCGCGACGACAACGGCGAGTTCCTGCGCCAGACTCGCGACCGCACTGACGACACGCTCGTGTTCGCCTACGGCACAGTCACTGCCCAACCTGACGGCTGGCATGGCGACAACACCATCACCCACGACGATGGCCGCACCGTCGTCATCGGCCGGAAGTGGCTTATCAAAGTTCCCAGTTGAGTATGCCGTTGAGAGCTGTTTACTTGACACATGGTGACGTTCAGCCACGTGGCATTCGGTGATACACCGGGGCCGCGACCGCTGTGGGCACCGGAACGGTTGTCTACGTTGTGCGGCTTTGTCGCGGCGTAACAGCGGTTCGGTCCATCAGGACCGCTGGTCGAGCAGCCTCACGACATCGACCATTAAGCGGAATGCCGAAAGTGTGGGGTAGAGCACGCGGCTAAGGTCGCTCGTCAGTCTGAGGTTGAGCACGCCGGGGTCAGCGGTCTCGTACTGCTCCTGCTCCGACATCCCAAGGATGGCCCAGGGTCGACCGTGCGCGAACCCGGAACACAACTGCCAGGGCAGTAGTGGAGCGGAACCCGGCGAGTGCTCTTCGGCGTACTTCACCGCTGTACTGCTGCGATACCCGGCCCGCACGTTCGCGGTTGAGATTCCACGCGGGGTCGCGACGGTGTCGAGTTTGGCCAGCTTGGCTTCGCGCGTCGTCTCGTCGGCCAGTCCGAGCGGTTCCAGCGCAATCCGTTGCTCATTGAAGTTTCTCGCATGCCAGCGCAACGTGCGCTCGATCCGGTCATTACGCAGTGACGGATGCAGGATCCAGAAGGCCCCCGCCAGGTTTTCCAGCGATCCGCGCACAAGGCTGTAGACCGCATCGGCGTGCAACACCTGCAGGTCGAGTACCAACGACTTGGCGGCATGGAGGTGATCCACTCCACCTACGAGGCACATTCGAGCGGCATGAGACACGCAGTACGGGCTGCTCTTTTGGTCGTCGCCGGACAGCGACGAGCCAGGGCGTACTTGGAAGTCATTGGGGTCTTGGATCCGTTCCGCCATCCTGTCGATTCCTGGCGCGATCTCCTGCCACTTCGCCACCACCTGCTCTTCCGAGAGTCCGGCGGCCACCTCGTCATCACTCACCAGACGATCATCCGCCTTTCCACCGACAAGACCCCGTAGACGTTGTGGACATATCGTTCGAGCGCCGTCCTCCGTACCTCCGCCGTACCTCTGACTGCGCCGATACGGCCGCGAACCTACTGAGACCGGAGCGGAGCGCAACCGGCCCTGATTGCCACCTATCAATACGAGTCAGGACCCATTTCCATGCAGCCGCAGCAGCTTCTACCGGCGCGTATGCGAACTCTGCCTGGGCGGCATTGAGACATTTACCCCGGCGGTGATTACTGCATCACCTCGATGGTGATTACCGCGTAGGTATCAAATTCCTACGGGTAGGCGCTGAGCTGTCCATCCTGACGTAGTCACGCCGTCCATCGGTGGGTAACGCGTCGGCCCGCATGGTGTTAAGGATGTCAACGATGCGGTCGAACTCGGAATTAGGAAAAACCGCCTCTGGTCAGCGCCCGAGTCAACGACACCATTGTTAGTGAGTTCGCGGCAAGAACTTTCCGCGACACCATGTCTGGTGCCCGCGATGACCGGCCCGGCTTCGCCGAGTGCATGCGTTACCTGCGCGAGGGCGACATCCTGACTCGTGTGGCGACTCAGTCGATTAGGCCGCAACATGCGCGGCATCGTCAACACCCTGCGTGAACTGACCGAGCGCGGTGTGACGATGTGGTCGCTCCACGATGGCGTGGACACCTCGACCAGTACAGGGCGGATGGTCGCTGGAATCCTGATGTCCATCGCCGAGTACAAGCGTGAGTTGGTCCGGGGGCGCACGGCCCTGAAACTCGAACACGCCCGCAAGTCGGGGCGCAAGTTCGGTCAGCCTGCCAGTCTGAACCCTGACCAGGTTGCACTTGCCAGGCGGATGAAATCCAATGCTGAGACCGCAGCCGTTATCTGCGAGACGCTGCGAGTAGGGTGAACGACCCTGTAGCGCTATCTGTCTGACGTGTCAACAACCGCCGACTCGATGTGACGCTGCAAAAAGTAGTGTAGGAGTCTGACAAGCGGCGATAATTTTTGTCGCGAAACATGCTGCGGTACTTGAGACATCCCTTTGCTCCTGAAGAAAATTCCTCATGCTGCGCTGGCGAGCAATTCGGCTTGGTCCATGACGAGTTCGATCGCGGCGGGCTTTTTGTCCGGTGGGTAGCCGTAGCGGGTGAGCAGGCGACGGATGGTCGCGCGCATGCGGGCACGCACCTGTTCCTTTTCACTCCAGTCGATGGTCGCATTACGGCGGACGGAGTCGACCAGCTCGCGGGCGATCTTCTTCAGCAGTTCATCGCCCATCTGCAGCACGGCAGAGTCGTTCTGGCAGATGGCGTCGTAGAAGGCAACCTCGTCCTCGCGCAGGCCAAGTTCGGCGCCTCGGTCATGCTCGTGTTTGAGCTGCTTGGCCAGCGCGACGAGCTCGGCGACAACAGCTGCAGCGTCCAGAGCGTGGTTCTGGTAGCGCAGCACCGCGTCGGCGAGCATGTCCGAAAACGCCCGCCCGGCCACGAGATTGCGTTTTCCGACAAGCTTGATCTCGTCAGCAAGTAGCCGCTTGAGCATCTCGATCTGCAGGTTCGGACGGTCGCTGTGGCGGAACTTGTCGATGAAGTTCTCATCGATCAACGACAGGTCTGGCTGCTCCATCCCTGCCTCGGCATAGATATCGATGACGCCAGTGCCGGAGACATGCTCTGAAACAATCTGCTTGACCGCTACGTCGAGTTCGGCCTTGATGTCGGCGCCTTCGCGATCGGTGCCCTCAATCTTTGTGATCGAAGCGCGAACGGCCTCGATGAACGCGACGTCCTCGCGGATCGCCAGCGCTTCATCGGCGGGCGCGCACACCACGAACAGCGACCTGACACGGCGTGCATGCGCCATAAACCGGCACTTCAGACATGGTGTCTCCGTGGTGCACGGCGACTCGGCCAGGCCCGGGTGGTAACCCAGCAGCCAGTCGGCAGTACCGGCAACGGCGCGCAGGTAGGCTTGATCTCCGCCGCGCGCCAGCGTCTGCCGCCACGGATAGCCCTCCAGGATCGAGCAGACGATCTCATGCTCCTCGACTAGCGCGGGTATTGCCTGCTCGCGCAGATCCTGGCCCAGACCTTGGTTGTCCTGATCGCGCTTGGTGTAGTCCGCGAGCGCGGACTTGAGATCCTCAGCAATGCCGAGATAGTCGACCACCAGGCCAGCTGGCTTGTCCTTGAACGTGCGGTTCACGCGCGCGATGGCCTGCATCAGCGGTGCCCCACGCATCGGCTTGTCGACATACATCGTGTGCATCGATGGCGAGTCGAAGCCGGTCAGCCACATGTCGCGCACAATCACCAGCTCTAGTGGGTCGTTTGGGTCCTTGGCGCGGTTCTTGATCTGCCGCAGCGTCTCCTTTGGGTAGATGTGCGGCTGCAGCAGCGCGTCGTCGGCGGCAGAACCCGTGATGACGACCTTGATCCGGCCCTGTCCGGGATCGTCGGAGTGCCACTCAGGACGTAGCCGGACGATCTCGTTATACAGCGCGACAGCGATCCGCCGCGACATCGCGACAATCATGCCCTTGCCAGCAAGCACCTCGCGCCGCTGCTCCCAGTGCGTGACGATATCGGTGGCCAGCTCGCGTATCCGCTTGTCCGACCCGACGATCGCTTCGACTCGCGCCCACCGCGTCTTGAGCCGCTCTCGCGCTTCCTCCTCGGTACCCGACGTCGCGTCGGCAAATGCCTCATCCAGCGTCTGGTGCGCGTTGGCGGGTAACTCGACCTTGGCCAGACGCGGCTCATAGAAGACCTTGACCGTCGCACCGTCGGTTACCGCCTGCGTCAGGTCATAAATGTCGATGTAGTCGCCGAACACCTGTCGGGTTGAACGGTCCGCACTTTCAATGGGGGTTCCAGTAAACCCGATGTACGTGGCGTTGGGTAAGCCATCACGTAAGTGCCGCGCGAAGCCGTCGACGAAGTCGTAATTGGAACGGTGCGCCTCGTCCACCATCACCACGACGTTCACTCGCTCAGACAGCAGCGGAAACGGCCGACCGGCCTGCCTGTCGGCCTGGGACAGCCCGAACTTCTGGATCGTAGAGAAGATGATGCCGCCGCCCTCGCGGGCCTGGAGCAGTTGCTTGAGGTGATCGCGAGACTCTGCTTGGACTGGCACCTCTGGCAGCGGCGCACCCACCTTGGCCCCGGCGAAGACCTCGTCGAAAAGCTGGTCATCGAGGTCATTGCGGTCGGTGAGGACCACGACGGTGGGATTCTCCATCGCCGGGTGGCGCGTGATCTTGCCGGTGTAGAACAACATTTCCAGGCTCTTGCCCGAACCCTGGGTGAGCCAGACGACACCGGCCCGCCCGTCGGACTCGACCGCATCGACCGTGCAGTCGACGGCTTTTCGGACCGCCCAGTAACTGCAAATGCCTCGGAATCATTCCTGCGGGTCGTATGGCCCCGGCCATCTCATGCCCTGGATACAGGCCAAGAAAACGCACGAGGACGGGCAGCCGATCTCAAAGTGAAGGTCGTTGCCGTTCATGACGACGGACGCGTCGAAATCGACGGTGACGGCCTGAAACTGACGCTGTGGTATCACGACCCTGACCACCTCCGTTCGGCGCTCTGCTTCGGTGGCCGCGCCGAATGCAAGCCGAAGTATCACGTGCTGTCCGTGATCTCGAGCGGCTCGTTCAACCTCGCCACCCTGGACAAGGTGGAGCCCTGCAAACCGCCCATACGCCGGCGACCGACCGAGACCACCAGGCAGTTCATCGAACGGGCGATGCCGGACAACCACGGCTACACGATTCCGGCGCGCTGGTGGGCTGACCTGGATGCTATACCGGACGGCGACACCGGTGAACCGGAGTCTGGATACTTAGTTGGAGTCGAAACTCCCACGGATCCAACGCTGTTGGAGCCATTGCCCCCCAAACCACCGACGCCAGGACACACCGACCGCGGCACGCGATCCAAGGGGAAGGCCAGCAATGACTGAGTCAACGCAGGCCGCACTGGCCAAGGAGCTGGGCTTCTGGCCTGCCACGGCTAAAAGGATGGACGCGGACGTGGCAGCGATGTGGCCGCTACGACTACCGAAAGTGCCTGACGCACACCACCAATCCTTGACCACCTGGTTCCCAGCGCGCCGTCTCCGACGAGCATGCCGCCCCTGCGGACAGCCGACCGGTACGCGGCTGGGCGTAAGCACGGCTGAATTGGATATGGCCAGGTTGGCCGTCCAGGGGCCGGAACGAGGACCGGCAATGCCAGATTACCCAGCACCCCAAGACCGCCCACCACTCGACGACGCTCAGCGACGAGACCTCGTAGAGGAAGCCGGTTATGGGTCCGCGACGACTCCACCTGGTGATCTCACATCACCGATCCGCCAGATGCCACCGGCAGTCGGCCCCGATTCCCCGTTGCGGCAAGGGAATTTGAAGGACTCGTGGCGACCGGGACTGACATGGTGGGGACTCGTCGGCATCTTGCACGGCTGCATACGACCGTCGCCAAATCACCCCCAGCCGCTTGACGTCGACGATCACCGCAGCCTGCCCACTACCACCACGTAAGTGTCGGCTGAGGCCCAGCTAGACTGGCGAGCATCGCTCGGCCCCAGGAGATTGTGATGCGCCGCGGAATTTTCGGTACCCCGATAGTGCCCGCCTTCAACGCTGTCGCGGCCAAGCTGGTTGATGTGCCCCTGTTGGGCAACGTTGTGGGCCGAAACCTGGTGATGATTTCCTACGTCGGCCGTCGCTCAGGCAAGA
>NZ_JBKQQD010000354.1:0-18916 GCF_052144515.1 Mycobacterium sp. | reverse complement strand
AGCAGCCGCTCGTCGTCGGGCAGCAACGACCCGCGCATCTGGAGGAACTCCGCGAACGCGCCGCCCTCGAACAGCACCGCGTCCAGCACCAGCGGATCGTCCAGCGCCGCGGCCAGCGCGTCAGGATCGTCAGCAGGGTCGGCGTATCGGCAGCGTTCGTAGCCCGCCTCGGCCAGCAGGTCGTTCCATCCGGTCAGCAGCGCGTGCTGGCCGGCCTTCATGTACAACCAGCCGACCCGCTCGGCCAGCGGCAGCTGCTCGCGCCCGAGATGGCATTTCTTGTACTTGCGGCCGGACCCGCACCAGCACGGCTGGTTTCGGCCGAGGTCGCGGCGCGGCTCGGCCCGGCACCGCGTTAGTAGCTCCACAAGCGGGTGGTCCGGCCCGGCGCCGGCGCGGCGTAGCAACGCCAACCCGCGCTCCACGTCGCCGCGATCGGAGGCGATGCGGGCCAGATCGAACAACGGCAACGGCCAATCCGGATCCATCGATTCGGCCGCCAGCAGCTCGTGTTCGGAAGCGTCGATGTCGCCGATCCGCTCCAGCGCCACCGCGCGCAGCCAGCGAAACGCCACCCGCGCCGCGCGCGGCACCTTCGGCTCCAGCACCTCGGCGAACATGCCCAGCGCGGACGCACCGTCGCGACCGGTGCCGACCGTCTCCGCCAACAGCAGCTCAGCCAGCAGCGGATCGGCAAGCGCAGCCCCGAACTCACCCATTAGATCGGCGAACTGGTCGACCTCGGGCTCTGTTCCGTCGGGCCCCGTCGCGCCCTCGCCAGCTGCGGTCAACGCATCCTCCAGCGGCTCGTCCGCGTCGGCGGCGTCGATCAGCAGCAGCGACATCTGGTCGTACAGGTTGACCAATGTGTACAGCGCGAATGCGTCGTCGGGGTCGAGGTCATGTCGCTCGGCCAGCACTGCGCACCCGCGCTCGAAATGCCAAAGGTCGAAATCGAACCCGTCGGGTGCGAGCCACTCGCCGCGATGTGCCAGACCGTAGTCGCCGACTATCTCGCACAGGGGCGGCAGCGGCTCGGTGAACACCGCCGGGTCTTCGACGCACGCCGTCCATACCGCCGCGTCGAAGTACACCGGCTCGTCGGCGTCGAGCGTCGCGGCCAGCCGGGCGCCCACGGGGGCGTGCGCACCGAGCGACGGCCCGGTGACCCGCTCGACCACGAGTCCCTGTTCGGTCAGCCGCACCCCGACCAGGTCGCCCTCGGCCACGCCCAACGTCCCCAGCGTGCCTGGCGTCAGGAGCAGCGCCCCGAGCGGGTCGACCACCCCGGCCGGGATGCCCCGCTGCGCGAGTAGCTCATCGTCGAACCCGGCCAGCACGACCCGCGCCGCCGGCCCGTCGGCGAACCGCCCATACTGCTCGTGCTCGCAGAGCGCGGTGATCGGGTCCAGGTTCGGGGTCACAGTGAGTATGTCGTGGGCCGCCTCGTCTGCGCCGACCCGGTGCGTGAACACACGCCCGGCTAGCAGAGTCGGCAGCCACACCCACCGATCGTCAACCAACTGCCTTGCCGGACAATCGGTTTCGTCGAGAATCTCCTCCAGTGAGGTGTCCGGATCGGCCACGCCGCTGTCCCGCAGTCGTCGCGCGATGTCATCCTCGTGCAATGGGCCGTGTTCGGCCAGAATTCTCGCAAGGGTCCGCATCGCGTCGAACGCTTCCGCCACGGCGACTACCCTATGCCGCCGCTAGCCGAGTCGCGAAGTCCGCCACCAGCCGACGAGTTGGATCGAGACTGGGACCGAATCCAGCGGTGCCGTCGAATCCGGGCATCCAGCCCTTGATGCGACATCGACCTGATGCGGTCGCGGACCGGCAGCGCGTGGTCTGGTCGAGGGCGTCGAACAGGGCACCGAGCCCGTCGGCGGAAGCGGCATCGAGCGGAATCATAGAGCCTTGAGCCGCGCTGCGTGGCATGTCGCGATTTGACCACCACCGCCGACCGAGTGGGCCCGCTTCGTCGACGCGTGCAATTTGCTACGGACAGTCCGTACTGAGTCGGCCTGAGCAAGTGCACCGGCAGGGAATGCACCGCTGCATCATGATGCAGTGATGCTAGGATTGGGCGTGCGCACCACTATTGATCTCCCCAACGACCTGCATAAACAGGCGCTGGCGATTGCGCGGGACACCCACCGCACGTTGAGCGAAACTGTCGCCGACCTCATTCGACGCGGCCTGGGAGCCGGCAGCACCGCCGCGATCTCCATAGACCCCAGGACGGGGCTGCCTCTGGTGAGCGTTGGGACAGTCGTGACCTCCGAGGACGTGCGCTCATTGGAGGATGAGGAGTGACGGCGCTGCTCGACGTGAACGTGCTCATCGCACTGGTCGTCACCGAGCATGTGCATCATGACGCCGCTGCGGAATGGCTATCGGCATCCGACACAGGATTTGCGACGTGCCCAATCACACAAGGAAGTCTTGTTCGATTCCTGGTGCGGACGGGGCAAACCGCGGCAGCTGCGCGGGATGTCATCAGTGCAGTCCAGGGTGCGAACCGCCACGAGTTCTGGCCCGTCAGTGTCTCTTTCGCCGATGCAGAGGTCGGCGGTGTGGTCGGTCACCGACAGATAACAGATGCCTACCTTGCTCAGCTCGCACGAAGCCGCAAGGGGCAGTTGGCGACTCTCGATAGCGGTCTGGCACACCTGCACAGCGACATCGCGGTACTCATACCCACGGCAATCTGATGTGCGAAGCTTATCGCGACTTCTGGCGAGGCGGCGGGCATCCGGCGGCGCTTAACCTCGGCGACTGCTACTCCTATGCGCTCGCCGACGTGACCGGCGAACTGTTGCTGCATGGGGGTGTGAGTTCGACCACACCGACGTCGGTGCCGCCGATCGGCTCTGAGCCGTCACTCGTGCACCCGCTGCGCTAACCGGCGGCGCATCCGCATCGTGCACTCCTTTGAACTCGATGCGGTATAGGGAGAACTACTCAGCGGCGTTAGCGACGTCCTTCGAAACCAGCGGCGCAACGGTGGTGTCCGCATTGGTGAAGCTGTCGAGATAGCGCACGAGTTGGTCAGCAATCCGGCGCCTATCAGCAGACCGGGCCTCGGCTGGTCGGACTAGCCGCAAGACGGCCTCCCGCGCCACAGTCGACGTCGGGAGTCCCCGGCTGGCCGCGACGCGCTCCAGCTCCACCAGCTCCTCGGGGTGGAGCCGGATCTGCAGCGTCTTGCTGCGGCCGTGGCCGCGCGTAACAGTCGTCGCGTCGGTGATCGGGGCGTCGCGGTCAGCGTCGATCGCCTCGGCCTCCTCCTCGAGGAGCGCCGCGATTTCCTTCTTCGTGCGTTTTTTCGCGGTCATGATTCCTCCGTGCCTTCATAGCGTCGCTGGTATTTCGGTTGGCCTTCCAGACGTTTACCCCGTAAGTGGTGCCCTCCTCGTCGAGGACGATCACGGTCAGCACAGCCTGGGCGGTGATCACGTAGCCGATGATGCGGACACCGCGGCCTGACTTCGACGCCGGTCGGGTTTGATGACCACTCTGTCGGGGGCGGCGAGCGCCTCGTCGGCTTCATCCGTTGTGACGCCGTGTTTGGCGATGTAGTCGCCGCGGTGCGACCAGTCGGCGGTCTCGAACACCAACCTAATGTAGTACAACGTATTACATACAGGAATTCCGCCTGACCGATAGCGCCGCGCTCGTATCCTCATCGAACCAACCCGAGCCCAAATACCTGGTTGCCTCACAGGGCACGGACTAATTTGCCGGTAAGGCGGGTGCCGGATGCCGGTGGGAGTCTGATGAGTGGGACCAACGCGGGCGGAAAAAACTTTCGTCACGGCAGACTCCCAAACCTCATCTCCACCACTTTCGCCTGTCCCGCGGCGTGGTTGGGCCTTCTTGTCGTACCGGGTCGTTAGGGTGCGGGCGTGCAGTCGCTGATGTATCCGTCGATCGACCTTGAGAGCGCGCTCGGGCTGCTTGGCGCCGATAGCTATCGCCGTGGGGTGGCCTATGCGCGGGAGGGACGGGTGCTGCGTTGCCAGTGGGACCCGGACATTCACAACCTTGTCGGCAATGTTCGCGGTAGCCAAGGCCGCACCTACACCACAACGGTGCAGCTTTCGCCGCTAGACACCGATACCTGGGGTATCGAAAGCGGGTTCTGCAGCTGCCCAGTGCACGTGAACTGCAAGCATGTCGCGGCACTCGTCATCGCCGCTGCGGGGGCCACAAAGATGCGTGCCCAACCTACGCCGCCTCCGCCAGCCCCAACGGCGTGGCGGCACTCGCTCGATGCGCTGCTTCCCCCGGCCTCGACGAACGATCGCATCGGGACACCACTGGCGATCGAGCTGAACCTGTCGGTGAGCGGGCCGTCGCCGACTCTGGACGCGCGGCTCGTGCGGCCCGGAAAGCGCGGCGGCTGGGTGGCCGGCGATCTGAGCTGGGGCAAGCTCCACATGCTGCGCCACTACGGTTATCCCGACGCTCAGCTTCGGCTGCTGCAAGAGCTCTATGCGACCTACCGGGCGTCGAGCTCGAATTCGACTGGGTACTACCGCTATTCGTACGGGGGTTATACGTACGGCGACGTGAAGACGATCTCGCTGCTGCGATTTGAATCCCCGCAGCTGTGGCCGCTGCTGCACGAAGCGCGCCGAGTCGGGGTGCAGCTGGTGCAGGCGCGGCCACAGCAGGAGGTGCCGACGCACGCCACGGCGCAGTTGTGCCTGGACGTCACGGTCGACGAGACGGGCGATCTCACTGTCGAGCCCGTGCTTCGGGTCGACGGCGCCGCGGCACGGCCCGTGGCGTTCATTGGATCGTCAGGTCATGGCGTGGCGTATGCCGACGGCGGGTTGCGGCTCGCCCGATTGGACAAGCCGGCGCCTGAGGGGTTGCAGCACATGACACTCAGTGATAAGCCGCTGGTCATACCCGCGGACGAGGCGCCGCGGTTCGCCGCGGAGTACTACCCGAGGTTGCGCCACATCGCGGCCGTCACGTCATCGGACGAGTCGTTCACGCCACCCGCGATCGTCGGGCCCACACTGGTCCTGCGGGCCGACTACCAGGACGAGCACGAACTCGAGTTGACGTGGGAATGGGCATACCGGTTAGGCGACAACGACTTTCGCGCACCCGTCGGCACATCGGAGTATGTCGCCTACCGCGACCTGGAGGTGGAGAACACGCTCACCTCGAGCATCGAAGCCCCGTTGGAGCAATTGGGGCTCCGCGCCGCCGATGGCACGCTCATCGCCGGGGCGCGACTGTCCGGCCTGGAGACAATGCGATTCGCCACCGAAATTCAACCGCTGCTCGCCGAGCTTCCCGATGTCACGCTGGAGGTGATCGGCGACCCGGCGGACTACCGGGAGGCGGGCGGCTCCCTCGTCATCACGGTGACGACGGACGCGGTGGCCGGCGAGACAGACTGGTTCGACCTGGGTGTCACGATCAGCATTGAAGGCAACCAGGTTCCATTTGTCAGCGTCTTCACCGCGCTCGCGTCCGGGCAGTCGCACCTGCTGCTTCCCGACGGCGCCTACTTCGCGCTGGACAAGCCGGAGCTGGTGAAGCTGCGCCAGCTCATTGAAGAGGCCCGCGCACTCACCGATGCCGAGGAGGGGCCACCCCGGATCAGCCGATTCCAGGTCGGGTTGTTCGATGAGCTCGCCGAGCTGGGAGTCGTGACGCGGCAGGCCGACGAGTGGCGGCGCCAGGTCGACGGGCTGCGCGCGCTGCAGGGTCTGGAACCCGCGGCGGTGCCAACCAGCCTGCGTGCTCAGCTAAGGCCGTATCAGGCCGAGGGGTTCTCGTGGCTGGCGACCCTGCACACCCACGGGCTCGGTGGAATCCTCGCCGACGACATGGGCCTGGGCAAGACTGTCCAGTCGCTGGCGTTGATCTGCCAAGTCCGTCAACAGAATCCGGGCATGGCACCATTCCTGGTAGTTGCGCCGGCCAGCGTGGTCGCGAACTGGTCCAGCGAGGCCACACGGTTCGCGCCCGAGCTGTCGGTCGTGCAGATCTCCGACACGCTGCGCCGCGCCGGCGCCGACCTCGACGAGCTGGCAGCGGGCACCCACATCGTGGTCACCTCGTACACGCTGTTTCGGCTGGACTTCGACGCCTACGCCGCCCGAAGGTGGTCCGGGCTGATCCTGGACGAAGCCCAATTCGTGAAGAACCACCACGCTAAGACCTACCAGTGCGCACGCAGGTTGGCCGCACCGTTCAAGCTGGCGATCACTGGCACACCGATGGAGAACAACCTCATGGAGCTGTGGTCGCTGCTGTCGATCACCGCCCCCGGGTTGTTCCCCAACCCGACGAAGTTCGCCGACTTCTTCGCCAAGCCCATCGAAAAGACCGGCGACCCCGAGCTTTTGGCCTTGTTCCGCCGCCGCATCAAGCCGTTGGTCAAGCGCCGCACCAAGGAGCGCGTGGCCGCCGAGCTGCCGGCCAAGCAAGAGCAGGTCCTCGATATCGAGCTGCCGCCGCGGCACCGCGCCCTCTACAACAAGCGACTGCAACGAGAGCGGCAGAAGGTGCTCGGCCTGCTCGATGACATGCAGCGCAACCGGTTCACGATCCTCAAGTCTCTGACCGTGCTGCGACAGATGGCGCTGCATCCCGGGCTCGTCGATCCCGCACACGACACGCTGGCGAGCGCGAAGATCGACGCGCTCGCTGAGCATCTCCGCGACGTCGTCGAAGGCGCCCACCGCGCGCTCGTGTTCAGTCAGTTCACCCGTTTCCTCAGCCGGGTCCGCAATCGCCTCGACACCGAGGGAATCGACTGCTGCTACCTCGATGGGCGAACCCGCAACCGTGCAACAGCGGTACAGCGCTTCAAGGAAGGAGACGCACCGGTTTTCCTGATCAGCCTCAAGGCCGGTGGGTTCGGGCTGAATCTCACCGAGGCCGACTACTGCTTTCTGCTCGACCCCTGGTGGAATCCGGCCACCGAGGCCCAGGCCATCGACCGCACACACCGCATCGGCCAGACCCGCAACGTAATGGTGTACCGGCTCATTGCCCACGACACCATCGAGGACAAGGTGATGGCCCTCAACGCCCGCAAAGCCAAACTGTTTGCCAGTGTTATCGACGATGGTAACGCCTTCGGCTCCACCCTCACCGCCGACGACATCCGCGGACTGATCGCCTGAGCGGACAACCGGGCGGCATCGCTATTGCTCGCCCGCAGTGCGGTGAGCGTCACAGGCGGGCCGAGCTCCACGATCCAGTAGTGCTCGATGGTGGCCTCGGCGTATTCGGACCGCTTGGTGACGGTATCGGTCCGTCTGGAGCCTGGCGAAACCACTTCGATCGCCACCAGCACATCCGGTCCGTCCAACCTTCGTTCCGAGCCCTCTTTACGGGTGATCACGACATCCGGAATGCGGACCGTTGGCGGGTAAGCGGCATCGACACAGACCTCGAACTCGATAATCGCTTCGAGATCGTCGGGCAGTTGATCATCGAGTTGCTTCGCAATGCGGAACGCGGCCCGCGCCTGCGGCCGCAACGGCCTCGGCGTGCCAGCAGTGGCCCGGTAGCGCCAGGAGAGTGTCTTGATCACCGTCGATCGGACATCGATGCGTTGTCGCTCACTGGTCCACTATTGGTGTGTCGGTGGTCTTGGATGGGTCGCCGATGCACCCGAGGTGCCGTTGAGTTATCGCCCTTTGTCGCTGAGAGGCGGGCAGAAACGGGCCACCAAACCGCGCCGTGACTCGTGCGGCGGGCGAGGCAACAGTGTCGTGAGTTAAATTGGCGCCTGGCGCCGGGCGCCCGTGCCGGACTTCAAGCCCGAGTTTGCGTCGGTGGCTACGCCCCACCAACCGATGTCGCCAGTTGCTCTGTTACCGAAGCACCGTGCGGCTGAACGCAATCCAGTCCTTGGCGCGCGTCGAGCTGGTGCGTGTCGTAGCGGTGCGAGAGGATGCGGGGCATGACAAGTCTGGTGCATCGGTTGGAGCGAGAGTTGTACGCGGCGGCCACCGCGCGCCCGAGGGATTCGGCCAGGTATGCGGCAGTGCTGGAGCGAGCGGTGCAGACGTGCGGCGCCGATCCGGAGGCCGCTGAGGTGCTTGACCTGGCCGACCTGTATTTCGAGTTGGCCACGGAATACGAGACGCTGGGCCGGTACGAGGATGCGCTGGCCGCAGCGGACGCGGCCGTCGACGCCGGGCTCGCCATGCAGCCCGATCCGCGGTGTCTGCGAGCGGAGATACTGATGCGCGCGGGTCGGGTCGCTGAGGCGGAACCGATCTGGGCGGCGGTGCTCGCAGACACGCCCGACGATGTGTGGCTGTACAACAACGCCGGGCTCGAATACGCCCATGCCGGCGACCATGAGGCGGCGCTGGGTTGGTTGACCGATGGCCTGCGACTGGCGCTAGGCGCCGCGGATCCCGAGCGGCTGGTCGACCAGCTCGCCGATCTGCGCCAGCAGAGCCTGGACAGCCTGGGCCGGTCCGCCGACGCGCTGCAGGAGCAGGCGGCCGGGTTCCTGCGCGAGAACCAGCAAGCCCGGTCCCCGTGGGTGGAGGAGCCTGCTTCGGAACCCACGAATGGTGCAGCACCGGGTCCGGTCAACACGGTGGCGTTAGCATGGCTGCCGGCCGGCGACTACGAGCAGGCGGTGGAGTTGTGGGCGGAGCTGGCCGAGAGCGAGCTGGTGGGCGGCCCGGCCGGTCCGCTGCCGCACCGTCTGTACTGCCGCGCGATGCAGCAACGGCTCGTCGAGCTCTCGCAGGCGGGCCTGCACGGGCTGGCGATCGCACCGGTGCGGGTGGCGCCGTTTACCGCGTGGTGCGCCGAACAAGGACAGCAACCTGATTCGGAGGCCCGGGCCACCTATGCCGCGCACCTGGCAGCGAACGCCGATCCGGGGGTGGTTTCCTGGCCACCGGGCCGTAACCAGCCGTGCTGGTGCGGGTCGGGGCGCAAGTACAAGAAGTGTTGCGCCTCACCGTCGCTCGTCGACGCGGAACCACAGCGGTGAAGACCACTCGCCTGCGGGTGGTGCTGTGCGATGTCGAGCCAGCGGTCGCCCGGGTGATCGATGTGCCCGCGTCGGCGACGCTGCCGGAGCTGCACGAGTTGCTGCAGGCCGCGATCGGGTGGACCGACTCGCATCTGCACCAGTTCGTCACGTCGGATGCGACCTACGGGATGGAGATTCCCGGCCAGGAGGTATGGCCGGAGGATCAGCGTGATGAGACGGGCGCACTGCTTGCCGACCTCGGCACCGGTTTCGAGTACCTCTACGACTTCGGCGACGGCTGGACCCACGACGTCGAGGTGCTCGGACCCGGCGGCCCAACACCGGGCTGCGTGGACGGGTACGGCGCCTGCCCGCCCGAAGACTGCGGCGGGCCCGGCGGTTACGCCGAACTGCGCGACGTACTCGCCGACCCGGCGCACCCTGAGCACGAGCACCTGCGCGGCTGGGTCGGCAACCGGCTGCGTCCATTCGACCGGGCCGCCACCGACCAGCGGGTGCGCCAGGTAGTCGGTGAGGTGCCCGAAAGTGTGCGGCTACTGCTCGAACTCGCCGCCGACGGGGTCCGGCTCACTCCGGGCGGGCGGCTACCAAGGACGGTGGTGCGCAGCATGCAACAGCACCGCCCACACTGGCACCTGCTTGGTCGGCCCGCCGCCACCGAGGATGACCTGCCGCCCCTGGGAGCGCTGCACGAGCTGCTGCGCCGCGTGGGGCTGCTGCGACTGCGCCACGGCGTGCTCACCCCCACCCGCGCGGCCGGCGACGATCTGGCCGTGGTCCGCCGGCTCAGGTCGGCGTTCAGCCCCAACACCTTTGCCACCGAGATCACCGAACTGACGCTCGGCGTACTGGACGCGCACGGCCCCATCAACCGCCTACAGCTCGCGAGGCGGGTCCATCAGCTGCTCGGGCACGGCTGGCAGCGCGACGGGCAACCCGTCACCGAACGTGATGTGCAGATCGCGATCGCCCAGCAGTCCCCGATCATGCGCGGACTCGACCTGATCCAAGACACCGACCGGCACGCATGGACCGTCGGCGCCTCGGCCCGATCCCTGCTCCCCCGCGCCGGCATGCTCGCTGAAATCTGGATCAACGACGAGTGAGTGGACAGTGGTACCATCATGAGGGTAGAAAGGTACCCTCATGGCTTTGAACATCAAGGATGAGTCGGTCCACGAAGCGGCCAAGCAGATCGCGAAAATCACGGGTGAGTCTCAGGCTCAGGCTGTGGCGACCGCGGTGAACGAGCGTCTGGCCCGACTGCAGAGGGACGATCTCGCGACCCGGCTCCTGGCCATCGGCCACAAGACCGCCAGCCGCATGAGCCCAGCGACCAAGCGGCTGGACCACGGCGCGCTGCTCTACGACGAGCGAGGGCTCCCGGCGTGATCGTGGACACGTCGGCAATCATCGCGATTCTCAAGGAGGAGGACGACGCCGCGGTCTACGCCCGGGCCATCGCCGCCGCGGGCGCACGGAGGCTGTCCGCAGCCGGCTACCTCGAATGCGGGATCGTCCTGGACTCCCAGCGTGACCCGATCATTAGCAGAGGTCTGGACGAACTCATCGAAGAAGCCGAGTTCGTGGTCGAGTCGGTGACCGAGCGCCAGGCCCGCCTGGCCCGTCAGGCCTACGCAGATTTCGGCAAAGGCAGCGGCCACCGGGCCGGTTTGAACTTCGGGGATTGCCTCTCTTATGCGCTGGCGATCGACCTGCGCGAGCCGTTGCTCTGGAAAGGCAACGACTTTGGGCATACGGGCATCCAATCCGCGTTGGACGAGCGGTGATTGGACGCCGAGGCCTCCGTGCCGATCTGCCGGCATTTTCGTTTAAATCGCAACCACGGTCCGTCGGTGGTCATTTCAGCTCGTAGGACTCGCGCGAAAAACGGAAGAAGTGGCCGAGGCTGGAGTCGGTGCACGTGATGCCGTCGGGCTCGCTCCCACAGGTGAGCGGACCGATCCCTCCCAGCCCGAGTACGTCGGCCTGAGTTAACGAGCTACACCCAAGGGATGCTAGTCAGACCCGAATGATCGTCAGGTTGGCGGCGCCCTCGAGGGCGGCGAAATCGTCGTCCTGAGTGACAACGGGCAGTGCCCGCGATGCCGCGATGGCCGCAATCCACAGAGCGTTTACCCGCACCCGCCGACCGGTCTCGGCGAGATAAATCCGCAGCCGCGCCCACATTCGGGCCGCTTCATCATCGACTGGCAGCGTTTCTATATCCGCGACGGATTCCAGTGTCGCGAGGCGTTGCGCCCTGATGTCGGACGTCGTCGCCGCTAGCACGCCGGCGTGGAGTTCGGCGAGGGTGACGACGGTGGTGGCGACCTCGTCAGGGATCAACGCCTCGTCGAGTTGCCGGCCGCTTTCGGTCGCGATGAACACCGAGGTGTCGAGCACTCCGGCGGGCGGCGTTGTGCTCATCGGATCGGCCCGAGATCCTCGGTCGTGTCGCCCGCCAGCATCGCGAGGTCCTGTCGTAACCCGGGGTCGGCCTGAGCGCGACGCAATCGCGAGAGGAATTCTGTTCTGCTCAGCCAGCGCCGGCGCTGGGAGCGAACCGCGGTGAGAACCGCAACAGGTCGGCCGTTGACAGTAATGGTGACGTCCTCCCCTTCCCGCACGCGCCGAAGCACTCCCGCCGTATCGTTGCGCAGCTCACGAGACGCCACTTCAGACATGCTACGAGCGTAGCACAATCGTAGGTCAGATAATTCGCGATAACGGCCCCGCATAAAGCCTTCCGAGACAAGAAGATTCGGCCTCGACAACCATCCGATCGCTCGGGGCCTGCGGAGCCAAGCAAAAGGGCTCCTCGCGGTCACGGTGTCGGAATGTACTGCTGGCACCGATATGAGGCCGGGTCGCACATCACCGGAAGGTTCGTCCAGCCGCCGTAAGTCCCGGTGACGTCCCACGTCGGCATCAGCGGGCCATCGTTGTAGCGGTTCGGCATGTACTGGCAGGTGTTGACATACGCGCACGGAGGCTCGGCGTGCGCAGGGGCCGCTGCCAGGACGCCCAGCGCGCCACCTGCTAGCACCGCGACACTCACCAACTTCAATGCAACTATCGCGACCTCCCACCGTGTTCTTCAATTTCGCTTCGTCCGCCAGAGCGTGACTGCGTGCGAGATGAGGGCCTACGCCCACCTCCCGATCGTGGCTCGCATATTCCAGTTCATCGCGTCATCGTCTCCATTAGCGACACGATCTCATCCGGCGCCGACAACATGGCGCTGATCGCGTCCGCGCCGACCGTGATGAGAAACATCGCCGGCTAAGTGTCCGGCTGCCCGGCGCACCAATTTCCGGCGTTCTCCAGAGCTGCACGCGCTCGGTGTTAAATGAGCTCTCCCACAAGAGACCAGGATCGCTCGCCGCCGCTCGCGTCTGGACTGTACGACTCGGCGACTCGAAAAGCCACAGCTGAGCCAGGGATGCGCTGCAGAACTGCAAGGCTGCAACCTGGCGACCTTTTGCGCGGCTGAACAGGTACTAAGGCCGAGGAGGCAGCGCCGAAAGCCATCCATCCGAAAGCAATTCAAGCAACTGCCCGTCCGGATCGCGAATCATCGCCATCGCCTGCGTCACCGTCTCCTCGACCACCGCTCCCCCGAACTCTTCGACCTTCTCCAACACGCCGTTGAGGTCGGACACCGAAAACGAGATGTGCGTCAGCCCAATCTGATCCATGACGCGTTCCGACCCGGTGTGAACTTGACGCTTCGAGTAGTCCATGAGTTCGAGCACAAACCCGTCGCGCACCAAGTAGGTCGCATGCACCCCGAGCGGCTCGGGAAGCTGCACAAGCTTGGCGGTGGGGCCGTCGGGCGGATCAAGCTCCCACCAAAACTGAAACCCGAGTAGGTCCTCATAGAACCGCCGCGACCGCTCGCGATCGGAGACACACAATCCGACATGGTTGAAGGTCGTCCGGTGACTACTCATCGCGGCCTTTCTCGACAGAACCCAAGAGCGTAATAATGCAAAGATAGTTCAAAAAGCAAAGCTCTCGTTGCGGTGGAGGACTTTTCAGATGACAACCCGTCCCGACGTCAGCGCCGACGTCGTGGTCGATTTCGACCACCATTCCGACGAATTCAACCTCAACCAACGGACGATCAACGCCGAGCTTCGCCAGAGGTGCCCGGTGGCCTGGAACGAAACCCATGGCGGCTTCTGGTTCCTAAGCAGCTACGACGCGGTGAGCCAAACCGCCCGAGACGACAACACCTTCTCCCACAAACACGAGCCGAAGGCCGCCAACGGGATCGACTACCAGGGCGAGATGGGCGTCCCGCGTCCCGAAGGCCAACCGGCCCTGGGCATCGGCGAAGTCGACGGCCCCTACCACCTGGCCCTAAGGCATGCGCTGGCCCCGTTCTCTCACCGGGCGCCGTCGAAAAGATGAAGCCGTTCATGGAGGAAATAGCACACGAGTTCCTCGACCAACGCATCGGCGACGGACAGATGGACCTGGTTCTCGACTACGCCAGCCGCCGGCGGTGAGCACGTTACCGGTTCAGCTGGCCCTAATCGGGCTGGGCAGCATGGGAACGAGCCACCTCGAGATTTTTCTCGGTCTCGCGCCGTGGGTGCAGGTCACCGCCGTGGCCGACGACCACGCACCGTTTGCCGAACGCGCCGCGCGCCGTGTGCCCGGGGCGAAGGTTTTCCACAACGCGCTGGACTGCGTGAACCACGCCGACATCGACGCCGCGGTGGTGGCTTCCGCTGACGCCACCCATTACGGGATCGTTGACGCGTGCATCGCGCGCGGCATCTATGTGCTGTGCGAAAAGCCGTTCACCACCTCAGCTGAGCACTCCCGGCAACTGGTCAACGCCGAACATGCGACCGGTCGCCGGCTTGTCCAGGTCGGCTACATGCGCCGCTACGACACCGACTACCGGCGCATCCACGACGCACTGCGGTCCGGCAGTGTCGGCGAGGCCGTTCTAGTCAGTCAACGGCACCTTAATCCGTTGGCGGTCAACACCTTTGACGCACAGCAGCTCGTAACCAGTTCAGCCGCACACAACATTGACCTGTTTCGCTGGCTAACCGGCGAGGAGGTCAGCGAAGTCAGCTGCGCAGCCAAGGACAGCCACGACGGCTCGACGGTCACTGTGCTCCTCACGCTGAAGTCGCAGTCCGGCATCCTCGGTGTTGTCGAGCTGGGTCGTGGACCGGGTTTGCAGTACGACATAGGCTGCAACCTCGTCGCCGGCCGCGGGGCATTGACTCTCGGATTGCCCGCGCTGACGACCCACGCCATCGCCGAGGGTGTGGCAGCCCAGCGAATGCCGACCACCTGGATCGAACGCTTCCACGACGCCTATCGAGCTCAGGACGCCGCCTGGCTGGCAGCCGTGGCGAATCATTCGATCAACGGGCCATCGGCCTACGACGGGTACGCCGCCAACGCGGTCGCGGAGGCCGCGTTGGCCGCGCTGCGCAGCGGCGGCAGCCAGGTCGTACACCAAGTCCCGGCCCATGCGTTTGCTCGCCCAGCGCATCCAAATCGAGGCGCAATGGAACGTGCTCGACCGGACGTAAGACCCGGATGATCTGCGTATTCGCCGTCTCAGCGCCCTAGCTGCGCAACCAGGCGCCGCGCGACACGACTCGCGGCTACGCGTAGTCGTCGTTATCCATCGCGGTCGGCGTTTGCTGCACGAACGGCGTGGGCGATAGCAAGGCGCCGGGTCTGATCAACCTATCCATGCCGTTATCGGTTCACTTGCCGTGCTCGAATGGGGTTCGGTAAGCCGGTGGCGACGGACTACGTAGGATTCGCAGGTTATCGACACCCTGACGAGAGCTGAGATGCTGCGCCGCCAGTGCTGGTTATTCGTGATCGGTTCGTCCTTGTTCGCGATCGCCACGGCTCCGGGATTCGCCATGGTCGGCGGTGCGGGCGCCACCAATCTGCTGTGCTTCATCGGCTCATGGTTTTTCACCAGCGCCGCGCTGATCCAGCTGCTGCTCAGCAGACCGTCTCGGAGTCGGTCGTGGGGAACGCCCTCGATACGAACTGAATGGCTATCGGCGGCAACACAGTTCGTCGGCACCCTGCGCTTCAACATCAGCACGGGCGCAGCGTTGTGGGCGCACCGAATACCTGCCCGCCGGCACTTCGTGTGGTGGCCGGACGCGGCGGGCTCGGTTTCATTCCTGTTCAGCGGGGTACTGGGGGTTGCGGCGGTAACCCTCACGGTCGGGCTCGTTCAACTGAAATCACGTGAATGGCTGGCAGCGTGGGCCAACATGGTCGGCTCGATCGCCTTCGGCGCCTCGGCGGCCGGCGCCTTCATCACCAGAAAAGGTGTCACTGAAGACGCTTGGGTGGATAACATGGGTACCTTCGTCGGGGCGCTGTGCTTCCTGATCGCCGCTCTCCTCACGCTGCCCAAACGCTTCTCGCCTCGACCGCCCCCAGCATGAGCCGGCCCGCCGCCGCGGAACAGGCACTACCTCCACACATCCAAAAGCGTAATAAAGCAAAGATAGCTCTATAAGTTGGCACAGCAATAACTCCATTGTGTTGGAAGGCTTTTGGATGGTTACACGCCCCGACGTCAGCGACGACGTGGTGGTCGATTTCGACCATCATGCGGACGAATTCAATCTCAACCAACGGACGATCAACGCCGAGCTTCGCCAAAAGTGTCCGGTGGCGTGGAACGAGAACTACGGCGGCTTCTGGTTCCTCAGCAGCTACGACGCGGTGAGCAAAACCGCCCGCGACGACGACACCTTCTCGCACAAATACGAGCCGAACGCCGCCGACGGAGTGGACTACCAGGGCGAGATGGGCGTCCCGCGTCCCGAAGGCCAACCGGCCCTGGGCATCGGCGAGGTCGACGGTCCCTACCACCTGGCCCTAAGGCATGCCCTGGCCCCGTTCTTCTCGCCGGGCGCCGTCGAAAAGATGAAGCCGTTCATGGACCAACAAGCACATGAGTTCCTCGACCGGAAAATCACCGACGGACAGATGGACCTGGTGCTCGACTACGCCAGCCCGGTCCCGGCCATCCTCACCATGAAGTTGATGGGCCTGCCCTACGACAACTGGCAGCTCTACGCCAACCTCTTCCACTCCGTCATGGCCATTCCCCAGGACAGCCCCGAGTACATCAACGCCATCTCCCAAGTCCCCGCCATGATGCAGGATGTCCTCGACTTTGCGGCGGCCAGACGCGCCGAGGCCCGCGACGACCTGACCAGCTTCCTCATCCAGTTCGAATTCGACGGCCAGCGCCTCACCGACGAACAGCTGCTCAACATCCTCTGGAACCTCATCGCCGGCGGCGTCGACACCACCACATCACAGACCGCGCTGACCCTGCTGCACCTGGGCACCCACCCGGAACTGCGCCAACAACTCATCGACCGCCCGGAGCTCTACCGCACCGCCACCGACGAGTTCCTGCGCTACTTCTCGGTCAACCAGCAACTGAGCCGCACGGTCACGCGCGACGTCACCGTCCAAGGCCAACACCTACGACGCAACGACCGGCTCATCATCAGCTGGCTGGCCGCCAACCACGACGAGCGCGAGTTCCAGCGAGCCGACGAAATCGTGCTGGATCGCACACCCAACCGCCACCTCGCCTTCGGCCTGGGACCACACCGATGCATCGGTTCCCACCTCGCCCGGCTCATGTCCGAGGTGATGGTCAAGGCGGTGCTCGACCGCATCCCCGACTACCGGGTCGACCTAGACGGCGTCCACCGATACCGGGGCAACCCGAGCATGACCGGGCTGGGCAAGCTGCCGGTCACCTTCACCCCTGGGATGAAACGCGGCTAGGTCAGCGGGCGGGCATCGACACTTTCAACACCCGGGTGGCCGGGCGAACCCGGGTGACTGGGCGGTCAGAAGTGGCCGCCCGGACGGGAATTGATGCGGGGTGTGCGCCGGTCAGCGCGGCTCGCATCGAGTTGGCGTGGTCGAACCGCTGTGCTGGGTCGCGGGCCATCGCCCGTTCGATCACGGTGGCGAGCCCCGACGGCACTTCTGGGCGAAGCGAGGTAAGGCGCAGGAGTGAACCGGCGTTACGTTGCCGAGGCGTACTGCAACACGGGTTCCGACGAATCGACGTGACCATTGCTGATGATCCTGAGCCGCTGGGGACGCACCTCGTAGCGGGTGCCGTCGGCCGGGTTGGTGACATCGAATCCGCCCATGGTGCGTTCCGCGTTGGCGAGTTCGATGTTGGCGCCATCGCTTATCCGCTCGCCGCGGTAATAGAAACTGCCGGGCCCGGTTTGACACACCACCGCGAGTGACAGGGCAGTTCGCACCACGATCGCTGGCGGATTACCCGGATCGCAACGCGCCGACTCGCCGACAAACCCCAGCCCATCGGCACCCTGCACCGGACCTGACAGCGATGGCGTCTTCGTTGTAGGCGTGGTCGTTTCCGTCGTGACCGGTGTTGCCGCCGAGGGCGTTCCGGGCCGCGAAGTGTTGCGGCTGCTGCCGAAAACCGATACCGCCGCCAGAATCACCGCGACGGCCAACAGCACCACCGCCGCCCCGGTCAGGACGAGCGGTACCCGGCTGCGGCCCGGCCTCGCAGGTGGTGGTGGAGGCGACGGGTACGGGCTGTAGCCGGTGTCATCCGGATTGGGGTAGACCGACGAGAACGGCCGCGTGTTCGTCGGCGGCCTTGGGCTTGGGCTCGGGTGAACCACGACGGGAACCGGCCCCGGAGCCATCGAAGCCGCCTCGGTGGCCGCCCTGGCCAGTTCGCCCGCCGACGAAAACCGTGCCGCGGGCTGCTTGGCCATACCTCGCGCGATGACGTCATCGAAGGCGCGACCAATTCCCCGGCGCATGATGCTCGGCCGGGGCGGCGGCGAGAACATGTGCGCGCCCATCAGCTGCTGCAGTTCCTCATGCTCGAACGGCGGTCGCCCGGTGAGGCACTCGTAGAGCATGCAAGCCAGCGAGTAGACGTCGGCCTGGGGCCCAACACGTCCTTCGGTAAACCGCTCGGGCGCCATGTAGGCGCACGACCCGACTAACGATCCGCCCGCCGTGACGCTGGCATCGCCGCCGGCGTGAGCGATGCCGAAGTCGACGAGGTACGCGAAGTCATCGGGGGTGAGCAGCACGTTCTCCGGCTTGACGTCGCGGTGCACCAGCCCCTCGGCATGCGCGGCGTCCAGCGCCGCAGCCACCTGCGCCGTGATTCGTGCCGCCCGCATGGGTTCGAGCGCGCCCTGCGCGCGCAACAGGTCCTTCAGGCTGCCGCCGTCCACCAGACGCATATCGATGAAGAGCACGCCGCGGATATCGCCGAAATCATGCACCGGGATGACATGCGGCTCCTGCAATCGCGCCGCCATCCGGGACTCTCGCCGGAAGCGTTCCTGGAAAGACGGGTCCGCGGCCAGCTCGGTGCGCAACACCTTGACCGCGACCATCCGGCCCTTAATCGTGTCGTGGGCCCGATACACCTCTCCCATTCCGCCCACGCCGATCAGTGAGCGCAGTTCGTAGGGCCCGAACTGGGTACCGAGACGCGAGACGCGGTACGTGGGGGACATTGGGGATCCTTTCAGCCTGACGGGCGGGCGATACGAGGATTCCCGAATCGGGCGCTTACATAACAACCCTTCACCGGCTGTCCGATGACGAGCGGCTGATGTTAAGGCGATCTCGTTGGACCCATAGCGCGGAGCAGTGATCGCACCGGTGCCAACGTCGATTGAGTGTGGCCGCTTCCGGCTTAAGTCCGGGCGACGGAACCCGAGCCGCTCCCGGCTAGTGCTCCGTCTGTTAAATAATGCGGTAGTTTGTAGTATGCCTGTTATGACTGCCGCGGCGATGCCGGTCACCGATGAGCAGCGCGCGCAGTTGGAGCGGATGGCGTCGTCGACGTCGTTGCCA
>NZ_JBKQQD010000353.1:0-14153 GCF_052144515.1 Mycobacterium sp. | reverse complement strand
GTGTTCCGTTCACGGCTTTCTGCAGCTCGGCCACCGTCGGGGCGGCCAGCAGCGGCTCGTCTGGCAGCACATAGGTCTGCGGGGCGAATGCGTGCAGCGCCTCGGCGACGGCGCTCAGCTGCGACGGCTCGCAGCGGTTGGCCACCACCGCCGCGGTATGGGCATGCTGGGCGGCCAGCTCGTCCAGACACAGCTCCACGACGTGTGCGACGTCCTCGACGGTGCGGCCGCCGGCCCGCACCACCAGCAGCACCGGCGCGCCGAGGTTGACCGCGATACGAGCGTTGACCGACAGCTCAGCGGGGCTGGCGACATCGGTGTAGTCGGTGCCGACGATCACCACCGCGTCGCACGCGTCGGCCATCGCATGGTATCGGTCGACGATGTCGGCGAGCGCGGCATCGATGTCGGCGTGCAGCTGCTGATACGTCACGCCCACGCACCACTCGTAGGGCAGACCGGCAGTGCTGTGCGCCAGCAGCAGCTCCAAGATGTAGTCGCGGTCTTCGCCGAGCCGGGTGATCGGCCGAAACACCCCGACCTTGGCCACCGTCGCAGCCAGTCGGTGCATGATTCCCAGCGCGATTGTCGACTTGCCGGTGTCCCCCTCGGGCGCCGCGATGTAGATCGCGGAGGGTTGAGAATCCGGCCGGGAGCCGTCGGGCACGCTGAAAGCTTGCTCTATGAGGCCAGCCTCCGCAGCCTGGGCGCGAGGTCCTTCTCAAAAAGTTCCAGGAAGCGGCGCTGGTCGTGACCGGGCGCATGGAATACCAGGTGGTTGAGGCCCCATCTCACGTACTGGGCGACCTTTTCGACGGCCTCATCGGGGTCCGACGCCACGATCCAGCGCTTGGCGACCTGTTCGATCGGCAGCGCGTCGGCAGCCTTCTCCATCTCGATCGGGTCGTCGATGCTGTGCTTCTGTTCGGCGGTCAGCGACAGCGGCGCCCAGAACCGGGTGTTCGCCAGGGCTAGCTCGGGGTCGGGGTCGTAGGAGATCTTGATCTCGATCATCTTGTCGATGTCGTCGATGTTGCGTTCCGCGGCGGCCGCTCCTTCTTTAACTGCTGGGATCAGCTTGTCCTGGTAGAGCTCTTCGCCCTTCCCCGACGTGCAGATGAAGCCGTCACCCGCGCGGCCGGCGTACTTGGCTACCGCCGGGCCGCCGGCCGCAATATAGACGGGCACTCCCCCCTCGGGAACGTCGTAGATCGAGGCGCCTTTGAGCTTGTAGTACTCGCCGTCGAAGTCGACGCGGTCGCCGCGCCACAGCTCGCGCATCAGCCGCACGGATTCGCGTAGCCGGGCGAAGCGCTCCTTGAACTCCGGCCAGGCGCCCTCATAGCCCGTGGCGATTTCGTTGAGCGCCTCACCGGTACCGACCCCCAGAAAGATCCGGCCCGGATACAGGCAGCTCATGGTGGCGAAGGCTTGCGCGATCACCGCGGGGTTGTACCGGAACGTCGGGGTGAGCACAGAGGTGCCCAGCACGATCCGTTCGGTGCGCTCCCCGACCGCGGTCATCCAGGACAGCGAAAACGGCGCATGCCCGCCTTCGTGCCGCCACGGCTGGAAATGATCGCTGACGGTAGCAGTGTCCATGCCGTGGGCCTCGGCGGCGACCGCCAATTCGACAAGTTCCCGCGGCCCGAATTGTTCGGCCGACGCTTTGTATCCAAGTTTCAATTCAGCCACCTGTCTTTTCTACCCCGCGCCTAGACTCGCGGTCATGGTACCGGCGCTGAAAACCGTTACTGAGCGCGTGCACCTGGCTCACGGCGACGCTGTCAACTGGGTTCTGGTCACCGACAACACCGGCGTCATGTTGATCGACGCCGGCTATCCCGGCGACCGGGACGACGTGCTGGCCTCGCTGCGGAAGTTGGGATATACGGCCGACGACGTCCGAGCCATCCTGCTGACGCACGCGCATGTCGACCACTTGGGCTCGGCGATCTGGTTCGCCCGAGAGCATGGAACTCCGGTGTACTGCCACGCCGATGAGGTGGGTCACGCCAAACGGGAGTATCTGCAACAGGTTTCGGTCGTCGACGTCGCGCTGCGCCTCTGGCGACCCAGGTGGGCGCTGTGGGCGGCGCATGTGGCTCGCAACGGCGGCCTGGTCCGCGACGGCATCCCGACCGTACAGCCGTTGACCGGCGAGATCGCCGGCGAGCTGCCGGGCCACCCGATGGCCGTTCCCACTCCGGGGCACACCAGCGGGCATTGCTCGTACCTTGTCGACGGGGTGCTGGCTAGCGGCGACGCGCTGATCACCGGGCATCCGTTACTGTCCCGCGCTGGGCCGCAGCTACTGCCGGCGGTGTTCAGCTACAGCCAAGACGATTGCGTCCGCAGCCTGGCAGCGCTGGCCTTGCTGGAAACCAAGATGCTGGCGCCCGGCCACGGCGACTTGTGGCGCGGCCCGATCCACGAAGCCACCGAGCAGGCGACCGCACTTGCCCGCGGCGGATGACGCACGCGCGAGCTGTCGGTAAGTTCGACAGGACGGCCGTGCCTTGGAGGTGGCGGTGGCGCAGTGCCTAGCGGATCGGAGCGGGTGTCGATGGCTCGCCTTGGGCGAGGACGCGCTGCCCGCCGATGAAGAATGGCTGGCGCCCGCGGAGGCAGCCAGCCTGGCCGGGCTGCGGTTCACCAAGCGGCGCACCGAGTATCTGCTGCGCCGGCTTGTCGCCAAGCATGCCGTCGCTGCGGTGACCGGCCGGCCCACCGACCCGACGGTGCTCGCCGGCATCGAGATCCGCAATGCTCCTAGTGGTGCCCCGTATGTATGCGTCGAGGGAACTCCGCTCGGGGTGGACGTGTCGATCACCGACCGTGCCGGTTGGGCGGTCTGTGTGACGTGGCCGTCGGCACGGCAGGCGGCGGGCGAAGGCCCGGAGTCGAGTCATCCCGTTGGCTGTGACCTGGAGCTAGTGGAGCCGCGCACGCCCGGCTTTGTGCTCGACTTCCTCACCGCGACTGAGCAACGGTTTATTGCCTCGCGCCCCGCCGGTGAAGAGCACGACGTGGCGGCGAACCTGATCTGGTCTGCGAAAGAAAGCGCACTGAAGGTGTTGCGCACCGGACTGCGCCGGGACACCCGCACCCTGGAGGTGACGCTGACAGCTCCGCGTGGTGACGGCTGGGGCGAGTTGACGGTGCGTGCGTCTGAGGGGACGGTGTTTCCCGGCTGGTGGCGGCGAGATGGCCGTTTCCTGCTCACCGTGGCCGCGGAGGTGGCAGCCGAACCGCCGGTCGCCCTCCGCGATCCAGGCGTGCTGGCGGCGGCCCAACCGCGGCATTCTTGGCTCGACCGGCCGCTATAACTTTGACATGCCCCTGTCGAGGGCATCGACGATGTAGGGCCGCAACCCTTGGGCGGTGATGATCCGGTCTACCGAGCCGACCGCGAGCGCCCGCTCAACAGTGTGCACCCCGTCGAACTCATCGGCGACTTCGCTGAGCTTTTCGGCATGGACCGCTGCCCTGATCTCGGCGAGGTGGGCGCGTGCAGTGCCGGCATCGGAACCTGTCGCGACGCGGGCCTGATCGGCGGCCTCGCGTACCCGGGGATCGGAATCGGTGCGCGCCTCCACGTCCCGGACGAAGACGGTGGCAGCGGCCGGCGCACCGCCGATCACTGAGGCGAACGAGCCCTCGACGGCGGCGATCTCCACCTGCTCGTTGAGCCTCGTGGAGAACACCACAAAGGCACCGCCGTGGTAGCGGGAAACCACCACGAACACGATCGGGCCGCGGAAATTTGTTACGGCGCGGCCGATCTCGGCCCCATACTCCAGTTGCCAGCGGCGCATGGACTCCGGCGAGCCGTCGAAACCGGACAGGTTCGCCAGCGCGACAACCGGGCGGTTGTCGCTGGCCGCGTTGATGGCGCGTGCGAGTTTGCGGGACGATTGGGGAAACAGAGTCCCGGACGACCATGAGGAGGGGCCGCCGGCTGGCACGAATCCGCGGCGGGGCACGGTGTGTGATTCGATTCCGATCAGGCACACCGGGATGCCGCCGATGTGGGCATCCCACACGATCCCGGTCTCCGCGGCGCGCCATTGGCCCCAGCGCTCCAGCGGTGCCGAGTCGGCGTCGGCCACGGCTCGCATCACCGAGCGCATGTCGAACGGCTTCTTGCGCTCCGGGTTGTGATCGGCGGAGAAGATCTCCCCAACCGTTGTCATGTCATAACCCGCGTGCGGCGCAGATCGCACGTCACGGTCTACCGGGTCGGTCGTGGTGCGCCGACGCGGCCACCTCTCACCGGGCAGGACGTAGGTGTACTCGTAATGGCGCAGCAGAATGTCGCAGGCGTCGGCCAGGGTGGGCGCCCAATACTGTCCCTGGCCGTTGGGACCCATGATCCGGTCGAAACCGCCGATACCGAAGTTGTCTTCGGCAGACACCCCGCCGGAGAAGTCCAGTGCCTGTTTGCCGGTCAGCACCATCGCACTGGCCGGAGTCATCACCAGGATGCCGCGGGTGTGCATCAGCATCGTCGACTCGGCGTTCCAGTATGGCTGGGCGCCCACGTTCACCCCGGTGACAACGATGTTCACCTCCCCGCCGGCTTGGGTGAACTCGATGAGGCGGCGCAGCACCGCAGCAATCCAGTCCATGTTCTCGGTGCCGCTGTCCATTGCGATCCTCGCCCCAGACGACAGCGCGAACCACTCGATCGGTACCCGCATCCGCTCGGCCAGGTCCAGCGCTGCGATGATGCGTCGGCACTCCGGCTCGGCCAGGTTGCCCAGTCCGCGGGTCGGATCGCCGAATAGCGCCACCCGGGTCATGCCTTCGGGCACCTTTTCGGTCTCGTTGCGCAGCAGGCCGACCACAATGTTGGCGCTGTTCATCCCGTACGGTCGCGGCACCGGCACCAGGCTCCCGTGCTCGTCCAGGTCGTGCTCGATGAACTGCCCGGCGGGAAACCGTGATACGGCCCCGGCCGCAGGGGTAAGCATCCGCACGATCTCGTACGGGTAGGGGGCGCCGAAGCGGTTGGCGCGCAACAGTTTCTGTCGGTACGCCGTCAATGGCCGGATCGGCTGCTGGCCCGGTGGCCGTTCGCGTACCGTCACGCCCGCGTCTAACCCCTCCACGTCGAGCAAAGCGTCGCGTCCGTCGGGAAAGCGCACGCGCAGCACCACCTTCTCCAGTCCGGCGCCGACCGCCAGCGGTGCCAACGACCCAGCCAGTTCGTCCCACGCATCACGCGGCACATCCCACGGCGGCCCCACGTAGAGCACTATCCGGTTGGCGGCCGGCCGGTTGCGCCCGTCGAAAGTGGTCAGCGCTTCCTGCATCGCCGACAGTGCCAGCAAACCCATCAGCTCCAGCCGCGGGTATCGCACCGCGCCGCCGGCAGCCCGGGCCGGGGTCAGGTCGCGCACTTCGGCGAGCGCGAACAGCCGGTGATCGGCGGTGTTGTCGTGGGCCACTGCGTGGAACAGGTACACGTCTTCGGCCGAGCGCAGCCGCCGTAGTTCGAAGTTCGCCAGACGCCACAAATCCAGACGCTTTGCCAGCATCGGATGCAGATTGCGATAAAGCGGGTCCTCGACGAATTGACCGTCCCGCTGCCGGTAGGTCACGTGATGGGTGCGAAAGCGCTCCGGTGCGGCCCCTTCGAGCGTCGTAACGGTCAAATCCAGGCGCCGCAACAGGCGCCCGAAGTGGCATCCGGCCAGGAGTTTTTCGGCCTCGGCGATGACGGCGTCGATATCAGCCGTCTCGCCGTGCCGCCACAGCTCCAAATCCACCACGACCTGCCGCTCGGGATCAGCCGTGCGCAAATGCCCGGCGATCGCCCGAGACAGCTCGGGCAGATCCACCAGGGGCGCGTATGCGGTGACCAGATGGATGTGCTTGTCCTCGAAGTCATCCTCGAAGTCATAGTCGGCGCTACCCAGCAGCCACCCGTCATGCTCACCGACTTTCAAATCGCGAAGCTGCCTGATCCGGTAGAACCGGCGGATGTACACCTCCACCACCACTCGACGCAGGCCGGGGTCGCGGCTGCCACGCCATCGCCGTAGCAACTCGGCGCGCAGCGGCTGCGGGCAGGCCACCAGGCGGTCGATCCGGCCGGATCGGTCAGTGCCGTCGGGATCGTCGCGCAGCGCATCCAGATCGTGCTGCACACCGGCGTACTCGTCGGCGACGGTCACTGCGAGCAGCGGCTCGTCGAAGTAGTGGAACCGCACATCGCGAGCGAGGTCTGCGACGCTGCGCTGGCGCCCCTGGATGGCCGCCAGCCGGTCAAGCCGGGCCCGCATCTCGGCTTGCATCTCGGGGGTGGCCAGCTGCGCCAGCTCGGCGTGGTGACGGAGTCTGCGCTCAAGAATCGCGGTCACCGCTCCTACCAGCTCGCCGACCCGGCGGAATGAGCGGAACATCCAGACGACGGCCTCTTCGAGTTCCGGCGTGCGTTCCAGCCCACGCACTCCGTACCGCAACAGCGCCTGCTCCAGCCGACGCCGATACGAGTCGGGCAGGCCGGCCCGATCCGCGTCCAGCCACTGCACGAAGGACAGTAGGTATTCCTGGGTGCTGCCGCCGACGAGCGCCTCCTCCGGCTCGAGCTCGCCGCGTGGTCGGTATAGCGAACCGACGTCGGCGAACAGATCCAGCAAGCTGTCCTCGCAGCGCAGCAGGTCGGTGTCGGCGGGCGCTGCGATCTCGCCCAGTCGGCGCTGCCGGGTCAGCATTGCCTTAACCGAGTCCGGATCCAAGTCATAGCCGAGCAGGTAGGAGCGCAGCGCGCCGTACACGCGCTCACACGGTGGCGTCGCGGACGGCTCCGCGGCGCGCAGGCCGGTGAATTCGACCGCGGCCGCGCCGTAGCTCTGACCGGTGTCGGACGTCGCAATGCGAACCACCGGCGCTCCCGCTTCCACTTGCACGTTCGCGGCGGCTTCGACGGAAGCGACGGTGCCGGCGAACGGTGCCGTGAGAGTGGTTTCCATCTTCATGCTCTCTAGCACGGCCAACCGGTCGCCCTCGGCGACCTGATCACCGGGTGCCACGAGAACCGACACCACGAATGCCGGCCCAGGGCTGCACACAAGGCCACCGTCGTCGCGGAACACGGCGTGCGCGGCGCCGTCGACGTCGACGCGCAGGGTGGCACCTTCCACCACCGACACCACACGGTGCACCCGGCTACCGACGACCACCCGCCGCTCGTATCCGTCGCGGTGGGAGACCGTGACGTCCGCGGTGCCGGCGCCGGCAACTCGGTAAGTACGAACACCGGTGCGGTAGACGTCCAGGTTGTACCGCTGTCCCCGGTAACGGAGGCGGCATCGGTGACCCACCTCGGCGGCCATTTCGGCACCGCCGCGGGCGGCGCGGGCATGGAACGCGGCCCGCTCGGCGGCCTCGTCAAGGTCGTACGACTCCACGGCGGCGACCAGCAGGGCAACTGGATCCGGGGCGGGCAGGTGCGCCGCCTCCCCGGTCAGCCGGTCCAGCCAGTGGTTGTCGAAGTGCCCGCCGCGCACCTCCGGCCGATTGAGCAGGGTCAGCAGGAAGGAGCGGTTGGTAGTGCCGCCTTCGACCACGATGGTGGTGTCGAGCAATGCACGACGGAGTCGGGCGAGGGCCTCGGGGCGGTCGCTTCCCCAGGCGACAATTTTGGCGATCATCGAGTCGAAGTCGGGGGGGATCCGGTCGCCTTCGCGTACGCCTGCGTCGACGCGTATTCCGGTGCCGGCCGGCAGGCGCAGGCGAGCCAACCGGCCTGGCGCGGGGGTGAAGGCGTTTTCGGGATCCTCGGCGCATACCCGCGCCTCGATCGCATGCCCTGACACGTGCGGCGGTGCACCGATCAGCCGCCCGCCACGAGCCACATGGAGCTGCAGCTTCACCAGGTCCAGCCCGGTGGTCGCCTCGGTCACCGGGTGCTCGACCTGCAGCCGGGTGTTGACCTCCATGAACAAGAAGCTCCCGGTGTCCGGGTCGACCAGGAACTCCACGGTGCCCGCGTTGCGGTAGCCCGCCGCGGCGGCCAGGCGTAGCGCCGCGTCGCGGATCGCCTGCTCCCCGTCGGTGTCAAGCACCGTTGACGCCGATTCCTCCAGCACCTTCTGGTGGCGGCGTTGCAAGGTGCAGTCGCGGACGCCTACCGCCCACGCGGTGCCGTAGTGGTCTGCGATCACCTGGACTTCGACGTGACGGGCGGCTGGCACGAGCTTCTCCAGGAATACCGTGGGGTCGCCGAAGGCCAGCTGCGCCTCGGCGCGCGCCGAGGCCAGTGCCGCGGCGAGTTCGGCGTCGCTGTGAACCGTCCGGATGCCACGGCCGCCGCCGCCGGCGGCCGCCTTCACCAGCACGGGATAGCCGAGCCGGGCCGCGAGCACGGTCGCCTCGGCCACGTCGTCGACCGGTCCACCGCTCCAGGGCACCACCGGAACACCTGCGTGCTCGGCGAGCCGTTTGGCGGCCACTTTGTCGCCGAGCCGTCGGATGGTGGCGCTGTCCGGGCCGACGAAGACGATGCCGGCCTCCTCGCACGCCTGCGCAAACGAGGCATCTTCGGCCAAGAATCCCCAGCCGACCCACACCGCATCGGCTTCACTGTGGCGCAGCGCCGCCATCACCGCTGGCTGGTCCAGGTAGCGCGACCGCCGGGTGCCGTCAGCCGGGTCGACGAACGTCGCGGTCCCGAGTGGCACGGCCTCGTCCGCCTCGCGCACATACCACGCGTCGGCGTCCACGTCGGTATAGAGCACGATGGCCCGGATGGGCGGTTGGTCGCCGGCCTGGTTGAGTTCGGCCACTGCGGTCAGCGCTCGAACTGCGGGCTCACCCCGGTTGACAATCGCCAGCCGGAGAATCTGCCTGTCCATAGCGGTATGTCTCCTCAGCCGCACATGACGGAGCGGATCGGGGCGACGATGTTTGCGGGCGGCGGCTCCGGCACCGGCACAGTGCGGTACCCGTCGACCCGCAGCACCAGCCTCCCCTCGTCGTCGCGGACCATGCAGATGAAGCCACCGTGCCCGTCCGGTCGCGCGGTGGCCACGAGCCCAGCCCGTTCCGTCGGCTCCCCGTTCAGGTGCACCGCATCGACGTGCAGCGGCAGAGCCAGGACGCCGTCGGTGCCGGCCTCGAGCAGCCCGACGGTCTGGAAGCACAGTTCGACGAGTCGCGGCCCGATCAGCACCGGCTCGTCCGTTTGCGCCGGAACGTCGGCGGCAAACCGGGCGGCCGCACCGCCGTCCCGTTTCCACGCAGAACCGACCACCTGATAGGCCGGGCCGTGGAAGTAGAGCCGGTAGACCTGCTCCGGCGTCAGCGCCGGACCTTCGCCGCCGGAGTCAGCTTCGCCGTCGGCGAGCGCGGGTGGGTTGGCCGTCAGCCGGACCGAGCCGGTGAAGTGCACGGTGCGCTGCGGCTGGCCGCGGCCGGGCAGGGTGCGCTCGGCCGACAGGCGGCATTCAGCGACCAAGTCGTCCCCGTCGGGGTGCAGCAGGGCCGTGACCGTCACCGTGCGTGGCTCGTCCCGATAGAACTTGAGCGGCGCCCAGAAGTCCACGTTCTCGATAGCGGCTATGTGCAGGTCGGGCACGAGCAGCCGGGCGGCTTCGGCGAACGTCTCCATGCCCATCACGCCGGGTAGCACCGGTGTGCCGTCGATGCGGTGGTGATCCAGGAACGGCCGGGTGGCCGGGTCCAGCGTGGTGTGCAGCACCAACCCGTCGTGCACACTGGCGCGGACGACCTCGCCGACCATCGGCCCCTCTGCCGTCAGTGAACTCGGGTCGATCCCGCCGGTGTCGTGCAGTTCGGCGGCAAGCGCACCCAGCGCCCCGGCGACGACGACTTCGCCGTCGGTCAGGCCTGCGCCCAGTTCGCGCCGGATCCATGCCACGCCCGCCTCCGCGGGGAGCATCTCGACTCCGGCCGCCGCCATGATCTTCGGGATGGATCCGCGGGTGGCCATGCCGATGCTGCCCCAGGCGGTCCAGTCGATCGCCAGCGCCCGCACCCCCGGACGGGTGCGGCGCAGGTTGCTCAAGATCTTGCATTGCAAGTCGTTGGCGGCGCTGTAGTCGGTCTGCCCCATGTTGCCGAACCGGCCGGCCACCGAGCTGAATGCCACAACGGCGCCCAACGGGAGGTCGCCGATGGCATGCAGCACGTTGAACAGCCCGTCGCCCTTGACCCCGAGCACAAGATCGAACTCAGCGGGGTCCTTGTCAGGTAGCGCGTGGCTGATCTCGACCCCGGCGGCGTGCAGCAGGACGTCGATGTGCCCGCTGGTCTCCCGCACCTCGGCCATCACCCGCTCGACCGCACCCGCGTCGGTGAGATCGACACTGTGGTAGTAGGCCGACCCACCCGCCTGCTCCACCGCCCGCACCGCGGCCAGCGCGGCCTGCAGACGCTCGAAGCGCGCCAGCTCCCGCTCGATCAGGACCGGTGTCGGGCGCTCGCCCCGCTCACGCATCCGAGCCGCCAGTTCGACTTTGAACCCTTCCCGGTCTTCGGTGTACCGGCGCAGGTCGGCGTCGGCCGGGTCGGGTTCCGGCGTGAGGTCCAGCAGGTGGTAGGTGCCGCGCCACGCCGCGGCCAGGTCGGCAGTGATCGCCGAAACGATACTGCCAGCGGCGCCGGTGACGAGGAAGACCGGATCGGTGCCGAGAACCTCGCTGGCCTCGTGCGTGTCGGGGAATGCGCGCTCCAACAGCCCGACGCCCCAGCGGCGGCCGTCGGCATAGCCGACTTCCACACAACCGGGATCACGGAGGGTCTCGTCGATTAACACATCAGCCAGTGCTGCGGTCTTTCGGCCGAGTGCGAAGTCGACGGCCTTGACCAGGGCGTTGGGCCGCTCGCGCCGGTACGCCTTGGCGAACCCGGTAACCGCTCCACCCAGTGGGCAGGTCGCTCCGGCCGCGTCGTAGCCGTGGTATCCGCCCAGCCGAGTGGCGACGACCAGGAACGGGCTGCGCTCGTACAGGCGTCGCATGGCGGTGTAGAGATTGCGTACCCGGCGCTGGAGCGCTTCTCGCCAGCCGGCCAGGTCCAAGTCCTCCAGCGGGCCCTCGTCGTCCAGAGCCGCCAGCCAGTACACGCCGTCGACCGCGTCGCCCAGGACAGTGTCGATGTCGTCGTCGGTCTCCATCGCCAGCACGTCGACACCGAGCCGGGTCAACCGACCGATCAGCGCGTCTGCAACGCCACCGTGATCACGCATGACGGCGACACGCGTGCCGCTGCCGAGGGCGACCCCGGTTGGCACGCAGGCCACGAGCTCTGGCCGCAGCGCCGGTACCGGCACCTGCCGGGTGATCCGGTCGGTGGCCGAAAGGTCACCGGTCACAGTGGTAATGCGGGGGACTTCACTCGTGATCGCCGCGCGTGTTTCGGTGCTGGACGGCGTTGCCGATGGCACGGCCGGCGTCGCGGCGCCGGTTTTGTCGCGGATCCAGCCGATGACGTGGGTCAGGGTGGGAAAGTCGCGCAGCTTCAGGGCGTCGTCACGCGCGACACCGAAATGCTCGCGGATCGCGGCGAAGATCTCGGCCTGCTTGACGGTGTCCACCCCCAGGTCGGCCTCCAGGTCGAGGTCCAACTCGAGCAGCTCGGGCGGGTATCCGGTGAGCTGCGAGACAACACCCACCACCGTGTCGGTGATCTCGTCACCAGCCGGGGCCGGTTCCGGGGCCACAACCGGCGCTGGGGCCGCGACGGGTGCGGCAGCCGCCGCCCGTGCTGCCGCGGGTGCCGGCGCCGCGGGGGCGGACTGAGCGGTCGGCACCTGCGATGGAACCGCCGACGGAGCGGTCCGCGCCGGCGCACCGGTGTCGACGAGACGCAGCCGGTGCTGGACGACCTCCAGCTCGGCGTCGGCAGTCCCAGCCACCGTCGTCAGCCAGCGCCGCCTGGCAGCCTGGTCCACGATCCGGTACTCATACCCGAGTTCGTCCGGCAGGCGGTGACGGCCGTCGGGCATCGGGGTCCAGCGCATCAGCGTCATCGCAATCTGCGAGCCGAATCCAGCGCCCAGCCTCAGCGCGTAGCGCACCGGATAGCTTCCGCCAACCGACAGGTTCAGCTGGCCCAGCTCCGGATCCGGCTCTTTGTAATTGGGCACCGGAGGAACCAGACCGGTCTCCAGCGACTTGATGGCGACGACGTCCTCCACGCCGGCGCCCATCGCGTGTCCGGTGAAGCCCTTGGTGTTGGTGATAACCACAGCGTCGGCGTCTGGCCCGAACACCCGGCGCAGCGCATTGATCTCGGCCGCAGCGCTGCCTCCGCGGGCCGGCGTGTACGTCTCGTGGGACACGAACACGGTGCCGGGCGCGATGGCGTGTCGGTCTACGCCGCGAGCCTCGGCCTGGGCGAGCAGGCTCTCCATGACGCCGCCGATGTGCTCGACGTCGAGCCGGGTGCCGTGAAAAGCGCTGTTCGCGATGACAGTACTGAGGACTTCGCAGATCGGCTGCAGCCCGCGTTCCCGGGCCGCGTCGGCGGATTCCACCACGAATGCCGCCGCCCCCATGCCGAGGATCATCCCGTGCCGGCGCCGGTCGAACGGTGTGGCGGCCTCCTCCACGACGTCGTCGGTGGCGGCGGCACCGGATGCCAGGAATCCCGATCCCACCCAAGGCAGCAGCGCGTCGGAGCTGACGTCGTCGGCGGACACCACGATCACCCGCCGACACCGGCCGGCCCGGATCCAGTCCTCGGCGAGCGCGGTCGCCTGGGTAGTGCTCGCGCACGCGGCGTTGACCTGTGTATTCGGCCCGCGCGCGCCGATGATCTCGGCGAACTGCGAGTGACCCATCGACAGGCACCGGAAGATGAAGCGCCTGTCGAATACGTATGGGTCGGACTGGAGGGCGTGGCGCAGCTCGTGGATGCGCCGGTCAACCTCCATCGCGGCCGGTTCGTCGCTGCTCAGCCGGGCGCGCACTGCTTCCAGCGCCAGCAGTTGATCACGGTGGCCTCGGTCGGTGTAGTAGCGCTCGAGGTCCTGAGCGAAGTTGTCCAACCCGGGGAAGGCGGAGGCAAAGATGACGCCGGTGTCATCACGCATCGAATCCGGCAGCCCCCAACGGTCGGGCAATTGGGTGCCCAGTGTCGTGGTCTTGTAGTGCATGATCAGCGGGATCCCCGCGTCGCGCAGGGCGTCGAAGCCGGCTCCGATGGCCAGCCGGGTGGTCGAGTCCAGCGCGGCATCGCGGGCTGCGTCGACCCCGAACTCGGTAACCACGTCCAGTGGCGCGCTGCGGGCGGCCAGTTTGATGACGTCGGCCTCGTTGTCGATCGTCTCGAAGCTGGGGCCGCCGGACTCACGCTTGACCAGGCGGGTGATGTGCCGGTCGACCATCGCACGGCGTAGCGGGTGCGGGATGGTGTCGATGAACTGCTGGCCGTCGAGGATGCGGGCGATGTTCTCGTCGTCGAAGACTCGCTCGACACCGGGCAGACCGAGCGCTGCGCCGGTTATCACCACCGGTTCGGTAGCAGCTGGCGCCGCAGCGCGTGATGCCGGTGCAGCGGCGGTGCCGGAGCTGGCATCCATACCGTGTTCGATGACGTCAACGACGAGGCGGCCCAGTTCGGCGTACTGTTCGCTGGTCATGGCTGTCCTCCTGCTCGGCACCGCGGTCGCTGCGGCGGTCGCAGCTGCGGAGGAAAGCGGGGCGAATCCCAGCCCGGCGGCGTACAGCCCGCACAACGCCTGGTTGAACGACGCGACATCGCCCGTTTTCGGGTGGTTGGTGAACAGGGCCAGCACATCGTCGCCGAGGACGTCCTCGACGAAGCCGTGCAGCGCCTTCTTGGGGCCGACCTCGACGAAGATGCGGGCACCCGCCGCGTATAGCGTGCGCAGCCCGTCGACGAACCGGACCGGCGACGCCACCTGGCGGCCGAGAAGGTCGAGCATGGTGTCGAGGTCGGCGTCCGCCGGATAGAACTCACCGGTCACGTTCGACACGATGGGCCGACGCGGCGGCCGCATGTCGAGCCGGCGCAGTGCGGCCTTCAGCGTTTCGCTCACCGGCGCCACGATCGCGGTGTGGAAAGCGTGGCTGACCGGGATTCGGTTGGCGTTCATGCCGGCGGCGCGGAAAGCCGCGACGGCGCGGTCCACGGCATCGGTGGCACCGCCGATGACG
>NZ_JBKQQD010000352.1:0-2822 GCF_052144515.1 Mycobacterium sp. | reverse complement strand
CCGACGAACGGGACGCTCCTGCTATAAGCGTCCGAAACGCCGCGGCCGTGGTAGCCCTTCACTTCGATCGCTTCGCGTGATCCGTGTCGGCTGACGGAGGAGTGGTTGCGCAACGCGTATGCCAGCTTCATGGATAACAGCAGTTATCCACGAGTAAGTGCTGCATATTCTCGATTGTGCTGTGCCCAAACGTGATTCGATGCCCGAGGAATCGCCGATAACGATGCTGACCCGTCACGGTGCAGTGCTGCAACAGGTTTCATTTTGAGCCGCTGACATCTCCCGGCTTTGCTTGATCGTCGGATGAGTTAGGCGTGCGCAGAGAGCATCGACAGCCGCGGCCCGCCGCGCCGCTCCCCCGCCGGGGGATTGCGCCAGCGCTTACGCCAGGGCCGATGGCATCCCCATCAGAGATGTGCGAGCTGCACCCACCGCTGTGCGATCCGTCTCGCCACCCGGCTGGCAGCTGGGATTCGAGACGCACGGTCACGTCTGGTTTTCTCTGCAAGTGAGACCGCAGCTGAGGCCTCGACGGACTCAATACCCGAGAAGCGCCTCCTGTCCGTGCGGAACAAATATATGGTTCGGTCGAGGCTGACATCGAGCTCATTCAGACCAAAAGGGAGCGGCTGCAATGATTGACTTCACTGACCAGGCTGCAATCGTGACTGGGGCGGGGCGCGGTTTGGGGCGGCTGTACGCGCTAGATCTGGCTCACCGTGGCGCATCCGTCGTCGTTAACGACCTTGGCGGCGGCATGGGCGGGGAGGGAGCGGACACCACGGTGGCCGATCAGGTCGTCGAGGAAATTGTTCGCGCCGGCGGCACTGCGGTGGCATCGCATGACTCGGTGGATAGTCCTGAAGGTGGTGAGGCCATCGTGCAAACCGCCCTTGAGCACTTCGGACGAGTGGACGCCGTGGTGAGCAACGCCGGAATCTTTACCAGCATCGCCTTTGAGGACATGACCCCGACGCATTGGCGTCAGATGCTCAAGGTGCACCTCGACGGTGGTTTTCATCTGTGCCAGCCCGCCTTCAAAGTCATGAAGAAACAGGGGTACGGCAGATTCGTGCTCATCTCGTCCTCAGGGGGAATGTTCGGCCAGCACCTCGAAGCGCACTACGGCGCAGCAAAGGCAGGCCTGGTAGGGCTGAGCAACGTCATTGCCTTGGAAGGGGCCGAGCACGGCATCTTGTCCAACACCGTGTTGCCCTTCGGCTTTTCGCGGATGGTCACCGAGACTGTCGACGCGAAGACCCTTGAGGACACCGGACTCAAAGATCTGATCGCGCCGGAGAAAGTCGTGCCGATGGTCACCTACTTGGCGAGTCGCGCCTGTGAAAGCAGCCACCAGAACTACTCCGCACTGGCTGGCAGATACGCACGCGTGTTCATCGGGCTCGGTGATGGGTGGCTAGCTGACACCGACCTCACCGCCACCGCCGACGACATCGCCGAGCACTTCCCTCAGGTCGCGCAGACCGAATCCCACACGATCCCCAACAACATCTACGAGGAACTGTTCTCGGCAATGGGTCGACTTGGGATCGACATGACAGGTTCCAACCCCGGATAAGATCCAACCCCCGGGCCACGCGCCCGGGCTTTTGCCAAGCTGCTCAGCGCCAGCGCACCCGATCCTGCCGAGTCCCCACTCAACCGAATCAGCGCCGGCCTCGACATCTACACCGAACAGGCAGAACGCTTTCCGGAGCTACCGAATGGCCCACCAGGGCGTAGTCACGCCCTGGTGGCGGCAATCTCTCCCCCGGCCGCCAGACACGTATACACCTTAAGGCCTTAAAACAAATATCTGTTCCGGTAGCATTTGTCGCGTGCGAGCCGATAACGACCTGGTTTTCGCCGCTGTGGCGCATGAGCGGCGTCACATCGCGGCCCTGGTCGACGGTTTGAACGAGGCGCAGTTGGCAGCTGCGAGCCTGTGTTCAGGGTGGGACGTCAAGACGGTGGCCGCGCATTTGGTCAGCGTTTTCGCCGACAGTTTCTGGGTGTTCATGAGGACAGCTCTGCGCCGAAGAAGTATGGCTCGTGCGATCGACGAGCTGGCGCGGCGTCGGGCGCAGCTCCCCGCGGGCGACATCGTCGCCGAGTTGCGTGACAACGCTGACTACCCGTTAAGTCCGCCGCTGTTCGGGCCGCTCGATCCCCTGGCCGATATCTTGGTGCATGGCGGTGACATCAGGATTCCACTGGGGTTGCCGTTTGAGCCTGACCCGCAACTGGTGGCGCTCGCGATGGACTTTTTGACCGGTCCGTGGCCGTTTGGTTTCGTGCCGCTGGGCCGGCTTCAAGGAATCTGCCTGCGCAGCACAGATATTGACCGGTGCTGGGGAGGCGGCGTTGAGATCCGCGGGCCGGCGAAGGCTTTAATGATGGCCGTCAGTGGTCGCCCGGCTCTGCTGCATCTCCTCGAAGGACCCGGGCTTCCCCGATTGCAGAGGCGGATGATGCCGCCATGACGTCCGGAGCGTATACGTTTCAGGATTCAGTGGTCGGCGTATGGCGGTTCGGCCGTGACGGTGGTTGGCCGCTGATCTGGTGCCACGGCGGTCTGAGCTGCGGTGCGGTCACGCTTTTGACCCAGTGGGCTTGTTATCGCTGCGCGCGTCGATCACGATGATGTCCTCGCGAGCTTGCAGGTCGAGCTCCGTCAACTGCGCGGTGACTTTGGCGTGTTCGGCGGCGGTGTAGGCGATGATGACGGTGACCGCTGTCGCGGTGTCGTTGGCCTTCTTGTAGATCTCGACCTGGTTCTGCAGGTTTCGTTTGAGCTGGCGATTGCTGGCTAGCTTGAACTC
>NZ_JBKQQD010000351.1:0-3291 GCF_052144515.1 Mycobacterium sp. | reverse complement strand
CACTGCTGCAGCGCGGCACGAGCGCCGACCTCAAGGAGGCGCAGGCCGCGATCGACCGGCTGGCAGCGGAGCCGACCGACCCGGGATTCGTACTGTTCGAGGTTCCGCTGCTGCGGCTGCGGGCTCTTATGGCGCGGGCTCGCGGCGATGCCGCGACTTATGCGCAGTTCCGGGATCGCTACCGTGACATGGCGAAAACGCTTGGCTTCGAGGGGCATATCGCCTGGGCCGAGGCGATGCCGTGACGGCGCGGTTCATCTAGCCCTATCGGTACAGGCACCCTGGCGGGCGGGCCAAGGTCCCGGCTTTAGGCTCTGGGCGGCGCGACGCACAACACAGCCAAATTGATGTCGTCGTCAGCCGCCGTGGCCGACGAACCTGCCTAGTTCGCTGCGTCAGCGGCGAGGACATGATTTCTCGCCATCCAATCGTCGATGTAGCTCATAGTGACCGGTAGAGCCGCCCCTGAAAACACCATGTGGTCAGAGCGGGGAATCTCAACGGAGGTCCCGCGCTGGTACCGGGCTGCGGTTCGGCGCACGACTCCGGCTGACACGATACGGTCACACTGGGCCCCCATCACCAGCACGGGGGCAGTGACCGCCGCGAAATCGACAACGGTGGCCTTCGAAAGCTTTGGCAACGCAAGGAGCAATTCCCAGAGATAGCGCCCGGATTCGCAGACGAAACCGTCATACATCTCCCGGGCGATGTTCTCGGTCTGCGTGTTAGCGATCCAGCGTCGAGATTGCTCGAACGTCGGGGGGCGCCACGGCTTGGTCCAGGAACGTGGCCGTAACAAGTGCGGCAGGGACATGCGCAAGGTTGTGGGGGTCGCACCGAGGATGCCCGCCGCCGGGCCGGGGCATGCTGCCACTAAGCCAGCTTGGCGTGTGCGCGCGGCGACCAGCTGCGCCAGCAGCCCGCCCATCGAGTGACCTATCAGAAGCGGTGGCGAATCCAGCGAATTCACGAATGCCGCCAAGTCGTCGGTGTAGTGCCGAAGGCTCAGTGAGGCAATTTTCATCGCGCCCTCGTGCGAGGGCAGTTCGTGATGGCGCAGCGTCGGGGTGTGCGCCGTGTATCCACGCTCTTCGAATGCGGCGCGGGCCGCAGCCAACTGCTCCCCACGGCCCCAGGATCCGTGAATCAAGACGACGTGTTTGGCTTCGGCCACGAAACTAAGCATGACAGCCAAGGCGCCAGACAGTGCCCCATACGCGTCAAGTTGTTTTGTAGGCGAGAGGCAGGCGGTGAATGCGCCTCCTCGACGATGTCGATCGCCATATCGACTGCACGACTCGCGGAAACTCTTGTTCTGGAAGGAATTGCAGCGTCGATCGGCAGTGTCGGCGATGCCTACGACAACGCTCTCGCGGAGACAACGATCGGGTTGTTGGAGACCGAAGCCGTCGGTCGCGGCAGCCCCCTCCTGACCGGCCCACTGCGCACCATCGATGATGTGGATTGTACGGCGATGGAGTGGGTCGATTGGTTCAACAATCGGCGCCTGCACAGCCAGCTCGACTACCTCCCACCCGAGGAATACGAGGCCGCCTAATACGCTCACGTCCAGACGTCCCAGCCGGCGACGCCTCAACAATGCAGCCGGGCATCAAACCCCGGACGGTTCACCGTGCGGCACAACACATCCGGCGTGTGTGTCGGGTGTCAAACACCGCAAGCACCGAGATCGTGGTGACCGACGACGGCATGACCCGCCCGGCCCGAGCGGGCACCGTTGGGAGCGGTGGCACATGCCTGGACTCATATGGCGCTGGAGGCGATCGCCACGCTAACCGGTGTTTCGCGCCGACCCGCCCTCGCCTTTGCCTTCTGCCGAAGGACTAGGCGCCGAGTTGAATTTCACGTAGTTGGCGATCGGCAGCCAGCCGAATCGCCGTCGGTACTTGGCCGACAACAGCGGTTTGGCCGATGCCGCGTCGATGACCTGCGGCCCGACGACGTCATACGTTTGGCCGCCGCACCGGATCGTCGCACGGCCGGCGGCAAGCACGTTGCGCAGCCAGTCGACCTCAGTGCCGTATGGCAGCCCAACAATGAAGCCGTCCGCTGTCCGGTCGGTCACGACCGGTGTGGCGTAATGCTTTCCGGATCGGCGTCCGGTGTGTTCGATCACGGACGCGAAGTAGTGCTTGCGCCCTGACATGGGCATCATGGCGGGATTGCCGACGTGTTTGTTGAGCACCCGCACAATGTCGAGTACCTGACTCATTGCGCCCTCCTGAATCTGAATTCCGTTGATCTTGCTGGCCGCTTCCCATCTCCGCAGATCGGCAACGCACCGACGCCCAGCTCGCGCATGTGTTGGGCCGCGGTGGTCAGCGTCTCATGCTCGCCGACACATCTCCCTCCGGTGTGCATGATCTCTCGGGCCGTTGTCGTGGTCCTGCTCCTGAAACCACAAAGTTGTGACGACGGTCTGCCGCGCGTATCACAACGTAGGACCGACGTTCACGCCGATCTAGGGTCTTTCGGCTCTCGTAGTGCTATTTGACCTGAGTGTGCGGTCGATTGTGTCGCGTCGAGTAGTCCTGTAGCCGTGGTGGATTCTGCTTAGACCATCGGCAGCCGCCGGGAGCGTTGCTCGGGACCTTGGTAGCGCTGGCTTGGCATTGACCCTGTGAGACGCCTGGTTCGGCCTGGACGACCACCCAACGGTCGTCGCCCGGACGGGCTCGATGCCTCCTCAACCAGAGGAACACAGGATGACGTCGACACCGACGGCAAACTCATCGAACGCCCCGGCGCGACCACCGAGGAGGCCGCCTAAAGATCGTGATCCAAGGTGTTGACAATTGCCCCCGCGATTAGTGGCCCGGGCCTGCTCTCGATGGCAGCCAGGTTAGTGCGGACTATAAAAACGGAGGTTCGATTACAACCGCGGAAGGCGATCTGTTCGGACGCTGGTGAAGGGCCCGGAGACGGTCAACAGCCGGGCCCTTTCCGCGCCGGCGGTATGCGCGTCAACGGTAGCCATTCGTTGCGCCTCAACCCCACGCCCCGCGCGTGACCTTGGACCCTAGAACCTCTGTTCGTTCCCGCGGGATCATGTACTCGGCCGACAAACGTCTGGAAGGAGCATCGCTGGTGGTGTTGTCGACGAACCCAATGAGCGGGGTGACACAGGTGGCGGCCCGGCGTGGTTGAGGATGGCGCTAAAGGTCGCATAGCCATCGAACGTGATGTCGAAATCACGATGGATGACGGCGTGGCTCTGCGCGCCGATGTGTTTCGACCCGACGGTCCTGATCCGGTGCCCGTGGTGAT
>NZ_JBKQQD010000350.1:0-9437 GCF_052144515.1 Mycobacterium sp. | reverse complement strand
CAGGCTTGGGAGTGCTGGCGCATCTCGGCGCGACGTGATTCGTCTGCGGCGTCCCACATCGGGCTGCCGAACAGCGGATGGAACTCGTCGGGCAGCCCGACCGGGTTCTTCGGGTCGACTTCTTGCGTCCAGTCGATGCGCGACTGGGCGTCCCATTGCTTGTCCTTTCCCTTTTGGTACAGGGAAAGGAGCCGGGCGCGCCCCTCGTCGTACTCCCACGTGAATCGCGCGTCGCCGACGCTCGGGACCTCCCACGAGTACGGCGCGGGCACGTGCGTGTACATGTCCCTCGTGGTCATGAACTGCCGCCTTTCTGCCCGGTGTGTGACCAGTGGTCATATGACGTCTATCACATTGCACCGCGTTCGGCAGCGCGTCAACCCTGATCGGCGGGTAGTCACGCGATGCCAGATGGTCCTCGCCGGATTCGGTGTCCGCGTCGGCGAGCGCCGCGGCCGCCTCGATCCGGCCCCGCTCGCCGAGGCCGCTTCGGGTCTGCGTCGGCTCGGCGCGCCCAGCAACCCTTCGAGGATGAAGTGTCGCCAGCACAGATGCCACTGAACAGGGGTTTCGTGGAGCCGATGACGGGAATCGAACCCGCGTATTCAGCTTGGGAAGCTGATGTTCTGCCATTGAACTACATCGGCGCGCCCAGGAAAGTCCGGCCTGAGCAGGCTAGCATCCCCGCCGGGCAGGCAGACGGCTTCCGAAATCACAGCGGCGGGTGGGGCTCAGATACGGAAAGTAATTCGAGCGCGCGAATCCAACGCCGCTATCAAACCGCCGCGGTTTCTGTCGCGGCACAAGTAATCTGTCCGCCCTCGTAGACGCCCGGAAAGAATTTCTGCCCGTTGATCTTGAAGGGTCGATATTTATTCTTTCGTTATCTTGTCGTAATGTGCTTCCCGTGGGTCGGCATTCATTACCCAGGGCTCGGCGAAAGTCGCCGATAGTCGTGGCTGCGGGCGTCGCCGCGGCCGGCGCGTTCTTTGCCGCCGGAGGCGACGTTTACTCCGTCGCCGCCCGCGCGCACGCCAAGCCGGTTGTCAGCGACGTCGCGCCGTGCTGCCTAGAGATTGTGGCGGCACCGAGCGCGGGGCGGGCCGCGGCGGTTGCCGGCCAAGAGCAGCCCGCTCGAGCGTCGAGATTGCGGGTCGACAGCCGCCTTTTGCCCGTCGGGAGGGTCAACGAGCAAGGCCTACAGGTCAGAACCATCCTGGCGGCTCGCGCCATCAGTGCGGCTTTCCCCGAGATTCACGAAATGGGTGGCGTTCGACCGGATCCGCTGCCGTGGCACCCTCGTGGTCTGGCGATCGACGTAATGATTCCCAACCCCAGCTCGGCCGAAGGCATCGCCCTCGGAGACCAGATCGTCGCCTTTGTGCTGCAGAACGCGGATCGATTTGCGATGCAAGACGCGATTTGGCGCGGCATGTACTACACGCCGCATGGTGCGCGGGCAATGGGGATGGGCCACTACGACCACGTCCACGTCACCACGCTCGGAGGTGGCTACCCCACGGGTCAGGAATCCTATCTCCGCTGAGCCACACTGAGCCGGCGTCCCGTCTGCAGGCAGATAGGCTCATCGCGTGCTGCTCTCTGATCGTGACCTCAGGGCCGAAATCGCCGGCGGGCGGTTGGGCATCGACCCGTTCGACGACACCTTGGTGCAGCCATCGAGCATCGATGTTCGGCTCGACTCCATGTTCCGGGTGTTCAACAACACCCGTTACACCCATATCGACCCCGCAAAGCAGCAGGACGAGCTGACGAGCCTGGTGGAACCCGTTGCGGGAGAACCGTTTGTGCTGCATCCGGGTGAGTTCGTGCTCGGCTCGACGCTGGAGCTCTTCTCCCTGCCCGACGACCTGGCGGGGCGCTTGGAGGGCAAATCGTCGCTGGGCCGGCTGGGCCTGCTGACGCACTCGACCGCGGGCTTCATCGATCCCGGCTTCACCGGTCACATCACCCTGGAACTGTCCAACGTCGCCAACCTGCCGATCACGCTGTGGCCGGGCATGAAGATCGGTCAGCTGTGCATCTTGCGATTGACCAGCCCGGCCGAACATCCCTACGGCAGTTCCCGCGTCGGCTCGAAATACCAGGGTCAACGGGGACCGACGCCATCTCGCTCTTACCAGAACTTCATAAGATCTACATAGGTTCGACAGGCCCCGTACACAGTGGTTGTGCGCGATCATTAGTAGGTCTGTGCTTCTCCTCCGCGCGGACTATTTGGCCGATGACAGAACCTCAGGAGGGGTCCGTGGATATCGTGCTTGGGATGTCGATGGCGCCGTCGTCGATTCAGATGGTCGTCCTCGAGGGCGAAAACGCCGAGGGCGTTACGGTCGAAGAGGACGAACTGTTCGTCACCGATGTTGATGTGTCGAGGGGCGCCAGTGCGCCCGACCACGTGATCTCCGCCATCCTGGGCACCCGCGAGGGCGCCGCCAACGCGGGCCTGCAGCTGTCGGCTATCGGTGTGACGTGGACCGACCAGATCGAGGCGGCCGTGCTGCGCGACGCGCTCGCCGCCTACAAGCTCGAGAACGTGATGTTGGTGTCGGCGTTCCTTGCCGCGGCCGCGTTGGGACAATCCGTCGGCGGGGCAATGGGTTACGACCGCACCGCGGTGCTCTTTGTGGAATCCGAGAGCGCGACTTTGGCTGTCGTCGAAACCTCCGACGGTTCCATTGCCGATTTCTACAAAGAGCGGATCGACGACGTCTATAGCGACGAGACGACCGCCCAACTCACCGGGATGCTCGCCGGGCTGGAGGAGACGGAGTTAGCTCCAGGCGGTGTGTTTGTGGTCGGCTCTGGTGTCGACATCGCCTCGGTCAAGCCCGCGCTGGAGTCGGCGACTTCGCTCAGTGTGAGCGCGCCGGAAGAGCCGCAGACGGCGCTCGCCCGTGGCGCGGCGCTGGCCTCCGCGAACGCGCCGTTGTTCGCGTCGTCGACGGCGGCGCTGGCCTACGCCCAAGACCCCGGCACCGGCGCGGTCGACCCCTACGCCCCGCCCGAATACCTCAGTGTCGGCAGTGCTAGCGCTGCTGCCACCGTTGACGAGCTTGGTGATGGCGACCTCGCCTACAGCGCTGTGCGAGACGAGGATGCCGACAGCCCAACCGTCGTCATAGGCGCGCCCGTCCGCCTGGACGACGGCCAAGCGCGGCGCAAGCCGGCTCTACTGCTCGGCAGCGGGCTGGCGGTGGCCGGCATTGCCGCGGTGGTGGCGCTGGAGATCGCATTGGCGGTCGGCATCCGCACTACGGTCGCGTTGCAGCAGCCCACCCCTGGCCAGCACCTCATCGTGCCGGCCGAGCAGGCGCCTGCGCGCCCGAACCCTGCAGCATCCCTTGCGCAGCCGAAGATCGAGGCGCCGATTGCGCTGGCCGCGCCCAAGCCGTTGAACCTGCCGGCACCGGCACCCGTGCCCGTAGCTGCGCCGGCTCCGGCGGTCGTGCCGGTTCCCGTGGTGGTTCCACCTGTGATCGTTCCCGCGCCGGTAGTGCACCCCCCTGTCCTCGAGGCGCCTGTGCGGCCGTTGGAGCCGCAGCAGCTGGTTCCCCAACCCCGGACATACGTCCCGCAGCAATCTTCGCCCTACCATCAAACTCCTCCGTGGCAGCAAGGGACGTCCCCCAAGCCGAAAAGCCCAGGCGGCGAGGGCAGCGGACCATCGAGCGGCCCCGCACCGATTCACGGCGGCGGGCCCGTTAACGGTCCCGGCCCAGAACCCGGCGGCCCGTTTGGCGGCGGCCCCTTTGGTGGTGGCCCCTTTGGTGGTGGCCCCTTCGGTGGTGGCGCCCCCGGTCCAGAACCCGGTCCGTTTGGTGGTGGCGCACCCAATGGGGGTGGCCACTTTGGGGGCGGTGAACCCGGCGGTGGCGGACCGTTTGGCGGTGGCGGCTTCGGCGGCGGACCGTTCGGCGGTGGCGGCTTCGGCGGCGGACCGTTTGGTGGTGGCGGCTTCGGCGGCGGACCGTTCGGCCGTGGCGGCCACAGCGGCGGCGGCTTCGGTGGTGGCGGCTTCGGCGGGGGCGGTCACGGCGGCGGCGGCGGGCACCACTAGCCGCAACTGAGTTTTTACAATCCCTGCCGTTCTACGCGAGTAGGGTCAAAGCCGAACCGCCCTTCCCGATCAGAACTTCATAAACCCCAGCTAATCCCGGATTTGGCCGTGCCTGCTGTGGCAATGAAATCCGTGGTTGCGCAACAAACAACGCAGAGGGGGCTTCAGCGGTGGTGGGCATCGTGCTCGGTGTCTCCATGGCGCCGACGAAGGTCCGCATGGTGCTGGTCGAAGGTGAAAACGCCGACGGGGTCACCGTCGACCAGGACAACCTCGACGTGACCGCGGACTCGTCCGCTTCCACCGCGGCCACTCAGGTGATCTCGGTCATCTTGGGCACTCGGGAAGGCGCTGCTGAGGCCGGCTTTGAGCTGTTATCAACGGGCGTGACCTGGACTGATCCCGTCCAGGCCGCGGCGCTGCGTGATGCGCTGATCGCCTACAAGGTCGAAAACGTCATGCTGGTTTCGGCGTTTATGGCTGCCGCCGCGCTTACTCAGGCCGTCGGCGACGCCATTGGCTACGCCCAGACCGCGCTGCTTTACGTCGAGCCGTACAGCGCGACTTTGGCTGTGGTCAAAAGCGCCGACGGGTCAATCGCGGAGGTGCACCGGCGGCTCCTACCCGACGACGAGGACCGGGCGGTGGCCCGACTGGTCGAGCTGCTCTCCCGCGCTGACTCATTGCACGCCCAACCGGACGGCGTGGTTGTCGTGGGTTCTGGCGTCGACATCCCGATGATCAAGCCAGCGCTGCAGGCCGCGACTTCCCTTCAGCTGTCCACACCCGAAGAACCCGAGATGGCGCTGGCCCGGGGTGCGGCGCTGGCGTCGGCGAATGCCCCGTTGTTCGCGTCATCCACGGCGGCGCTGGCTTATGCGCTGGATTACGGCACCGGTGGGGTGGGCCATCGCGGATACCAGACCGCGTACCAGAGCAAGCCGGGCAAGGACAACGTCGCCTACAGCGCCGTCCCGGACGAGGACGCCGACGCCGACACCGGAATGGCGGAGGAAGCCGACGACGCCGGTCTGGATGAGAGCGTGCCGCGGCGCAGGCCGATCCTGCTACTGGGTAGCTCGTTCGCGGTGATCTTCATAAGTGCGGTTGTCGCGCTGGAGATCGCCTTGGCGATAAGTATCCGGCCGGCAGTTGCCTTGCGCCCCAACCCAAATGAGAATCTCATTGTCCCGGCCCAGCAACAGGGCCTGCCGGCTCAGGCGTCCGTCCCGAAGCCCCAAATCCACATGCCCTCGTCCATTGCGGCGCCTCGGCTGTTGAACGCGCCGGCACCGGCGCCCATCCCCAGGGCGGCACCGGCTCCGGTTCCGGTAGCCCCGGTGCCCGTGCCCATCCCCATCGCGCCGGTCCATGCGCCGGCCGTCGAGCGTCCGATGCGCGGTCCGGTGGCTCCGCGAGAGCACGGTGAGGAGCCTTTTAGGGGCGGGCCCGGGTTCGGTGGCGGGCGTGGTGGGTTCGGTGGGCCGTTCGGCGGCCACGGATTCGGCGGCTTCGGACATGGGTTCGGTGGTTTTGGTGGGGGTCACTGGTTCGGTGGGTTCGGCCACCGGTAGCGCCTGGGCGCGGGGCACCTGGCTCTAAGCGCGCACGCCCCAACACGCGTAAACTTGACGTTCGCGGGGAATACGCGGGAGATCCACGACGACGTCGGTCGTCGGTTGGACGTAACCGGCGACCAAAAGAATATTTGGGGGAGCTTTGGACACAGTTCTTGGTGTGTCGATGGCGCCGACGGCCGTCCGGATGGTGCTGGTCGAAGGCGAAAACGGTGATGGCGCGACCGTCGACGAAGACAATTTCGATATCGTCGCTGACGAGGACACGGCGCCGGTCAGCGCAGCCGACCGGGTGATTTCGGCCATATTGGGGACCCGGGAAGGCGCGGCCGAAGGCGGCTACCAGCTCACGTCGACCGGAGTGACCTGGACGGACCCGACCGAGGCCGCCGCCCTGCGCGACGCGCTGGCTGCCCACAAGGTCGAGAACGTCATGTTGGTCTCGTCGTTCCTGGCGGCCGCCGCGCTGGCTCAGGCGGTCGGCAATGCGACCAACTACGCCCACACCGCGCTGCTGTTCATCGAGCCCGATACCGCCACGCTGGCGGTCGTAGACACCGCTGACGGGTCGATCGTCGATGTTGAGCGGCGGGCGCTGCCCGAAGACGACAACGCGGCGGTGGCCGAGTTGACCACGATAGTCTCGGGCGCTGAGGCTTTGGACACGCGCCCGGACGGCGTGTTCGTCGTCGGCTCCGGCATCGACATTCCGCTGATCAAGCCGACGCTGGACGCGGCGACCGCCCTTCCGGTCAGTGCGCCAGAGGAGCCGGAGATGGCACTGGCCCGCGGAGCGGCGTTGGCGTCGGCGAATGCGCCACTGTTCGTGTCGTCTACCGCCGCGCGTGCCTACGCGCAGGATCCCGGCACGGGTGCCGTGCTGCCTTATGCGGTCGCCCACGGCTACTACGACGTCCCCGCCGGCGCGGACGCAGCTGATGCGCTCGCCTACAGCGCCGTTCCCGACGACTTCGCCGACGCCTACACGGCCTCTCGTACCGCCGCGACCGGCACCGTCGGCGCCGACTATCCCGAACGCAGGTCGTTCACGCTGATCGGTAGCGCGCTGGCGGCCATCTTCATCGTCGGCGTGGCGGCGCTGGTGGTTTCGCTCGCGATCACCATCCGGCCGACGGCCGGTGTGCGGCCCGATCCTGGCCACAACATCGTCGCGCCCACCCAGCAGCCGGCCGTGGCTCCCGCGCCTGCGGCGGTGCCTGCCCCTGCGCCCGCGGCGGCGCCTGCCCCTGCGCCTGCTCCGGCGCCACAGGCTCCGGCGCCTGTTCCGGTGCCGCAGGAGGCTCCGGCTCCCGCGGCCGTTCCGGTGCCGCAGGCTCCGGCCCCAATACCAGATGTGCCGGCGCCGGCCCCTGTTCCGGTTCCCGCCGCTCCGGCGCCGGCCCCTCCGCCGGTGGCACCTATGCCACCCGTTCCTGTGCCCGTCCCGATACCGCTGCCGATCTTCGGCGGTCCGCCGGGCGGCGGTCACTATGGCGGCGGGGGCCCCGGCGGTGGCGGATTCCCCGGATTCCCCGGTGGCGGTGGTCACGGTGGCTTTGGCGGCGGCTTCGGCGGCGGCCACGGTGGCGGAGGTCACCGCTGATAGCCGGCGTCCGGCCATCCGAAGCTACCTGTCACCTGGCGTTTGCCTCCCGCTCAGCAGCGCGATGCAGTTAGCTCATCGCGGCCACCTACACACGTGGTATGCGATGCACCGTCTTTGGCACCGGTTATCTGGGTGCCACCCACGCCGTAGGGATGGCGGAACTCGGGCACGAGGTCATCGGGGTCGATATCGATCCAGGCAAGGTCGCCAAGCTCGCCGGCGGTGACATTCCGTTCTACGAGCCCGGCTTACGAAAGCTGCTGACCAAGAACCTTGCCGCTGGCAGGCTTCGGTTCACCACCGACTATGACATGGCAGCCGAGTTCGCCGACGTCCATTTCCTGGGCGTTGGTACGCCGCAAAAGAAGGGCGAATACGGTGCCGACCTGCGCCATGTGCATGCCGTCATCGACACGCTGGTTCCGAAGCTGACCAGATCAGCTGTGCTCGTTGGCAAGTCGACGGTTCCGGTGGGCACCGCAGCCGACCTGGGCCAGCGAGCCGCCGCGCTGGCGCGCCCGGGAGTCGATGTCGAAATCGCCTGGAACCCGGAGTTCCTGCGCGAGGGCTTCGCGGTGCACGACACCCTGGAGCCGGACCGCATTGTGCTTGGCGTACAAGATGATTCGCCCAGCGCCGAGGCGGTGGTGCGCGAGCTCTACGCACCGATGCTCGACGCCGGTGTGCCGTTCTTGGTGACCGATCTGCAGACCGCGGAGTTGGTGAAAGTTTCGGCCAATGCCTTTCTGGCAACCAAGATTTCGTTCATCAACGCGATCTCTGAGGTGTGCGAGGCGGCGGGTGCCGACGTCACACTGTTGGCCGATGCGCTCGGATACGACCCACGGATCGGGCGCAAATTCCTCAACGCGGGTTTGGGTTTCGGCGGTGGATGCCTGCCCAAGGACATCCGAGCGTTCATGGCCCGCGCCGGCGAGCTCGGGGCCAACCAGGCGCTGACCTTCCTGCGCGAGGTGGACAGTATCAACATGCGCCGACGCACCCGGATGGTCGAACTAACCACCGCCGCGTGCGGCGGCGCGCTGCTGGGTGCCAACATTGCCGTACTCGGCGCGGCGTTCAAACCCGAATCCGACGATGTGCGCGACTCGCCCGCGCTTAACGTCGCGGGCCAGCTGCAGCTCAACGGTGCCGCGGTCAATGTCTACGACCCGAAAGCCCTGGACAATGCGCGTCGCCAGTTCCCGACACTGAACTACGCGGTTTCCGTCGAGGAGGCGTGCGAGGGAGCGGACGCCGTCCTGGTGCTTACCGAGTGGCAGGAGTTCATCGACCTCGCCCCCGACGACCTGGCCGACCAGGTGCGGGCCCGGGTCATCGTCGACGGCCGCAACTGCCTCGATGCCTCGCGCTGGCAGCAGGCCGGTTGGCGGGTGTTCAGGCTGGGCGCGCCCCGACCCAAGGGGCCCTAGGAGCCCCGCTCATACACGATCAGCCGGTCGTGCACACCCCAAAATTGAACCGGCTTGCGGGAATCGACTTTGGTCCAACCCCTGTCGAGTATCAGGTTGATCTCGTCGTGTGAACCTCGTCCTCGTCGATGTAGATGATGCGATTCCCCTGGTAGGCCGCCACTATGCGGGCACCGACGCCCTGGGCATAGGGCGGCCAGGACAGGAATAGGAAGCGGGCCATGTTCTCCGCCACGCTTAGGTCCAAACGGAACTCACCAACCACCGGGTTGCCCTGGAAGCTATCGGCCTCAACGCAATCCTTGACGGCGTCCCAAAAAGGATTGTTGATCAGTCCGGCACTCCCCTTTCTCCCGATAAATGTTGCGCCATGTCGTGTCGGCGCGGGGTCCGGGACGTTAAATCAAGGTCAGGCCGGATCAAAAGGGCGGCGGCTTGTTGCGTTCCGCGCCGCGGCCGGCATTGAGGGCCCGCTCGGCGTCGATGCGGTAGGCGCGGTCTTGTTCTCGGGTCCGGCGGCGCGTGGGCATCATGATGCCGCGCTGCCCGCTGGGCAGTTCTGCCGTTGGGGCGCTGGGCAATTCGCCGGTGGGCAGGCAGAGGGTCGGAAACAGCAGCCGACTACCGGGTCGGGTGATGTAGGTGCGTCCGGACGGAGCAGTCCAGGTGATTGTGCCGTCGGGGTCTTGCCGATCGCGCCAGCCGTCGGGCCCCGACCAGAAGGTTTTGAGCAAGTGATG
>NZ_JBKQQD010000349.1:0-4372 GCF_052144515.1 Mycobacterium sp. | reverse complement strand
GATATCGGGCGCGCATTCGAACGTTATGACAGCCTACTCAGATGGGTAGGCAATTCAGATCCCGGCGATGGCCAATCGCAGTCGGCCCTCGAGAGTGTTAGACGGTCCCGAGACCGATTACTCCCCGAGGTTGCCGCGGACAATTTTGATACGCGCGATCCGGAGGTGACATTCCGCTGGCTGATCCAAGAGGCACTGCCGATAAAGGAGTCCTCGAAGGCTTCGGATGATGAGCACTTCAATAACCCGCTGAGGAAGGACTCTTACGACGCTCACAAGGTCGATGAAAAGAAATGGGAGCAATTCTTGAAGCGACTCCCTGGCAAGAGGATCACTTGGCCCGCGAGGATCGAGAGAATCACGGGAGAGGAGGTCGATTTCGCATGTTTTCCAGAAGGGGTCAGAGAGAAGGACATCACTGTAAAGGTCCAGTTCGATCCGTATCCAGCGGAATACGAAGACGAGAATTGGCGAATGGAAATTCTCCACCACGGGACCTACCGTCCTCACTGTAATGGCAAGCTGATTATCGGTCGCGACATAAGCCTCGATGCTGCAAGGACACTTGACCGAAAGACGTGGATCCACATCGAAGGGACCCTCGAAAGAGTCGAAAGCGACGTGGCCAAGCCTTACACGAGCTACCCTGACATTCGGCTGTACGTCAAGACCACTGGGGTCCTTGTGCCAGTGGCCAAATGAACGGGACTAGGGGGCTTCGACCATCGCCAGGTTCCCGGCTCGATCGGTGTTCTCGAGGCGCTCGACGAGTTCACGCCAATCGGCGAAACCACAAGCCGGACCTACGATGCGAACGGACTTGCCGCGTGGACGTCCCGGAATAGTAGGCAAGAGATTCCAGGACAGTGGGTCATCGTCCCTGGTGAGTCCCGGCCGCCGTTCCGGGGTTCGCTCGCTTTGGGTTCGCTTGGCACAGGGCGCGCGGATGCGCTTTCTTGGGTCGAGGCCCATCACCGAGGCCGGCGCCGCCCCCACTCGACGCACCGGCGGCACGCAGTAATCATGCAGTTCCTGTGCACGTCCTCTATCAGACCGGCGACGCCGCCTGCCGCATGCTGTTTCGACGCTGTTCCTGAGCATCGCGCCGTCACTGTTCTTCAGCGAGGACGCGCCGGTGTTCCGCTCGGTGTTCTTGACCGAGGCGCGCAGGCTGTTCCCCAGGCTGTTCTTCAGCCTGCGCGAGCGGGCACGTCGTGCGTCGGCACCAGGCGGCCACGGATTCACCGCTGGCAGTAGACCTGACCAGGCTGTCGAAGAGCGCGATTGAGCGGCGTTGCAGTGTCATGGTCACAACCTCCTACTCTAGTATCCGACATTTCCCTGCCAAAATCCTTGCTATCAGGGAAAAAACGCCCTTCTACCAGCCTCCTGGCGCGAGCAGAAACGGCAACCCTACTGAAGATGGGAATGGCTGATCGAGCCGTGTCGTATACTTGGAATGGAGCGCGATGCTCCGTTTTCAGAGTAAACGGGAAACTCTGCTTTCCCCCCTCCACTCCCAACCCCCTTCAAGGCCGGTCTGGCCGCATGGAATGCAGGCAAAACCGCAAGATCAGAGCGGTAATGGCAATTCACATTTTTATCCTAAAAATGAGACACTTCCGCTGCAAACTGGCCATAATCCCTGCAAATGGGGCTGGCGGGAGCGCGGCCAAAATCAACGTAAACGGGAAACAAAGATGACCACGCGCAAGCAGGACAAACAGGCGCCCTACCACCGGCCGACGAACGAGCAAGCCCGCAGCCGCGAGTGGCTGGAGATCCAGGAAATCGAGCGGCTCATGACGGCCGCGGCCAAGCTGGGCAGGCACGGGCACCGGGACAGGACCATGATCTTGATGGCGTTCAGGCACGGGTTGCGCGTCGCCGAGCTGGTCGACTTGCAATGGACCGACGTCAACTTCGCGGAGCGGAAGATTTTCATTCGCCGGCTCAAGGGATCGAACGACAGCATGCACCACCTGGAGCGGGATGAGATCGCGGCCCTGCGCCGGCTCGGCGGCGACCAGTCCGGGTTCATCTTCCTGGCGGAAGGGGGCGGGCCGATGTGCTCGAGCGGGTTCTTCAAGGTGATCCGGCGAGCTGGCCTCGAGGCCGGTCTGCCGCTGAAATTGCACCCGCACATGTTGCGTCATTCTTGTGGCTACGCGCTGGCCAACAAGAACGTCAACTTGCGTTTCATTCAGGATTGGCTGGGACATCGCTCGATCGCCAACACCGTGAAGTACACAGCGTTGAGCCCGCTGCGTTACGCCAAGGCCGGACTTTGGAAGTGAGGATGACGCGCCGTTGCCCTTCCAGGCGGTTCCCTTGCCCACCCCTGGGACCGCCAGTCCCGCAGCCCTCGTTGTTTCTCATCGCACCCGGGCGCCAGGCCGTCTCAGGCGGTCCCAGGCCGTCCACGCGTGTGCGGGCGGGGCGGGGTAGCAAAGATTGCACATCCCCCCGTCCCCCGGATCTGCGCTGAACTGGTCGCCCTGGTGCTACGGGAGCAAGTCCGCCGCATCGATCTGGCCGAAAACCTCACCGTCGATGATGACCGGGACGACTTGACCGGGACGGCAATCGACGTGGTTGCGGTACTGACCCGCCGCCTGGTCGGGATCGGTATACACCTCGACCTGCCCCGCGCGTAGGTTAATGATCCAGTAGACCGGGATTCCGGCCTCCGCATAACCCTCGAGTTTGTCGCCCTGGTCAACGGTGAGGCTGCTGTCAGCTACCTCGACCACGAGGCAGCAATCCTCGGCGGTCGCATCGCGCGAGGAGTCGTACTCCAGTTCGGCGCGGATGACCGCCACGTCGGGCTCGGGTTTTCTCAGAAGACTGAGAACGACCCCCTCTTCCTTGGCGACGTGCCAGACGGGCGGGATGACCCTCTCGAGTGCCTGGACCGTCTTCCTCGTCCCTACCCGATGAGGTGGACCCTTGGGCATCTTCGGCACCACGTTCCCGTCCCAGAGCTCGACCTGATCATCCTCGCCAATGCGTCCGTCCTCGATCATCCGATCGTACTCATCGACCGTAGTGACCGTGTCCGGTTTCGTGATCGTGCTCACTTCGCACCGCCTTTCGCTCATTCCTACTCCTGCACGATCCTACGGGCCAGAATCGCCATGTTGGAGCCACTATGATCATACGGTACAACGTATCGGCACACAAGGCGCGATACTTACCCCCGTCGAGCTGGATCTGCGCCGTGACGCTCGCCCTGGTCGGGGTCGGGGCGGTTCCGCGCGCCGAACTGGCCGCCATCATCGCCACGACACACCAGGCGGGGCGCTCGTTCCAGGGGCCGATAAGATTCCCCGTCCCATCGGCTCAAAGCGTCTGAGGCGATCCTACGCGTTCGGGCCGGACGAACTTCGGTAGTGCCGCCAGTCACACGGGCGGCCTGATGCCTGGCAGAGCAGCGGGCCGGTCAGGGTTTTACGAGAGGGGGAAAGCATGAGCAAGTTCGCGAACAAGCACGAAGGCCGATCGCCGGTCAGAGCAACGCGCCCAAGCCCAACGCGCGAAAGAGTTGGCGAAGCATCGGAAGGCCGAAAAAGCCAAGCACGAGGGATCATGACCACGCATCATTGTAATCGGTGCCGAGCGACCATCACCGGGAACCGCTCAGTCTTGACGGCAACCCGGGGTCAGTTGGCCGTGGAAGGGCTCGAGGAAACCGATCTGGCCGATGGCTGCAATCTTTGCGAGCGATGCGCGGCCCGGTTCCTGGATTGGCTGCTCTCCGGCAACCCTGATCTCGCGGCCGTGGACGGGTCAGGCGGGGCGATCAACTCAACGGCCGTGGGCATTGATGGCCTGCCTGATCGTGCGTCTGGGGCGATTCTACACGGGCGATCGGGGGTGCGATGCCTGATTTGCATCATGAGAACGACTACCGTTGCGGTACTGTTTTTGATTATTTTTTGTTGCTTCTGATTGTTGCATGCTCAAGATTTCATGGCAACGTAAACAAATACAGGGAAACGTTTTGCGTCACGCCGATTTGCCCAGTTCTTGCCCATGCTGCATCGGCTGTGTCTTCGGCAAGTCTGCGCGCGGCGCGGTCTGGCTCAGGGAGGTGGGTGTCGAAGGCTCGTGCGACATGAATGGCTCCCGTTGTCGAGTAGATTCGCTTGCTCGATTGAGTAGCCAATTGTACGAGCTCTCCGCCGCGGGCGACAAGCAATGCCTCATCGTGCGTCATTCGCCTTCTGCCGGGCGAGGCCAACGGGGCGGCAATGAGCGCAGGGTTGAAGCCCCGCCGCACGCGCCGCGTCAGCGTCCCTGAGCACGACCTTGTTCGACGGGTTCATGGACTGGATGTCGGGACACGTCGAAAGATGGTAGCGCCCCTTGC
>NZ_JBKQQD010000348.1:0-16519 GCF_052144515.1 Mycobacterium sp. | reverse complement strand
TCTGCGATTTCTGGACCGAACTAGGGCGCAACATGACCGCACGGATCGCGGCGATGGAGGATCCCGCGTCCCTGTCGATCGAACAGATCACCGCGATCCACGAAGAAGAGGACTACAAGGTCATGGAGCGGCTCCGACGCCACGTCGAGGCCATCGTGGACGACCCCGACACCGCCGAGGCCCTCAAGCCGTACTACCGGTTCATGTGCAAGCGACCGTGCAGCAACGACGAGTATTTGCCGACGTTCAACCGGCCAAACGTGACGCTAGTCGACGTGTCGGAGTGCAAGGGCGTCGAACGGGTAACAGAGAAGGGCCTGGTCGCCAACGGCGTTGAGTACGAGGTCGACTGCATCATCTGGGCCAGCGGTTTCGAAATCACGACCGAGATCAGCCGGCGCTATGCTATCGACGTCATCGAGGGCCGCGACGGCCTATCGCTGTTCGACCACTGGCGGGACGGCTATAAGTCGCTGCACGGCACGACGAGTGTCGGCTTCCCGAATCAGTTCTTCACCGGCTTCATTCAGGGCGGCGTGTCGGCGAACACCACCGCGATGTTCGAACAGCAGGCCGAACACATCGCCTACATCATCTCCGAAGCAATAGCGCACGGCGCGATGACCGTCGAGCCGAGCGAGGAAGCCCAGGACGACTGGGTCAAGACGATCCGCGAAGTCTCGATAGACACATCGGAATTCGCGGTCTCCTGCACGCCCGGCTATTACAACAATGAGGGCGGCGGTGGCGGCGAGGGCATCCGCTCGGCTATCGGCGAGTACTACGCGCCCGGCTTCTATGCGTTCGGTGACCTGATCAAGGAGTGGCGCGACAAGGGCGACTTGGAAGGTCTGGTCTTGGGCGCATGACGGTCACGACGTTCTCGACCCGCGATCTCGCTCCGCGCATCGCCACCGAAATCCGCGCCGACAAGCGGGATCTGCTCAGCGGTGTCCACGCCGGTGTCCTCCGCGAGCTGCTCGAGCGACGAGAAGTATTGGTTTTTCCGCAGATCCACTTAACCGACGACGAACAGATCACGTTCACCGAGACGCTGGGTACCCTGGCAACCGAACGGCGCGGAGAGCAGGTCTACAACGTCACCTTGGACACCGCCGTGAATAAGCAGGCCGACTACCTCAAAGGATCTTTGTACTGGCACATCGACGGGACGATGAACGAGGTGCCCATCTTCGCGTCGTTACTGTCTTGCAAGGTGCTTCCCCGAGACGGCGGCGGTGATACCGAGTTTTGCAACACCTACGCGGCCTACGTGGATCTGCCCGACGAGGACAAACAGCCGCTCGAGTCGCTGCGGGCGATGCATTCAACGTGGAATACGCTGCTTTACTACGACCCGGAACCCGACATCACGACGTTGAGTCAGATGATGGCCCTCGGCGAGCGGGAGCTGCCCTTGGTCTGGAAGCACCGGTCTGGCCGCAAGTCGCTGATCCTCGGTTGCACCGCCAGTCGCATTCTCGGCATCGATGTCAAAACGAGCACCAAACCGCTTGTGCGTTTGCGTGATTGGGCGACTCACCCGGAATTCGTGTATCGCCATACGTGGTCTGTCGGCGACCTGGTGATGTGGGACAACACCGGCACGATGCATCGTGCCCGGCCCTACGACCCCGACTCCGGGCGGATGCTGACCCGCACCAAACTTGCCGGTGAGGAACCGTTCACTTGAGCGGGATCACTATGCCTCAACTTAGATTCGACGACCGCGTCGCCGTCGTGACCGGTGCCGGCCGCGGGTTAGGGCGCGCATACGCGGAACTGCTGGCATCGCGCGGAGCGAAGGTTGTCGTCAACGACCCCGGCGGCAGCCTCGCCGGCGAGGGTGTGGACGCCAGGCCGGCTGAGCACGTGGCCGGTGAGATCGCGGCCGCCGGAGGACAAGCCGTCGCGTGTACCGAGTCGGTCACGACCCGCGACGGCGGCGATGCGATTATCCAGACCGCACTCGAACACTACGGTCGCCTCGACATCCTGATTCACAACGCCGGCAACGTCCGTCGCGGCTCGCTGAAGGAGATGAGCTACGAAGATTTCGACGCGGTGCTGGACGTGCACTTGCGCGGCGCGTTCAACGTTGTGCGGCCTGCATTTCCGGTTATGTGCAGGGCCGGCTACGGGCGCATCGTGTTGACATCCTCGATCGGCGGCTTGTACGGAAACCACGGCGTAGCCAACTACGCAGCCGCCAAGGCCGGCGTGATCGGGCTGTCCAACGTCGCGGCCATCGAAGGTGCCGCCGACGGCGTGACATGCAACGTAATCGTTCCGGCCGCGGTCACACGAATGGCCGCCGGTATCGATACCTCGGCCTATCCGCCGATGGGCCCGGACCTCGTTGCGCCCGTGGTGGGTTGGCTCGCACACGAGTCCTGTTCGGTGACCGGGGAGATGTTCATCGCGCTGGCGGGTCGGGTGGCGCGGGCGGTCATCGCCGAAAGCCCCGGCGTGTGCCGCCCGTCATGGACGGTCGAGGATGTCGGCGAGTATCTGGGTGCGATCCGGAACATGGAGGCGCCGCTAACTTTTCCGGTCGTGCCCGACGGTCACGACCAGCACATCCGCTACAGCTTCGAACTGGCGCACCGGGCAAGCGATCGAGGCGCACTCCATGGCTAGCTCGACGCGCACGGGACCGCTGGCCGGTGTGCGGGTAATCGACCTTACCGCGATGGTGATGGGCCCGTACTGCACGCAGATCATGGCCGACATGGGTGCTGATGTAATCAAAGTCGAACCGCCACAAGGCGATAACACCCGCTACATCTCGGTGGGTCCGGCACCGGGCATGAGTGGCGTCTTCGTCAACGTCAACCGCGGCAAACGGAGCATCGTGCTGGACCTGCAAACCGATGCCGGAACGCGGGCGCTGCGCGCGCTTGTTGAGACCGCCGATGTGTTCATCCACTCGATGCGCGCCAAAGCGATCGCCAAACTCGGCTTCGCCTATGAAGACGTCGCCGCGATCAACCCAGAGATCGTCTACACCAATTGCTACGGGTACGGGCGCCGCGGACCCGATCGCGACCGGCCCGCCTATGACGACACGATCCAGGCTGAATGCGGCCTGCCGGCGGTACAACAGCAACTGACCGGCGAGGCCGACTACGTCGGAACCATCATGGCCGACAAGGTCACCGGGCTGACCGCGCTGTACGCGACGACCATGGCGTTGTTTCACCGCGAGCGTACCGGGGAGGGGCAGGAAGTCGAGGTCGCCATGTTCGAAACCATGGCCTCGTTCATGCTCGTCGAACACGCCAACGGCGCCCTGTTCGACCCTCCCCTGGGGCCGGCGGTGTATCCGCGCACCGTGGCGCCCAACCGTCGCCCATATCGCACCAGCGACGGCCACATCGCCGCATTGATTTACAACGACAAACACTGGAATGCGTTCATCAACGCAGTGCGGCCGCCGTGGGACAGTGAGCTGTATTCGACGCTGGAACAGCGCGCCCACCAGATTGACACGGTGTACGGATTAGTGGCCGAGACGATGAAACAGCGCTCGACGCAGGACTGGCTGGCGCTGTTCGGCGAGCTCGAGATACCGGCCGCGCCACTCAACACACCAGGCGCCTTGTTCGACGATCCGCATCTCAATGCCGTCGGGATGTTCGAGACCGTGGACACCCCGCACGGACCGGTGCGCTTCCCGGGCGTACCCACCTGGTTTTCCCGGACACCGGGTCGCGTTGCGGGGCCGGCGCCAGAGCTGGGCGCGGACACCGCCGAGATCCTCGACGAGCTGGATCTGGCCGTCGACGTGAAACCCATGTCTGGGGCCGGAAACGACTTGCTCAACGGTATCTATCCCTAAGGAGTTTTCCACCATGGCTGTGCCTGTTTACAAACGCATTCTCGACCTGTTCGAGGCCGAGGGTGTGAATACGTTGTTCGGTATCCCCGACCCGAACTTCGTGCACCTGTTCCTCGAGGCGGAGTCGCGTGGCTGGGCTGTGATCTCGCCTCATCACGAGGAGAGTGCGGGTTTCATGGCCGAGGCTGTCTCGCGGATGACGGGCAAGCCGGGCTTGTGCATCGGCACGCTGGGTCCCGGCGTGGCCAATATCGCCGGGGCGATGATGTGCGCCAAGGTGGAGAACTCGCCGGTCATCTTCCTCGGCGGCCAGCGGGCGCGCATCACCGAGCGGCGCGTCCGGCGTGGACGCATCCAGTTCGTCCGCCAGGAAGAACTTTTCGCGCCGACGGTTAAGTACAGCGCGTCGATCGAATACGCCGACCAAACCGATGAAATCATTCGAGAGGCCATTCGGCGCGCGATGTCGACGACGCCCGGCCCGGCTTACGTCGAGTTCCCGTCTCACGTGATTCTGGAAGAGTTGGATGTCCCAGACCCGCTGCCTCCCAGCGCGTATCGGCTTGTAAACCACGGGGCTGGCGCGCGGGAGATCGCCGAGGCAGCCAGGCTGGTGCGCGAGGCCGAGAACCCGGTCCTGCTGGTCGGCCACGGCGTTCACACGTCGCGCACCGCAGATGCGGTCAGGGAACTGGCCGAGCTGATGGCCTGCCCGGTTATCCAGACATCGGGTGGCACCTCGTTCATCCCCGGTCTTCAGGACCGCACCTTTCCCTACGGTTTCTCGTCTGCGGCAATCGAGGCCGTGGTCGCGTCGGACCTGTGCATAGCGCTCGGGACCGAGCTCGGCGAACCGGTTCATTACGGCAAAACACGCCACTGGGAACAGAACAACGCCGCTCGCAAGTGGGTCTATGTCGAGCAGGACCCGACGGCGATCGGGGTGAACCGACCGGTGGACGTGCCGCTGGTGGGAGACCTGCGCGGCGTGGTGCCTCAGCTGGTCGAAGCGCTGAAGGACACCCCGCGTTCGCCGTCGGCCGATCTTGCCCGCTGGATCAAACAGGATGCCGACCAGCTTGCCGAACTGGCGGAGACCGCGCCCAGCGGCCGCAGCCCGGTCCACCCGGCGCGCTTCGTGGTCGAGGCGACCAAAGCCTTCCCGCCCGAGGGGATCATGGTCCGCGACGGCGGTGCGACGGTCATCTTTCAGTGGACCTATTCGCTGGCCAAGCCGCACGACGTCATCTGGAACCAGAACTTCGGCCACTTGGGCACGGGCTTGCCCTATGCCGTCGGCGCTTCGGTCGCCGACGGCGGCAAGCGGCCGGTCATGCTGCTGACCAGCGACTCCTCGTTCATGTTCCATATCGCCGAGCTGGAGACCGCCGCGCGTCTAAAGCTGCCGCTGGTGTGCGTTGTGGGTGTCGACCACCAATGGGGTCTCGAGGTCGGCGTCTACAAGCGCACGTTCGCTCAGCCGTCACCGCAGCCCGGTGTGCACTGGAGCAAGGACGTGCGCTTCGACAAGATCGCCGAGGGTTTCGGCTGTTACGGCGAATACGTGGAAAAGGAAGAGGAGATCGGTCCGGCGATCGAGCGAGCCTATGCCAGCGGCAAGACCGCCGTCGTGCACGTCTGCATCGACCCGAAGGCGAACTCCGAGGAGATGCCGAACTATGGTGAATTCCGCACTTGGTACGCCGAAGGCACCCAGTAAAGAAAGAAAGGAACGGGGAAAGAAGAAGCCATGCGCGAATACCTGAAGTTCTACATTGACGGCTCTTGGGTCGACCCGTTGCGGCCCAATAGTTTTGACGTCGAAAACCCGGCGACCGAGCAGGTGTCTGGGCACATCTCGCTCGGCTCGGCCGCCGACGTCGACGTGGCGGTCAAGGCCGCCCGACGGGCTTTCACCGGCTGGTCACAAACCAGTCGCCAACAGCGCCTCGATCTGCTGGAGGCCATCCTCGCCGAATACCAGAAGCGTGCGGGCGACCTCGCCGACGCGGTCACCGAGGAAATGGGTGCGCCGCCGTCGCTGGCGGCCGGTCCGCAGGTCCAACTCGGGATCGGTCACCTAGTGACGGCGATCGACGTGCTGAAGAACTTCCCATTCGAGGAGCAGCACGGGGCAACGCTGATCGCCAAGGAGCCGATCGGCGTGTGCGGGCTGATCACGCCATGGAACTGGCCGCTCAACCAGATCGCGGTCAAGGTGTACCCGGCGTTGGCAACCGGGTGCACGATGGTCCTGAAACCGTCTGAGGTGGCGCCGTTCTCGGCCTACATCTTCACCGAGATCCTTGATGCCGCGGGGGTGCCGGCCGGTGTCTACAACCTGGTCAACGGCGATGGCCCCGGCGTCGGCGTCGCGCTGGCGAGCCACCCCGACGTCGACATGGTGTCGTTCACCGGATCCACCCGCGCAGGTGTCGAGGTGGCCACGAATGCCGCTCCGACAGTGAAGCGGGTGACTCAGGAACTCGGCGGCAAGAGTCCCAACATTGTCCTCGACGACGCGGGCTTCGCCGACAGCGTCCGCGCCGGCGTGGTCAACATGATGCCGAATTCCGGGCAGAGTTGTAACGCGCCGTCGCGCATGCTGGTCCCGAATTCGCGTATGGCCGAGGCGATCACCATCGCGCGGGACACCGCCGAGCAGGTGAAGGTGGGCAACCCCGGCGATAAAACGGCGATCGGGCCGGTGGCATCGAGGGCACAATTCGACAAGGTCCAGGGCCTGATCCAGAAAGGCATCGACGAAGGCGCGACCGTCGTGGCCGGCGGCCCGGGTCGCCCGGCAGGGTTGGACAAGGGTTACTACGTCAAGCCGACTGTCTTCGCCAACGTCACCAACGACATGACGATTGCGCGCGAGGAGATCTTCGGGCCGGTGCTGTGCGTCCTCGGCTATGACGACATCGATCAAGCCGTGGAGATCGCCAACGACACCGATTACGGCTTGGCCGGCTATGTCTCGGGGGCCGACTACGACAAGGCGCGAGAGGTGGCCCGCAAGATCCGGGCCGGGTGGGTGACGATCAATCATGCCTTCGACATGAACGCGGCGTTCGGCGGCTACAAGCACAGCGGCAACGGTCGAGAGTGGAGCGAGTTCGGGTTCCACGAGTATCTAGAGGTCAAAAGCACCTTGGGCTTTGCGCCCGACAAAGCCGCCGGATAGCGGACGATGAGTTCCCTGGGTTCCCTGACAGGGAAAGTCGCGCTGGTGACCGGCGCCAGCCGCGGGATCGGCAAGGGAATCGCGCTGGCGCTCGGAGCCGAAGGGGCGGCAGTGTACGTCTCGGGACGCACGGTCGACCCGGGCATGCAATCGCTGCCCGGCACAGTGGGGGAGACCGCCGAGGAAGTCTGCCGCCGTGGCGGCAAGGGCGTCGCTGTGGTGGTTGACCACCGTGATGATGATCAGGTGGCTGCGCTGTTCGACCAGATTCATCGTGAGCAGGGCATGCTCGACATCCTGGTCAACAACGCCTTCGCCATTCCCGAGGATCTGACAGAGCCCAGGCCGTTCTGGGAAAAGCCGCTGTCGGACTGGGAGATGGTCGACGTCGGTGTGCGATCAAACTTTGTCGCGGCATGGCATGCGGCGAAGATCATGGTCGGCCAGCGGTCGGGGCTGATCGTTGCGGTCTCTGGCTACGTCGGGGTGACCTACACCTATGGCGTTGTGTTCGGGATGTGCAAGACCGCGGTCGACCGAATGGCGCGCGATATGGCCATCGAGTTGCAGCCACACCACGTCGCGTCGCTGTCGTTGTGGCAGGGACTAACCTCCACCGAACGGGCGCAACGCAACTTGGCGCGCAACCCCGCCATGCAGGAGCTGACGGTCACCAAGCCCGCCTTTGGCTGCTCGCCCGAATTTCCGGGCCGGGTGATCGCAGCACTGGCTGGTGACCCCGACGTGATGACGCGGTCGGGAGGCACATTCATCACCGCCGAGGTTGCGCAGGACTACGGGATCACCGACATCGATGGGCGGGTCATCCCGTCGCTGCGGGCCGAGCGCGGCTCGCCGATCTGGGGACCAATCGCGGAGGCCGCCCATGGACGCTGAACGTCTTGGATGGCTACTCGACCGGCAGGACATCCTGGACTGCCTGACGCGGTTCAGTCGCGGCATGGACCGCTTCGACCGGGAACTTCTGCTGTCCGCCTTTCATCCGAACGCGGTGATCGCTGTGGGCGACTTCGTTGGCGGCCCCGCCGATCTCTACGACTGGGCTTCGGCTATGCATGAGCAGGGCCAGGTAGCCACGCACCACAATCTGCTCAACAACACCTGTGAGATCGACGGCGAAACCGCGCATAGCGAGACGTATTACTTGTTCGTCGGGCGTAACCGCGACGAGACGAACTGGATGGCCGGCGGCCGCTATATCGATCGGCTGGACCGGGGTGATGGAGCCTGGCGGATCGCGTTGCGTACCAACATCATCGAATGGTCAGGCATGGTCCCCACCCTGCCAATCCCATTCGCGGATGTGCCCGACATCCACGGCAACGGCGCGCCGTCGCGCAGCAAGGGGGATCCGTCGTATCAGCGGCCGCTCCTCAATCGGCGGGCGAGGCGGAAATCCGCTGGTGACGAAGGCGATCTCGGGCCATACGGCCGAGAAGGCGGTCGATTAGGTCGGTTACCACGTTAGAAGGAGATGATTTCATCGATGTTTTCAGCAGTTTTGATCGAGAAGGGTGAGGCGGGACAGACGGTTGGGGTCACCGAGCTGGACGAGGCGCAGCTGCCCGACGGCTCGGATGACACGGTCAGTATCGACGTCGAGTACTCCACGCTGAACTACAAGGATGGCCTGGCCATTACGGGCAAATCGCCTGTGGTGCGCAAATTTCCGATGGTTCCGGGTATCGATCTCGCCGGCGTGGTGACCGAGAGTAGCCATGCCGACTGGAGCAAGGGCGATCGTGTGGTGCTCAACGGTTGGGGCGTGGGCGAGACGCATTGGGGCGGCCTCGCTCAGCGCGCCCGCCTCAACGGCGATTGGCTGATACCCTTGCCATCCGCTTTCACCACCGGTCAGGCGATGGCGATCGGCACCGCAGGCTACACGGCCAGCCTTTGCGTGGACGCCCTGCTGCAGCACGGGGCGTCTCCGGATCAGGGCGAGATTCTGGTGACCGGCGCGACCGGCGGCGTCGGGACGGTCGCGGTCGCGTTGTTGAATGCGGCCGGGTTCAAAGTGGCTGCCGCGACTGGGAAGTCGTCGGAAGGGCAGTTCCTGCAGCAACTCGGCGCCGTGACGGTGTTGGACCGTGCTGAGTTAAGCGAGGCCGGCAAGCCGTTGCAGAAGGAGCGCTGGGCGGGCGTCGTCGACACAGTCGGCAGCCATACGCTGGTCAACGCCTGCGCGCAGACGCGGTATGGCGGCGCGGTTGCCGCATGCGGCCTGGCTGGCGGCATGGACTTTCCGGCGACGGTTGCGCCGTTTATCCTGCGCGGCGTTTCGCTGCTTGGTATCGACAGCGTGATGGCGCCCAAGCAGCGGCGCATGACCGCGTGGGAACGTCTAGCCCGCGATCTGGACGCCGGCACGCTGGATTCGATCGCCCGGGAGATCGGACTGGGCGATGCGATCGCTTCGGCGGGGGAACTGATGGACGGCAAGGTGCGCGGGCGCATCGTTGTCGACGTCAATCGCTGACGGGAGTGACGGGAGCGTTTATGGCCAAGAACGCGAGCAGTTCGCCGAGCGTCCAGCTCGATTTGACCGACGTCGATCACCGGGTGGGCAAGCCGGTCGGTGGCGGGCAGTTGTGGGATCCGTGTAGCTCATCCGACATCCGGCGCTGGGTGATGGCGATGGATTACCCCAATCCCCTGCACTGGGACGAGCAGTTTGCCCGCGACTCGAAGTACGGCGGCATAGTCGCACCGCAGTCCATCGCGGTGGCCCTCGACTACGGGCACGGCGCAGCGCCGGCGTGCGTGGGCCATATTCCGAACAGCCACTTGATCTTCGGTGGCGAGGAATGGTGGTTCTACGGCTGTCCGGTACGGCCCGGGGACAAGCTGTTCCAGGCGCGCCGGTTCCACGACTACAAGGTGACAGAGACGAAGTTCGCCGGCCCGACGATGTTCTCCCGCGGTGACACCGTCCACACCAACCAGCACGGCACCCTGGTAGCGCGCGAACGTTCCACCGCGATCCGCTATCTCTACGAGGAAGCGACCAAGCGCGGGATGTTTGAAAATCAGCTTGGCGAGATCAAACGGTGGACGCAAACCGAGCTCGAGGAAGTCGAGAGGCTGCGGCGTGAGTGGCTCGAGTCCAACCGCATGGGTGTCTCGCCGCGCTTCGACGAGGTAAAGGTTGGCGACACAGTGCCTCGTCGGGTGATCGGCCCGCACAGCATCGCCAGCTTCACCACCGAATACCGGGCGTTCCTGTTCAACATCTGGGGCACCTTCGGATGGGTGGCGCCGCCGGGTATCAAGGATCCGTGGGTCTACCAGGATCCGGGCTGGGGCAAGGACTTCGCTTTCGACGAAGAAGACGCGAAGATCGATCCACGCAAGCGCGACGGGCTCTACGTCGGCCCATCGCGCGGGCATATCGACGCCGAACGCGCCAGCGAAGTCGGCATGGCGCGCGCCTATGGTTACGGCGCAACGATGGGCGCGTGGTGCACCGACTATCTCGCGTATTGGGCCGGCCACGACGGGATGGTGCGCCATTCCAAGGCCGACTTCCGGACGCCCGCGTTCGAGGGTGACGTGACCTATTTCGACGCCGAAATCGTCGACAAGCAAGCGGAGTCGACTTGGGGTGTGCCTCTTGTACAGGTGAAGCTGCGCCTGACCAACCAGAACGGAGAAATGCTGGTGGGCTGCACAGCCGAGGTCGAACTGCCGTTGTAGCCATGGGCGACGAGACGGGTTCGCAAGCCGCACAAGGGCTTTCGATCGTATCCGGGCCGCCCCTCGCGGATGAGCCTGGGCTGGGGTCGCTCACGCTGCCGGGCTTCCTGCGCGACGTGACGCAGATGTACGGTGAGCGCGAAGCACTGGTGTGGCGCACCGCCGACGGCGCCACGCGCTGGACGTATGCGCAGCTCTGGGAACGTGCGATCGAGGTAGCGCGTGCGCTGCGCGCGTGTGGCCTGGGTAAGGACGCCCGCGTCGGCGTTTTGATGACGAACCGGCCGGAATGGCTTGCCGCGGTGTTCGGCACGGCGCTGGCCGGCGGGGTGGCCGTCACCCTCAGCACGTTTTCCACACTGCCCGAATTGGATTACCTGATCCGGGCCTCCGCCGTTTCGGTGCTATTGTTCGAGCGCTCGGTGCTGACGAAGGACTTCGCAGCCATTCTGGGCGAGCTGGAACCGGCGATCGGCACCCTGCCCTCAGGGCGGCCGGGTTCACTGGAATCGGCGAAGTACCCGTTTTTGCGCCGACTAGCACTGGTGGGCGAGCCTGCACCGGGTGTCGAAGCGTGGGATGAGTTCCTGGCATCCGGTCATGGGGAACCCCGCGAGCTGATCGAGTCAACTGCCGCCGAGGTGCTGCCAAGCGATGCCGCGGTGTTGTTCTTCTCTTCTGGCTCCACGAGCAAGCCGAAGGGCGTTCTCAGTGCCCATCGCGGGGTGTGCATCCAACTGTGGCGCTTCCGGCGCATGTACGGTTTCAGCCCCGGCGACCATGTTCGAGGGTGGACCGCCAACGGATTTTTCTGGTCAGGCAATTTTACGATGGTGCTCGGCTCAACACTGGCCAGCGGCGGGGCGCTCGTCTTGCAATCGACGTTCGACGCCGCCGAGGCGCTCGAACTCATGCAGGCCGAACGGGTGAGCTTTCCGTTCGCGTGGCCCCACCAGTGGGCCCAGCTGGAAGGCGCACCCAACTGGGACCGGGTGGATTTGAGTAGTGTGAGGTTCGCTGATTTCAAGACCCCGATCGCCCACCATCCCACGGTTTCGGGCGAGTGGTACGAACCGGGACACGCCTACGGCAATACCGAAACATTCACGATCACAACAGGTTACCCCGCCAACACTCCGCCTGAAGTCCATGCGGACAGCTTCGGAGTGGCACTGCCCGGAGTGACGCTGAAGATCACGGATCCGATTACCGGCGGCGTCGTGCCACGAGGCCAGGCAGGCGAGATCAGCGTCAAGGGACCCACACTGATGCTCGGCTATATCGGCACTCCACTTGATGAGACACTCGACTCCGAGGGGTTTTTCCCCACCGGCGACGGTGGCTATCTCGATGACGCCGGCCGACTCTACTGGCAAGGCAGGCTTACCGACATCATCAAGACCGGCGGTGCCAATGTCTCGCCACGCGAGGTTGATGAGGCCCTAATCGCCCATTCCGGTGTCAAGGTGGCGCAGACCGTTGGCGTTCCGCACCAAACGCTCGGGGAGGTCGTTGTGTCCTGCGTCGTGCCGCACGACGAGGTGATCCTTGATACCGAACAGCTTTTGGCGTTCCTGCGGCAACGATTGGCGAGTTATAAGGTGCCGCGCCACGTGCTGTTCTTTTGTGAGGACGAAGTGGCGGTGACGGGCAATGCCAAGATCAAGGCCGGCGCGCTTCGGGAACTAGCCGCCAAGCGGCTGGCCGGCAACTGAGCCGGGCGAGACCACCATCAAGGAGGTTGCAATGAAGTGTCGTGCCGCTGTGCTGCGCGGGGTCGGCATGGACTGGGAGATCCGCGAGGTTGATCTCGACCCGCCCCGCAACGGTGAAGTCCTGGTGCGGATGGCCGTTGCCGGAATCTGCCACTCCGATGACCACCTGTTTACCGGCGACGTGGTGCCGACCCCCGAGGTGCTGGCCGCAAGCGGTCAGCCCGCACCGGACTGGTTCCCGCTGCTCGGTGGTCACGAGGGTGCTGGTGTCGTCGCAGAAGCCGGGCCGGGCGTGACGACGGTGCAGCCGGGGGACCACGTAGCGCTCTCGTTCATTCCCGCGTGCGGCAGTTGCCGGTTTTGCGTGAACGGTCAAAGCTACATCTGCGACATCGGCGCGAGCCTGTTCGTAAGGGAGATGCCCACCGACGGAACGTGCCGCCGGCATCTCGGCGACGAAAACCTTTTGGCTTATGGCCAACTCGGCACGTTCGCCGAATATGCGGTGCTATCGGAAAGGTCCGTCATCAAGATCGACGATGCGATTCCGTTCCATGCCGCCTCGCTGGTATCGTGCGGCGTCAGCACCGGCTGGGGCTCGGCAACGGTCTCGGCAGGCACCGAGCCCGGCGACACTGTCGTCGTGATCGGGACCGGCGGAGTCGGGATGAACGCCCTGCAAGGAGCTCGCGCCGTCGGCGCAACCTATGTCGTCGGAGTGGACCCGGTTGAGTCCAAGCGGGATTCGGCCAAGATCTTCGGTGCCACGCACACCGCCGCCTCCGCTGAGGAAGCGATACCTTTGGTCAGAGAGATCACCGCCGGCGTAATGGCCGACCGCGTCGTCGTCACTCCCGGCGTTGTGCACGTGGACTTGATCCCGTTGGCGATGACCCTGCTTCGCAAAGGCGGGATATGCGTGCTCACCGGCATCACCCCTTTCACTGAGCCCCCGGTTCCGTTGGTTCTGCAAGAGATGGTGCTGTCGGCCAAACAACTCAGGGGAGCGCTCTACGGCGGGATGAATCCGCGCACGAGCGTGCCGATGTTGTTGTCGTTGTATCAGGCAGGCGCATTGAAACTAGACGAGCTGGTCACCCGCCACTACCAGCTCGATCAGATCAACGAGGCGTTCGCCGACCTGCGCGAAGGGCGCAACATTCGCGGAATCATCGATTTCGCCGGCCGCTAAACCGATAGGGCATCAGGCGGATTCGAAGTGGCGCCGGATACCGGCCAACATCTCGATGTGCGCCTTGATCCCCTCGCGCGTCGTCATCGCGGCCAGCGGTCGTGGCGCGGCTATCCGTATTCGCTCGGTGACACGAGTGCCGGCCTCGATCGGCTCGAAACTTACCCTGCCGCGTAGGCGCACCCCGGGGGACTGATCGGCTTCGGTGAGCACGTCACCGTTGTGCGGGACGTACAGCCGCGCCCGGTAGGCGATCTTTATGGTCACCGGCCCCAGCGGAATTCGATCTTTCACGCGATAGCTGTGCCGGTATCCGTCCGGGGTCTGGGTGCGCGACATCGTTTCCACGGACACGATCAGGGGGTGCACGAGTTTGATGTTGTCCAGGTCGACGTAGAAATCGCGTACCTCCTCCGGTGGCGCCGGGACGTCTTCGGATAGCGCCGTTTCGGAGTGCGCGATCCACCAGCTCATAGCGAGAACTCCGCAGCGAGAACACCCGTGCGCCACCAGACCAACCCGGCGAACACACCCAACACGAGGACCGTCACCGCGGCTTGGATCACATTCCGGCGTTCCCTCGGCGCGTAAACGTAAGCCGCGGCGACCAATCCGCCCGTGACCAGCCCGCCCACGTGTCCCTGCCAACTGATCAGCTGCTTACTGACCAGCGGTGCGACGAACGTGAAGACCAGGTTGATCACGATGACCGCGGCGACCCATTGGACATTGAGTTTGAGCCGCTTTGCCACCACAAGGGCCGCTCCGAAAAGACCGAACACAGCGCCCGATGCGCCCGCCGTCGCCGTGTTGAGCGGCGACAGCAGGTAGACCAGCACCGACCCACCCAATCCGCTCAACGCATACAAGGCGCCGAACCGCAGCCGGCCGAGCAACATTTCGAGCGGTGGACCCACGACGTAGAGCGCCCACATGTTCAGCAGTAGATGGGTCGCGCCGTAATGCAGGAACGCCGAGGTCACCAAGCGGTACAGCTGCCCGTCGGCCACAGCCGGTGGCCACAGGGCGAGCTGCTTTTCCAAGTCCCCCATCGAAATCTGCAATATGAACGTGAGCACATTGATCGCGATCAGCGCATACGTGATCACCGGCATCCCCGACCGTTCCCGCCCACCGAATTGCGTCCGCGGCGCTCGAACGGTCCGGGCACCCGCCTGCACGCACTCCACGCACTGGTGGCCGACCGCGGCTGTGCGCATGCAGTCCGGGCAGATGTACCGTTCGCATCGGTTGCATCGCAGATAGGTCTGGCGACCGGGGTGCCGGTAGCAGGTCGGTGCCGCGGCCTGCGACTGCGGTGTGCTGGGGCCACTCATCGCACCAATCTTGCCTGTTCTCTCGTCCATTGAGTTGCCCTACTCTGATTTCCGTGGAGTCGCGATCGGGCGCCCCTGGAAGCCCGGAAAGCACCGTCGAGCGCTACCTAGAGTTCCTTGCCGCCCACGATTGGGACGGCTTGGCCACCACCATCGCCGAAGGCGGGCTGACCCGAGAGGGCCCCTTCTGCGACCTGATCGAGGGCAAGGATCACTACATCGCCTACCTGCGCAAGGTTCTCACCACGCTCAAAGGCCACCGACTCGACATCAAGCGGGTCTCGCGCGTCGACAGCCGCGTCTCGTTTGTCGAGCTGACCGAATCCTTTGAGATCGACGGCACAGCGGCCGCGTGGCCCGAATGCCTCCTGTTCGAGCAGAATGACGACGGCCTGATATCTCACGTCAGCGTGTTCTTCAAGCAACGACACGCCGACACCCGGTAGAGGTCTATTCCCTCACTCGCCGAATTGACCTAACGTGTCAGGATGGAGTCAGACGGAACGCCGGAGTCGGTACCGGTCGAGAAATTGCACTCGGGCGACCCGATCACCGATTGCGGTCAGCGCTACATAGTCCTCGAATCAAAAGCCGTCGGCGATAGCTGCGTAGTTCTCGAGCTGGAGTCCAGGGTGGACCACCAGTTGCAGGTCATCGAGAAATCCTTCCCCGCTGGGTACGAGGTCGGCAGGGCAAACCACCGAATTCTGTAAACCCGAATCTTCCTGCACCAATATCCGTGAGTAGCCGTTCGACGGCTACCACATATTCACGTAATTCCAAGAATGGCTGCGACGGCAGCTGCTAAACCGCGTCAGCCGTGCTGAAAACCCTTGCCACCCCGATCCTGTGGGTCGGGATCCAGACCCAAATAGGTGGCCCGCAGTCGATCCCATAGCTCCAGCTGTTCCCACGCGGGCTCGTCGCGGAACTGCTGCGCGGGGCCCCAGGGGTTCGCCGGAACCGCCACCAAGACCGGTGCCGGACGGGCGGCAGGTTTGACCACGCTCGCCGACGACGCGTTCGGCGCCAGCCCGCGCATGCCGATGATTCCGGGCACCTGGGGCGCCGACTCACCGGCGGCCCCTGAATCCGACGCGGGACGCTGAAGCGTTCGGTCGCCGTCGGCTCCGCGACATTTAACGTACGCACACAACACGCCGAGGACGGTCGCAGCAGATTAAGTCTCGAGAAGCGCCCTTGCGGCACTAATCGATCGCGTCCCAAAAGCGGGTGAGCGCCGCCGCGCCGCGAGCCGGGTCCTGCAGCATCCACCAATGTCCCAGCTGGTCGAGCACCTCCGTGCGGGCCCCGGCACGATCCGCGGCGCGACGCCGGAGTTCGTCCGAGCCGACGTAGGGGTCGTCGGTGGCAAGTAGCGAAAGGCCCGGTCGGGCCGCGCTTCTAGGACGCCGCTGATTTAGTGTGCCGGTTTCGGCGTGGCTGGGCGGGGTTGGCGCGGGTGTGCCTGGAGAATCGGTGTGTGGCTTTGGGACGTGAGAATCGGCAGGGTCGATTCGATGACGTGAT
>NZ_JBKQQD010000347.1:0-4562 GCF_052144515.1 Mycobacterium sp. | reverse complement strand
GCGGTGGACCGCGACGGGCTGGGCGGGCTAGTGCCGGCCAAGCCCGGGCCGCGGCGCGCGCACAAGCTCACCGAGGAGGTCGTCGCCTACGCGCAGCGTCTGCGCGAGGCCGATCCGTCGGTGGGGTCGGCGCGGCTGGTGACCGTGATCGCCGAGAAGTTCGCGATCAGGGTGCACCCACGCTCGGTAGAGCGAGCGCTGGCCCGCGCGAAAAATCCCAAAAGTGGAGGAGCGCAATGAGATCGGCGAAGGTCCCGACAGCAACGACCACGCCGTCGGCGGTTACGAGCAGCTGCGCCAGCGGGCGTTGTCCGGCGACGTCGACGGCTGGCGGCTCGGCCTGGGTGTGCTGCAGCACCGCGGGGTCGCCGCATGGCTGCGGATCGGCAAGGCAGCGACGGTTGCGGCCGTCCCGCCGCCGACGCCGGCCGCGACATTGCCGCCGGTCGCAACCGGTGTCGACGCCGAACTGGTCGGGTTGCTGGCGTCGATGGCGGTCGCTGTCGCGGCGCGGGGGTAAGCGGGCATGAGCGAGCAGGCCGCTGCGAAGGTGACCGGTGCGCACCTGGCGCGCACCGCCTACCTGTATGTGCGTCAGTCCACGTTGCGGCAGGTGCTGACCAACACCGAGTCCACCGCCCGCCAGTACGCGTTGCGGCAGAAGGCGATCGCGCTGGGCTGGGAAGCCGAGCACATCGTCACCATCGACACTGACCAGGGCCAATCCGGTGCCAGCGCCGCCGACCGTGAAGGATTCCAGCGGCTGGTCGCCGAGGTCGGCATGGGCCGCGCCGGGATCGTGTTAGGCCTGGAGGTGTCCCGGCTGGCCCGCAACAACGCCGACTGGCACCGACTGCTGGAGATCTGCGCCATGTCCGCGACGCTGATCTGCGACGAGGATGGGCTCTATGACCCGACCGACTTCAATGACCGGCTGCTGCTGGGCCTCAAGGGCACCATGAGCGAGGCCGAACTGCACTTCATCCGGGCCCGCCTCATCGGCGGACAGCTATCCAAGGCCCGCCGCGGCGTGCTACAGATGCCGCTGCCGGTCGGGCTGGTCTACGACCCCGCCGGCAAGGTCGTGCTCGACCCCGATACCGGTGTGCAACAAGCGATCCGGCACGTGTTCACCCTGTTTGCTCGCACCGGCTCGGCACGCGCGACCGTGCAACAGTTCAACGCCGACGGGCTGCTGTTCCCGGTGCGGGTGCGCACCGGCACGCACAAGGGCGAGCTGGCCTGGATGCCGCTACAGCACTGGCGGATACTGCGCACCCTGCACAATCCCCGCTACGCCGGCGCGTTCGCCTACGGCCGCCGGCGCGAACGCCTCAACCACAACGGCAAGAAGACCCTCGAGACCCTGCCCCGCGAGCAGTGGATCGCCCTGATGCCCGACGCCCACCCCGGCTACATCAGCTGGGGCCAGTACGAAACCAACCAGAAACTGTTGCTGAGCAACGCGACCGCACACGGTGAAGACCGCACCGCCGGCCCCGCCCGGGAGGGCGCCGCGCTACTGCAGGGGCTGGCCATCTGCGGGCGCTGCGGGCGCCGGATGACGGTGCGCTACCACACCCGCCGCGGCGTCGAGATCCCCGACTACCAGTGCATGAACCGCTGCATCCAAGACGGCGCACCCCGCTGCCAGAGCGTGCCCGGCGGCGTCGTCGACGACGCCGTCGGCCCCCTGCTGCTGAACACCCTCACCCCCCACGCGCTCGAGGTCGCGCTCACCGTGCGGGCCGAACTCGACACCCGCGCCGCCGAAGCCGACGCGCTGCGCCGCGGCCATGTCGAACGCGCCCGCCACCGCGCCGACCTGGCGCGCCGGCGCTACCTGGCCGTCGACCCCGACAATCGACTCGTCGCCGACAGCCTCGAAGCCGATTGGAACAACGCGCTACGCGCCCTGCACACCGCACAGGAAGACTACGAACGCGCCAACGCCGCCACCCAAGCCGCACTCACCGACCAAGTCAAAGACCGAATCCGTTGCTTGGCAACCGATTTCCCCGCCCTCTGGTCCAAACCCGACACCCCGCAGCGGGACCGCAAACGCATGGTCCGCCTCCTCGTCGACGACGTCACCCTGCACAAAACCGACCACATCCAGCTGCACGTGCGACTCCGCGGCGGGCAGACCACCAGCCTCACCGTGGCGATCCCGCCAAAGGCCTGGCAGGTCCGCCAAACCCACCCCAACACCCTCGCCGCTCTCGACCAGCTCCTCGACACCCACACCGATGCCGAGACCGCCGCCGCGCTCAACACCGCCGGCCACCGCTCGGGCGAAGGTAAACCGTTCACCGCGCGCATCGTGCTAGTGGTGTGTCTCGCAAATAATCGGGGTTTATTCGGTAGAATCCGTGTATGAGGAAGCCTGTTGTTGCGTTGGAGATTTCTGATGGGCAACGTGAGTTGCTCGAGTCGTTGGCCCGATCGCAGTCGGGTGCCCATCGCGAGGTCGTGCGGGCGAAGGCGTTGTTGATGGCGGCAGACGGAGCGGCCAATACCGCTGTTGCGCGGGCATTGTCGGTGTCGCCGGCATCGGTGGCGAACTGGCGTGCGCGGTTCGCCGAGGACGGTGTGGCGAAATTGGGGGAAGTCCGCAAAGGCCGGGGCCGCAAGCCCTCGATCCCGCAGGAGACGATCGAGGAGATCCTGGATCTGACCCAGAACCACCGTCCGCAGGGACAGACCCACTGGAGCTGCAGGACGATGGCGCAGGCGGTCGGGGTCTCCAAGGACACCGTGCAGCGGGTGTGGTCGGCCCGCGGGCTCAAACCCCACCGGATCGAGACGTTCAAGCTGTCTAACGACCCCCGCTTCGACGAGAAGCTCGTTGACGTCGTCGGTTTGTATTTGAACCCGCCGGAGAAGGCGATCGTGTTGTGCGCCGACGAAAAGTCTTCTGTGCAGGCCCTGGATCGCACCCAGGCGTCGTTGCCGATGGTCCCGGGCCGCGCTCAGACAATGACCCATGACTACAGGCGCCACGGCACCACCACGTTGTTCGCCGCCCTCGACGTGCTCACCGGCACGGTCATCGGACAGTGCCTGCCCCGCCACCGCCACCAGGAGTTCTTGAAGTTCTTGCGCACCATCGACCGTGAGGTGCCCAAGGACTTGACGATTCATCTGATCGTCGACAACTACGCCACCCACAAGCACCCCACCGTGCAGGCCTGGGTCGACAAACACCCCCGGTTCCAGTTCCATTTCACCCCGACCTCCTCGTCGTGGCTCAACCTCGTCGAACGCTGGTTCCGCGAACTCACCGATAAAGCGCTGCGGCGCGGGGTATTTCATTCCGTGCCCGACCTGATCGCCTCGATCGAGGAATACCTCAACGCGCACAACGACGATCCCCGTCCCTACGTCTGGACCGCGACCGCCGAATCCATCCTTGCCAAAGTCGCCCGCGGGCGCATAGCCCTCGAAAAAGTCAGCTAAATCCGAGACACACCACTAGAATCGCTGCGTCTTCTGCGAATGACGCGGCAGCACATAATTGGGCGCCATCCAAAAGAACTCGATGGTAGTGGGGCCGGTCTCGCCCGGTTCGCCGAATATGCGAATAGCCCTGCTTCATCGCTCGCGCTGTCGACGAGGCCGCGCCTAGCCTCGAACAGACTCCAGCGTCGCGACCTCAATCGGCTGCCGCGGTCGACTGCGGGATCAAGTCAGTCCACCCCGACCGTGCGAAAGGTGTCAGGTCGGGGTGGATGAGACGGCGTTCCTTGCGTCGCTATTTGCTTTTGCTTTCGGCCAGGTGGTTGACCTTCTCGGTTAGCTCCTTGACGGCGGAGCGCAGACTAATGAGGTCGTCCTCGGTCTCACGCTCGTCGCGCCGTCCCCGGTAGTCCCGGTCGTAGCCCCGGTCCCGGTAGCCCCGGCCCCGGTAGCCCCGGTCGTAGTCCCAGTCGTCGTCCCGATCGAGCTCGTCGTCGACGTAGTCCTTCAAGTCGTCCGTGAAATCGCCCAACAGGTTGGTGATTCCGCGGCCACCGCTGCGGCCTCGTCTGTTATACGCCATGATATGTCTCCGATCGATTTCGCGCACCAACCGGTGCGTCGTTACAAGTTACGTACGAGTTACGAAGTCTAGTAGGATCTAGCGCATGCGTCTAGGCCGTAACTAAACGATCGTTAGCGTACTCGCGGGCGGACAAGGCCGGCAAGGGCAGGATCCTCGACGAGTTGTGCGCCACCACCGGTTGGCATCGCAACCACGCCCGCAAGGCACTCAAGGCAGCGTTGCGGCCGAAGCTGGTCAAGCCCCGACCGCCGAGGCCGCCGAAGTACGGGGCGAAAGTCGTTGCGGCGCTGGTATTCTGCTGGGCGGTTCTGGGCATGCCGGCGGGCAAGCGGCTGGCGCCGGTGCTGGGCGAGCTGGTGCCGATTTTGCGGCGGTTCGGCGAGCTGGACGTCGACGATGACACCGCGGCGCTGCTGGTGTCGATGTCGGCGGCCACCATCGACCGCCGGCTGGCGCCCGAGCGCAAGCGCCACCAGCTTAAGGGCCGCAGCCGCACCAAGCCTGGGACGCTGCTGAA
>NZ_JBKQQD010000346.1:0-4748 GCF_052144515.1 Mycobacterium sp. | reverse complement strand
CGCGGTATTGTTCCTGGATCTGGACCGTTTCAAGGTCGTCAACGAGCACCTCGGTCAGCACGCCGGAGACCGGTTCATCAAGGGTTTCGCCGAGTTGCTGCGCGAGGCGGCAGACGCTTCCTCAGTCGTGACGCATTACGCTCCACCGACAACAAGGGCGTCCGTCTCATACCGGCTGTGAAACTCTTGAGTCAGCTGATTTGTTTCCATGAGTATTTTGGAAACCTGTTCTGGTTCTGCATGATTCACGAAATCGCGTCGGTTCCACCACATCATCTTGGTTTGGTAGCGTTTATCGGGGTAGGGCGTCGCGGGAATACCTGCCACCACCCCTCCAGACGAGCGCCACCGGTTCAGTGCGTAGGCCGCGGCTGTGGCCATGCAAAATTGAACGTCGAGTAACGCCATCATGTGGAAAGCACTGCGAGCCACAGCGCTGGTGAGCCCAGGACTCCGATCCGTATCATCGGTTGCCCATGCCGACTTCATCTCCAGGACGCCGAACGGCACCCGGTCGTTGATCATATTGCGGACAGCCTGTTCGCCGGGTTGCCCCGCCCATTCGACGACCGCATGCGAGTCGTCGGCCGACCGCAGCGGTCCCTTGGCGCGGACGCCGGCCACCATCCGTCCGGCGTCATCGATCACCGCGAAGAACATGATGGTGTCGGCACCGTTGCGCAACGCGTCGAGGTCGAGAGCACACTCCACACCATGCTTGCGATAGCTGCGATGCGCGCCGATTGAGTACTCGGCCCACAACTCAGGGTCGGCCGACGGCTCTGATACCACCAACGTGCAGTCGATGTCCGGATCACGCCAGCTGAGGCCTTCCCGGAGACGGAATTCGTCGACCCTTGTGGCATCCAGTAATATAACGGTCATTGGCATCCTTGCTTCGGTAGCGCCGACTTCCAGTTTGTCAATCCAACGTCTTTAGTACTTACAGAATGGATTTTCTTAAATCTTTATACTTTGAGTCCATAGCCTGCTGAAATCCGTTCTTCGACCCTTATCATCGTCAATGCCCAGACTCAAGGAATGCAAACGCGGAGCGGACCGAGAGTCAGCGTATTACTAATCGCAAGGAGCATACCTCCAAAACGGCGTCTCGCTATAGCCGAAAAGAGGCGGTGCGTCAATGTGGCAACCGCCATAGAATCTGTTACTGTCCCGGTAATATTCAGCAAGGCGGAGAAACTAAGCCCAATGGGATTGGGTCAGCAATCCGTGGGTGGCCGCCGACCGGTGATGCATCAATTCCGTTCCAGCATTTTGGTGACTGTCTAGAGTCCGGTTGAGGCCGTCACCAGAATCATTACTCCAGCGAAATTGCTGAAAAGTTTTTGGACAACCGATCTTATGGCTCCTAGCAATGAAGGACGGTAGTAGGTAAGCAGAGCTCGAATCGGAAAACACAGCTGCGTTAGCTGCATCGGAGTGACAAGATCGGGTTGAATACGCTGTCGAATCCAAAACGACGACCGGATACCGTTCGGTGTGCGCGGCGTAAGTCAGGTCGGGTGACTGCATCAGCCCTGCTCTGCCGAAGGATCCACGATTGACGAGCTCTGGCCTGGGCAAACGGCACTGGCCGGTCGCGGGCAACCTCGCCCCGCATCGGCTGGGCAAGAGCCGGACCAGCTACCGTGCCGCGCTGCAAGCCGGGAATCCGCACCGGCCACGAACCGTGGCGTGCACGAAACTCGGGACACTTCGCTCATTCAGTTCCCAGCGGCCAGCCTTGTGCTTCACAAACCGCACAACGCGAACTTCGCAAATGCCTAACACCGTCTCAGCTAAACGCGGACTGCCGATGCCCGGCAAAATGGTCACGTCGCACTGATTCTGCCGTTGCAAATACAGCACTTCGCAGAACCTCGCAATCCTCGTTTGTGGTGACAGCGGCCTTGGCAATGACATGCAACGACCCGGAGCCGGAGAAGAAGAATGGGCCGTAACACTGTATCGGCGCGCGGGTGTGCGTCTTCTTGCTTCTTGCCGAACCAGCACCCGACGCCATACCCTGAGTCGCATCGCACCGCGAGATGGGCCGGGTGCCTGTCGCGGATGGGACGATAACAGGGCGGCGGGTTCATGGTAGTGCGGGTACCGCGAATTCCTGCCCCGCGCCGAAACTCTGCGACCCCTGGGATGCCGTGGTGGCCGGATTGACCGGTGCGCGGGCAGAAGAGCTCGCGATGATGGACATCTTCGAGGGATGTCCCGCCGAGGACTTAGTGCCGTTGGCGGCCTGCCTTCAGCCGCTGCGGGCCGCGGCCGGCCAGGTGCTGATGCAGCAGGGCGAGCAGGCGGTTTCGTTCCTGCTCATCTCGTCGGGTACCGTCGAGATCAAACGCGTCGGTAGCGACGGCGTGGTGGCCATCGGACAGGCGTCTCCTGGCGAGATCGTCGGAGAGATCGCCCTGCTGCGCGACATCCCGCGGATCGCGACAGTCACCACGGCCGAACCGCTCAGCGGCTGGACCGGCGACAGCGACGCCTTCACCCAATTGGTGCAAATCCCCGGGGTCATGCCGCGGCTGCTGCGCACGGTGCGCCAGCGGCTCGCCGCATTCATCACGCCGATCCTGATACGGGTTCGCGATGGAACCCACCTAATGGTGCGCCCGGTCCTCCCCGGCGACAGCGAGCGGACCGTGCACGGCCACATCCAATTCTCCAGCGAGACGCTGTACCGGCGGTTCATGACGGCTCGCGCTCCCACCCCGGCGCTAATGCACTACCTGTCCGAGGTCGACTACGTCGACCACTTCGTCTGGGTGGTGACCGACGGCAGCGACCCGGTGGCCGACGCGCGCTTTGTTCGTGACGAGAGCGATCCAACGGTCGCCGAGATCGCGTTCACCGTCGCCGACGCCTATCAGGGCCGGGGGATCGGGAGCTTCCTGATCGGCGCCCTGTCCATCGCCGCCAAGGTTGACGGAGTCAATAGATTTTCCGCACGAATGCTTTCCGACAATGCGCCGATGCGCGCGATCATGGACCACTACGGCGCGGTCTGGCAGCGCGAAGACGTCGGCGTGATCACCACCGTCATCGATGTGCCCCGCCAGCGTGACCTGCACCTCCGGCGTGACATGGTTGATCAGATCAAGCGCGTTGCCCGCCAAGTGATCGAGGCGGTCGGCTGACCGCGGTCGCGCTCAGAATGCCAACTGGTGTGGGGTTGGCGACAAGCGGCCTGATGCTTATCCGCCGTGGTACGAACGGGCATGCGGCCGTTCCGGATAGGCCCGGTAGCACCTTACGTGCTCACACTGTTGGTGACCGCGTGCGCTCATTCGCCCGCGCCCACGCCGTCGGCCACGTCCACAAAGCCGCCTTCGGCTTATGGCAGTGCCGTCAACCCCGCCAACATCAAGCGGGTCGTTCGCGAGCTGCCGCCCGGCTATGAGGTGAGCACCGGCATTCCCAGCGGGGCCTCACCAAGGGTGATCTGGGGTCTTGAAGCGGGTGCGAGGGCCAAGCCGCCGCAGTGCGCCAGACTCGCCGATCCCGGCAATGGACCCGACCAATCGGCGCAGGGCGTATCCGGGTCGGGTTCGGGCGGCATCGTCGACGCGATAGTGGTTTTTGTGCCGGGCTTGGCGGGGCCACTGGCCCCGGACCACGACGTCGTCGCCGCGTGTGGGCAGTGGACGATGACCGGGCGCACCTCCGTCAGCGTCCGGCTCACCGACGCTCCGCGCATCGATGGCGCCGAGACCCTCGGCATGGTGGCCGACATCCGGACATCGGTCGAGTCTGGGACCGAAATCGATTCTCGGGCATACACATTCACCGCCTACCTGGGCGACTACTACGCGTTCACCACGCTGACCACCGACCCCGGATCGGCGCTGCCGGCGCTGCCACCGCAATTCGCCGCCGATCTGCTGGTCAAAACGGTGTCTACGTTGCGCAGCTGAGCACCGGCGTTGGGTAGATTGGCCACGATGTCGAAGGTGGTGCTCGCGATCGCATCGGTGTGCCTGTTCGCCGGGTGCTCTTCGGCTCCAAATACCGCCTCCCCAAACGTGGACATCGCCAAGGTCGCAGGCGTCAAGTCGAGCTTCGGGCCCGAGTTCAGCGTCACCGAGATCAGCGAAAGGGCGATCGACCCCAAGCTGCTGTCCGCCCGCAAGCTGCCCGAAGGGCTGACGTTCGATCCGGCCGCCTGCGCGAAAGTCGCGGGCGGGCCGGACATGCCGCCGGACCTGCAGGGCAACATGGCCGCAGTGTCCGCCGAGGGCAACGGCGACCGCTACGTCGTCATTGCCGTGGAGACCTCCAAAGAGGTGCCGATCCAAGACCCCGGCAAGGACTGCAGCAGGGTAGCGTTCTCCGGGCCCCAGTTGCGGGGCGCCATCGAGGTGATCGATGCGCCGCACGTCGACGGGGCGCACACGCAGGGCCTGCATCGCGTCCTGCAGGCGGTGTACGACGGGGGACCCCACACCGGTGAGCTCTACGACTACTCGGCGCAGTTCGGCGACTACCAGGTGATCGTGATCGCCAATCCGCTTGTCGTCCCAGGCCAGCCGGTGGCGAAGGTCGACACGCAACGCGCCCGCGACTTGCTCGTCAAGGCGGTGGCCTCAATACGGAGCTGACCGCAGCTAGTGCTCCGTCTGTTAAATAATGCGGTAGTTTGTAGTATGCCTGTTATGACTGCCGCGGCGATGCCGGTCACCGATGAGCAGCGCGCGCAGTTGGAGCGGATGGCGTCGTCGACGTCGTTGCCA